>CAJWCD010000001.1:0-92563 GCA_913020725.1 uncultured Pseudomonadota bacterium
TGAGCATCCGATTTTTTCCAGCAGTTGATGCCTCTGACTTTTTACGAGACCATCAATAAGGTCTGTTGAATGATGCGCCGTCCACCAATAGGATGTCAAGGGGAATCGCGCAGTGCCCCCGCGCTTGCATCCGTCTGAAAACACACTCCTCTTGAAATCCTCTGCAAATCCTGCTAGCTTGTGGGGTTAAGCTTTGATTGGCTTTCGAGCCAGAACTCACGAACAGGTAATCATGGAAGCGGCATCTCAGAAACAACTGGAGAACACCCGAAACATCGGCATTTCCGCACACATCGACAGCGGCAAGACGACACTCACCGAGCGCATTCTCTACTACGCAGGCAAGATTCACAAAATCGAAGAGGTTCGCGGTGGTGGTGCAGGTGCCACCATGGACCACATGGAGCTTGAGAAGGAAAAGGGGATTACGATCACTTCGGCAGCAACGACTGTTGCATGGGATGACACGAAGATCAACATCATCGACACCCCCGGACATGTGGATTTCACCGTGGAAGTGGAGCGTTCGCTGCGTGTGCTTGACGGCGCCATCCTTGTGCTTTGTGGTGTGGCCGGCGTGCAGTCACAATCCCTCACGGTGGACCGCCAGATGAAGCGCTACAGGGTTCCACGCCTTGCCTTCATCAACAAGCTTGACCGCATGGGTGCGAATCCGGATCGGGGCATCGAGGGCATCCGCGAACAGCTCAAGCTCAACGCCGTGGCCATGCAGATTCCAATTGGCCTTGAAGAGGGGCATCAGGGCGTGATCGACCTCGCCACCATGACGGCGATCTACTTTGATGGTGACAACGGCGAAAACGTCCGCACGGAAGAGATTCCGTCAGAACATCAGGAGTTCGCCGAGGGAAAACGGGCTGAGATGCTGGAGGCGGTGTCAATGTTCAACGAGCAACTGATGGAAGACCTCTTGGAGGATAACGAGATTTCCGAAGAGGTCATTCACGCAGCCATCAAGGCGGGTGTGCTTTCACTGGAACTCTGCCCGGTGTACATGGGCAGCGCGTTCAAGAACAAGGGGGTGCAACCCCTGCTGGATGCGATCAACCGCTACCTGCCCTCTCCACTGGAAGCCGAGCCTACTGAAGCTGCAGACCTCGCCAATGGCGGCTCCAAGGTTTTGTTGGACACTGATCCGGAAAAACCCACCGTTGTAATGGCCTTCAAGCTCACCGAAGAGCAGTTCGGGCAGCTCACCTACGCCCGCATCTATCAGGGCAAGCTCCGCAAAGGCGAGCAGTTGGTGAACACGCGCACGGGCAAGAAACTACGCGTGGGCCGCATGGTCCGGATGCACGCCAATGACCGCGACAACATCGACTACGCCGAGGCGGGGGACATCGTGGCCATGATCGGCGTGGACTGTGCGTCTGGCGACACCTTTTGCAACGATCACGTTCGCCTCGCCTGCGAGAGCATCTTCGTTCCGGACTCGGTGATCTCGCTCGCGATCAAGGCAAAGGATAACGAGCAGCAGATGAAGATGAGCAAGGCGATCGGCCGCTTCATGCGCGAGGATCCGACCTTCCGGGTTCATTCCGACGAGGAGTCCGGAGAGACGATCATTGCCGGCATGGGTGAGTTGCACCTAGACATCTACATCGAGCGCATGCGCCGCGAGTACGGAGCCGAGGTCATCGTCGGTGCCCCACAGGTGAGCTACCGCGAAGCCATCACCACCTCTGCCGAGTACGATCATTTGCACAAGAAACAAACCGGGGGTTCCGGACAGTTCGCCGGAGTTTCGGGCATGATCGAACCGTTGCCGAGGGACAGCGAGGAATCCTTTGTGTTTGAGAACAAAATCTTTGGAGGCTCGATTCCCAGCGAACACATCCAAGCCTGCGAAAAAGGCTTTCGGGATGTGATGGAAAAAGGACCGCTAGCTGCCTTCCCGATGGTGGGGATCAAGGTGACGCTACGAGACGGGAAGTACCACGACGTGGACTCCAGCGACTTGGCCTACCGCCTCGCCTCTCGTGCGGCAATGAAGCAGGCGGTTCACAAGGCGAACCCAGTGCTGCTGGAGCCGATCATGAAAGTCGAAGTTGAGACTCCCTCCGACTACCAAGGTTCCGTGATCGGCGACCTCAGTTCGCGCCGAGGTGTCATTTACGGCTCCGAGGTCAAGGGTGAGGACACCGTGATCAACTCCGGGGTGCCGCTGGGCGAGATGTTCGGCTACGCCACGGAACTGCGCTCGATGACGGCGGGCAAGGCCAGCTACTCGATGGAGTTCGAGAAATATACGTCGACCCCTCCGTTCGTTCAGGAAAAGGTGATCAAGGAGCGTCTCGAGAAACTCAAGGAGGACGAATGATCCTCCGGAACTGCGGGGAGTCCACCCGCTCCGCAGTCCTTTCCATCGCCCTCCTGACACTCCCGGAGTCGCCCTGCAAATGGGGCACTCCTGCTGACTGACCCCCAATCGCATCACCCCTGCCACTGGCATGACCACCGTTGCCCTCCATACTCTTGGTTGCCGACTCAACCACTCGGAAACCGAAGTGCTGGCCCGGAGTTTTCGGCAGTGTGGCTACACGGTCGTGACTGCCAACGGAGCCGCCGATGTCTTGGTGGTCAACACCTGCACCGTTACGGAACACAGCGATTCCAAAAGCCGGCAAACCATCCGCTCCCTGCACCGCAAACATCCGGACGCGGAAATCGCGGTGATCGGCTGCTACGCCCAGATGGCTCCGGAGCAGATCGCTGCGCTCGCTGGCGTGCGGGTGGTGGTCGGTAGCGAGGAAAAACTGCGGCTTCCAGATTTGCTGGAGCAGGCGCGTCAGCACAACGATCCCCTCGTGCTGGCTCCCACTCCGCGACGGCGGACGTTCTACGCGCCCATCGCCCCGCTCTTTCCGGAAACCTCCTCCGCACCCGCAGACACTGAAGCCCTCGCCCGCTCCGGATTGCACACCCGCGCCGCTCTGAAAATTCAGGACGGCTGTGATTTCATGTGCAGTTTCTGCATCATTCCCTTCGCCCGTGGGCGCTCGCGGCACCGGGATTTCGGGAATCTCTTGGAAGAAGCGCGGATGCTGGCCGAGGAAGGAGTCCGGGAGGTAGTACTCACGGGAGTGAACGTGGGCACTTACGAGGAATCCGGACGCACCATTGTTGAGGTTGTGGACGCACTTGCCGAACAAAGTGGACTGGCACGTGTCCGCATCAGTTCAATCGAACCGACCACCGTGCCCCCAGCATTGTTCGAGCGCATGGCCGATGCGACGCATCCCCTCGTTCCCTTCCTGCACCTGCCGTTGCAATCCGGAGCGGAGGCGATCCTCCAACAAATGAAACGCCGCTACTCCGTCCGTGACTATGCCGCCGAAGTGGAACACGCCTGCCGGGCGGTTCCGGATTTGTGCGTAGGCACCGATGTGATGGTGGGGTTTCCGGGAGAAACCCCGGAGGATTTTGAGGAAACCCGCGCGCTCTTGGCAGACCTGCCCGTCAGCTATTTCCACGTCTTTCCCTTCTCAGTGCGCAAAAACACGCCTGCCGAACGGATGGACACGCAGCTTCCTCCGGAAGTGAAACAGGAGCGCGGCGCAACCCTGCGTTCACTCAGCCAGCGCAAGCAACGGATGTTTCAGGAACGATTTTTGGGACGCACCCGGACGGTGCTATGCGAAGCACCCAAAGCGGATGGGCGCATGGGCGGGTTTACGGACAACTACCTGCGCGTGGAGTTGAAAGGCGGTTTCCCGGAACTCCACAACCAACTGGTTCCGGTGCAGCTTTCCCACATCCGTGGAGCGGTACTGGTGGGGCAAGCCGCAACCTAACTCAGCCTGCGCTCAGACTTCGTCACCGTGGTTCTGTCGCAACACATAGGGGCGGTCGCACCCATGCCGCGATGGATTCATTGAGTAAGAGGTGAAACAGGCGGGGTGGTAAAGCGCCGTGAGGTTTTCGGCGCAGCCTCCGAGCGTTCCAAGGACCAGTGCAAGGAGGGCGAGTCGGATAAAGCGTTTTCTCATGGGTCTTCTCAAGCAGGGACACGGGATTGCGTCTCTCCCCTAACCTCCTGCAAACCCTGATCCAGAATTCCTTTGCTGTCCTGTGGAGTAGCGATTCCTCCGGCCTTGTACGGTGCTACACCTTGCGCAGCACTTTCAGCGAAACGCCCTCTACAAGATCCTTGACCTGCTCCCGGTACGCCAGCATGTGCGGAGCCACCGAGTGCGCTTTCAGCGCATCCAGACTCGCCCAACGCTCCAGAATGGTGACCACCTCCGGAGTCAGTTTCTAAACTGCTCTGAAACCGACAAGATTCTTGTTGTGTTTCCGTCTTTAACTCCATAGAATTCGAGTTTCATGGACAAGGCTGGAAACCTTCGGCAGACTGACGGCTTGCTGCCTCAAGCCAATCCTCAACACTTCACAAGAGAGCGCAATGAGCACAGAAAACCTTCATGAAGGCGGCTGTTTGTGCGGCGGGGTTCGCTACCGGACTACGGGCGATCCCAAGCGAGTGGGAGTATGCCACTGCCGCTACTGCCAACTGCGCACCGGAAGTGCCTTGGGCATCTCGGTGTATTTTGACTCGAAGAATGTGGAGGTGTTGCAAGGCACCCTCAAGTCCTACAGCTACCCCACCGAATCCGGAAACCGCTTTGAAGTGCAGTTCTGCGAAAATTGCGGGTCCACCGTTTTTTGGACCGGAACTGCCGAAAGCATCACCGGAATGACCGGAATCGGTGGCGGCACCTTTGACCCTCCGACCTTCTGGTACGAGATTCAACGAGAGGTGTTCTGCCGCTCCAAAGCGCCTTTTCTGGAAACGAACCTTGCCGAACAGCACAACACGATCTCCTACTACAACCCGACCCATCCGGAGGATGCGCGGCTGCTGGGGAATGATTGAGGAACTCGGCAGCACTCTGACCCGTGACTGACCGGAACATGGGCTGGAATGTGGAGACAGTGCTGTGAGGCGGAGACGAAAACCGCAGCCACTTCCGGGTCTGCGGACCCGGCTGCGTTGAAGCTAGGAGGGATGGAGAGGAAAGATTTTCGCGGGTTGTCCTTGCTGTTGAGCTACACCTTGCGCAACACCTTCAGCGAAACGCTCTCCACGATGTCCCTGACCTGCTCTCGATACGCCAGCATGTGCGGGGCCACCGAGTGCGCTTTCAGCGCGTCCAAACTCGCCCAGCGCTCCAAAATGGTGACGCCTTCCGGAGCCAGCTCCTGCGCGGCCATTCCGGAATCGACATCGATCGAGGGGGCGTATTCCAGACACCCATCCTCGGCAAGCACGTTGGGCACGTTCGCCCGAAAAATCTCTAAGAATTGCTCGACCTGCCCCGATTTCACCCGGACGGCGGCCAACACGCTGACTTCTGACATTGGTTCACAAGGATTTGGATGATTGATCTCAAAGTTGGGTGAGGCGACACCTCACTCCTCCAGCGGTTCTGACCCACCAAGGTAGAGGTTACGGACGCGCTGATCGGCGACGTAGGCGAGGAGTTTGAAGAAGGTTCCGTAGAAGAGGGTGATGATTGCAACGGCTGACGCTGCGGCAAGCACTGAGGAATCCTCAAGGACTTGGAGGATCAAGATCACTCCAATCAGGGTGCCGAACACTCCCATGATGAATGCGGTGTTCCCCATCACCTGAAGACAGCGGGAGGTGGAGCGGGCATCTTGCAAGGAAACTTTTTTCAGGGAGCCGAGCGGCAGGGTCCAACTCCGGCCAAACGCCTTCCACGAGGTCGCGGCCACTCCAAACAGGATCGCGGGGGCCACCACGATCAAAAGGGATGGGATATCCAGAAAGTACAGTCCATTTTCCCAGTGGAACTCCATGCCCATGAAATCGAAGACCGCGGCTATCACCATCAGCCCTATGAAGATAATAACACTGATCCACATCATGATGCCTCCTGAGTAGTCGCTTGCCGCAACGGATTTGAGAATTTGGGGATCCCGCTCCAGCTGCTCCACGCGCATCCGCATGTAGGCCCAGCGGGCTTTCTCCTTATCGCCTTCATGGAGCGTCAGCGCTTTGATCCAAGTTCCCTGATCAACTTCCTTGTTTTCAAAGTCGCGGTACGCGATCAGGTAGAGTTCCTTGTCCGGCATAGCTCCATCACATTTGAGTTCCTCGCCATACTTTCCGGGATGATTGGAAGAAAGTAAAGCCTTTTGCGAAAAGGGGGAATCTTGCTTGTAATGTTCGCTCAGGTGAGCGATATTGAAATCTGTACTGCGTTGAAATCCAGCCATGACTGACGAAGACTTCATTTCCGGACTGCCCAAGGCGGAGTTGCACTTGCACATTGAGGGGTCGCTGGAACCAGAACTGCTGTTAGAGCTGGCTGAGCGCAACCGGGTTGCACTGCCCTACGCGAACGTGGAAGCCGTGCGAGCGGCGTATGATTTCAGCAATCTGCAATCCTTTCTCGACATCTACTACGCCGGGGCGAGTGTGCTCCAGACCGAACAGGATTTCTACGACCTGACGTGGGCGTATCTGGAACGGGCACAGCAGGACAACATCCGGCACACCGAAATCTTCTTTGATCCCCAGACACACACTGACCGGGGTCTCGCTTTCGAGGTGGTCATCCGGGGCATCCAGCAAGCCCTCGCTGATGCCAAGCAGCACTACGGACTGACCTCAGGGTTGATCCTCTGCTTCCTCCGGCACCTCAGCGAGGAGGAGGCGTTTGCAACACTGCAAGCCGCGCTGCCTTTCCGGAAGTGGATCGTCGGGATTGGACTTGATTCCTCCGAGGTCGGTAACCCTCCGGAGAAGTTCGAGCGAGTCTTTGCCAAGGCTGCAAGCAAGGGATTCCGCAAGGTCGCACATGCAGGCGAGGAAGGTCCGGCAGACTACATTTGGGGCGCGTTGGATGTGCTGGGGGTGGAGCGTATTGACCACGGGGTGCAGTGTCTCCAAGACCCGGAATTGGTCCGACTACTGGCGGCCAAGCAGATTCCCCTGACCGTCTGCCCGCTGTCGAACACCAAGCTCTGCGTGTTTGAACGCATGGAGGATCACAACCTCAAGCAACTCCTCGATGCCGGCCTGCGGGTGATGATCAACTCGGATGATCCTGCCTACTTTGGAGGCTACCTCAATGCCAATTTTCTCGCCGTCTGGCAGGCGCTCAAACTTTCCCGCGCAGAACTGCTCCAACTTGCAAAAAACAGCTTTCTTTCCAGCTTCCTTTCTGAGTATGCAAAGCTTAAACACCTCCACGAAATCGAACAATACGCACGTCAGGCGTAGTATAAAAACTCGAAATCTCATGCCTTTTGTGCAAAACTTCTTGTAAAATGAACCTTCGCAGAAATTCTCCAGAAAAAATGGAAACGTACACGACTCAAGAGTGTCAGGAATTTTACGATCAAATCCGCTCCCTTTCGCGCAGTCATTCTAAAGCGGAAGTTGCGCAAAAACTTGGATTTTCCGATGCGGAAGTGTTCGCCGAGCAACTTGACGAGGTTTGCGAAATCCTTCAGCTACGGCAACCCAAATTCGGGCGCCGCATCCTGAAGGGTCCGGATCCGGAGTACTGCATCACCGCCAGCACCAAACCCACGATCACAGGCCAGCCAAGGATGCCTCTTCCCATGGAAATCCTCCGACACCTCAATGTTGGCCCCGGAGACCAACTCCACTTCGCTTTTGAGGACGATGGCGGAGTGGTGCTAACCAAAGCCTGACCCTCCCTCAATATGCCTGTTCCGCAACTCCACCTCACTCCAGAGGTGGAATCCGCTTTGGCCTCCGGAACTCCAGTCGTTGCGCTGGAATCCACCATCATCTCCCACGGCATGCCCTATCCGGAAAATCTGCAAACCGCGCAGGAGGTGGAAGCTCTTGTGCGGGAAGAAGGCGCGGTGCCGGTGACAATTGCCGTGCAAGACGGGAAAATCTGCATCGGCATGTACGCGGAGGCGTTGGAGCGTTTTGCACAAAACCGCGATCTCCTCAAAATCAGCCGCCGTGATCTTCCGGTCGCCCTCAGCCAAGGCAAAAGCGGAGGCACGACCGTCGCAGCGACAATGATCTGTGCCCGCATGGCCGGAATTGCCGTCTTTGTGACAGGAGGAATTGGCGGAGTTCACCGCGACAGCGAACAGACGCTGGACATTTCAGCCGACCTCACCGAACTCGCCCGCACTCCGGTTGCCGTCGTCTGTGCCGGAGTCAAATCCATCCTCGATATTCCCAAAACACTGGAATTTCTTGAAACCCAAGGGGTTCCTGTGATTGGATTCCGCACCAACGAATTCCCTGCTTTCTTCACACCCGCCAGTGGTTCACCCGCGCAAGTGCGCATGGACACTCCGGAGGAGATCGCCCGCTGCATGAAAACACAGTGGAGCCTTGGTTTTGAGACCGGATTGGTGATCGCGAACCCCATTCCTGCCGAGGAAGCACTTGACGAAAACTTGGTGCAACAGGCCATTCTGGATTCTCTGAATGAGGCCAAAACTCAGCAAATCAGCGGCAAGGATGTCACTCCTTTTTTGCTGGAACGCGTCAATCAGCGCACCCAAGGTCAGAGTCTGCAAAGCAACACCGCCCTGATCCGGAACAACGCCCGCCTCGGTGCTCGTATCGCAGGGGCGTACCAGCGTCTCGGCTGAATTAAAAACACTATTCCACAAAACAACCATGCCTGTCCTCTCGTCCCGCATTGCCGGATTCCATCAACTTACGCCCTCCGAGCGTTTGCAAAAAGTTGCTGACCTCTGCGAACTCGATGCGCAGCAAGTGGAATCGCTCTCACAATACGGGAACCTTCCTGAAAATTTAGCCTCGCACATGGTTGAGAATGTGGCGGGGGCGATGACCCTGCCGCTGGGCATTGCCACAAACATGATCATTGATGGCGAAGAAGTGCTGATTCCGATGGTCACTGAGGAGTCCTCTGTGATTGCTGCCGTTTGCAATGCTGCCAAGCAATGTCGCTCCACAGGAGGATTCATCACCTCGACCTCCGGATCCGAGATGATCGCGCAAATCCAATTACTGGAGGTCTCTGATCCGGAACAGGCCCGACTCAAAATCCTAGAGCAAAAAGACGCGATTCAGGCACTCTGCGACGAGGTCGATCCCGTCCTACTGAAACACGGTGGGGGCTTCCGGGATTTAGAGGTGCGCTTACTCTCCACTCCAAGCGGTCCCATGGTGGTTACGCACCTGATTGTGGATACCCGTGACGCAATGGGGGCGAACGCGGTCAACAGCATGGCCGAGCAACTGGCTCCGGAAATCGCTCGCTGGACGGGTGGGCGTGTCAACCTGCGTATCCTTTCAAACTTAGCGGATCGGCGCTTGGCACGGGCGCGGGCCGTGTGGACGGGTGACGAGATCGGAGGTCCGGACGTTCGCGACGGTATCCTCTCTGCCTCCCAGTTTGCTCAGGCAGATCCCTACCGGGCAACCACCCACAACAAGGGCATCATGAATGGGGTCACTGCGGTCGTGCTGGCCACTGGAAACGACACCCGTGCCGTTGAAGCGGGTGCCCATGCTTACGCCGCCCGTAGTGGGCAGTACCGTGGCTTGTCGTACTGGGAACGCACTGCTGAAGGAGATTTGGCCGGAATGTTGGAACTGCCCTTGGCGGTGGGCCTGATCGGGGGGGCGACCAAACTGCACCCCACCGCACAGACCTCACTCAAAATTCTTGGCGTTCAAAATGCTAGTGCGCTGGCCCGTTGCATTGCGGCGGTCGGCTTGGCGCAGAACTTCGCCGCGCTGAAGGCATTGGCGACCACAGGCATCCAGAAGGGACACATGGCCCTCCACGCTCAGAACATCGCGATGATGGCCGGAGCACAGGGTGATGAAATTGAAACAGTGGCTCAACGACTGGTTGAGGAGAGTCAAGTGCGACTGGATATCGCAGAAGTGGCGCTGGCAGAGCTGCGAGGAAAATCGTAGGCGCGTTCTTCAGGTGCCGGGCGAGTGCCGACACCTGATAACAAAAAGATTAGCTCTGCGCTAATCGTAGGCAACCCTTGCCAACCAGAGTGAAACTTCTGGGAGGGCTATGACCAACAACAGCCCAATGACCTGGATGATCACGAAGGGGATAATCCCACGGTAGATGTCCAGCGTATGCACACCTTTTGGAGCGATACCCTTGAGATAGAAAATTGCAAACCCGAAAGGAGGTGTCAGGAAGGAGGTCTGTAGGTTGACCGCCACAAGCACAAGGAACCAGACCTTCATGTCTTCTGCTGCAACGTGAGCCCCGAAATCCAGACCAGCAACCATGGGTGCGAAAATCGGCAGGACAATCAGGGTGATCTCCACCCAGTCCAAGAAAAAGCCCAGAAAGAAGACAACAAACATGATCAGTCCCAACAGCCCCCAAGAAGAGAGTCCGGATGCTGCGATCATGTCTTCCACGATGTAATCCCCGCCCAGCGAACGGAAAACATAGGCGAAACAGGTGGCGGCAACGATGATCATAAAGATCATCGCGATGGTCAATCCGGCAGATTCACAGATGCCCTTGAGCAAACTCCACTTCATTCTGCGATTTGCCACCGCCAGCATGAACGCGCCGAAAGCACCCACCGCCCCGGCTTCACTTGGAGTCGCAAAGCCAAACAGGATCGAGCCTTTGACCATGAAAATCAAAGCAACCGGAGGAAGAAATCCCCTTAAGATCAATTTCGGCAACTCCCCCTTTGTTGCCGTCATCTGTTCATCCGTCAAACGCGGAGCAGCCTCCGGATTGTACGAGGCGTAGAACCCGATGTAGATCATGTACATCATCGCTAAGATCAGACCCGGTCCTAATGCGGCCATGAAAAGCGTACCGACCGGCACCTGTAGGAGGTCTCCCATGATGATCAGCATGATGCTAGGGGGAATCAGGATTCCCAAAGTTCCCGCAGCACAGATCACCCCAGTGGCCAGCGAGGGATAGTACTTCTGCTTGAGCATGGTCGGGAGCGCGATCGCTGTCATCATGGTCACCGAAGCACCAATGATGCCCGTCATGGCGGCAAGGATGGTTCCCATCACGGTCACCGACATCGCCAGTCCTCCAGGCACTTTGCGCAACAGGATCTGGGTGATGTGCAACAGGTCCTCGGCAATCCCACTGCGCTCCATCGTGATTCCCATCACGATAAAGGTTGGCAAGGCAACCAGCACGAGGTTTTCCGCTGCGAATCCCCAGATTCTTGGTGCAAAGTTGAAGAACTCTCCAAGCGAAAAAACTCCCAGTGAAAACCCGATCAGGCCGAAGGAGATCGAAACCCCTCCCAGAATGAATGCGACCGGATAACCCGTGAATAAAAGCATCCCCAGCATTGCGAACATGAACAGGGGCAGGTGATCTTGAACAAAAGACATCAACTCCATGCGCGTCTCTCCGAGCTTAAAGATGGGTTAAGCGTTTTGAATCTCATTTGCTTGCGTCCTCCATGTCAGGATACTTTCGGCAGATCTTGAATAAACGAGTGGTATAAATCAACCAACAGACCAGAAACCCGCTCAAGAGCAGCTTGTCCAAGTACATGTTGTTCGGATGAAAGTCATACAAAAAGAAAACCCCGAAAACCAACACGGGTAGACTCGCTGAGTAGAGCACCGCCCATGGAGATTTTCTGGACACGAGGAAATACAACGCCACCAAGAGGAAGCATCCGTACCCTAACACTGGGAGATACTCTGTCTCATGAGTGGTGTAAACCTGAATCAGTGCCCCAAGGGTCACTAGTCCCACTAAGGTTCCTTCAAACACAACATAGAAAAACACTTCATTGTGCGCCTGCGTCTTGCGCATCTGCCCCGGCGAAACATGGTAGGGAGTTCTCTCATCATTCCAGACATACTTCCGGACGAACTGAAACCACCAACTGTTCATGAAAGCACTTTGGTACACGGCGCCTCAAACTGAGCGCACACGTTTTGACAAGGAATCACAGGACAGGAAAGCGGCAGGTGAGTGTCCGGAGCAGCAAGTCAGCCGAGGCAGAGTAGATCGCCTTCAACTCTTGGCCTCCAGCGTACCTTCCATCTCCTTGAGATCCTGCTGCCTCTGATCCAGTTCATCCTCCGGCCACTGGACGGTCATCAAGTCAAAGCGGTAATCAGGACGGCCAAAGAGACAGATCACGGTTTGCAGCCAGACCGCAATTCCGGAGAGCAGAGCCACGATGAACCCGAGCACCAAGAAGCTCTTGATGATCCAGCGGTGGGACAAGCCCACAAGGGAAGCCGAGATTTCATTGATGAGAAAGGATTCCCGAGTGTAAATGAAGGAAAAGTAAAGCAAGACGCAGATCCAAGGAATCATGAAGAAGGTGGTCCCCAAGAAATCGATCCAGACCTTTGTTCGGAATGAGAGGTTTTCCCGGATGAAGTCCACACGCACATGGCGGTTATGGGTGAACCCGTAGCCGAAGACCATCAGGAACAGAGCTGTGTGTAAATGCCACTCCATCTCTTGCACGAGAGTGGATTCGAACATTCGTCCAAAATTTTCCACCAACCAGATCTGAATCCAGACCAGCTTGCGGCAGAACACATCCCAGATGGTGATGAACACCAAGGGGATCATAAAGAAGGTGGACAGCTTGCCGAGGCGGTCCACAATACTCCTGAGTTTCTCGCTGATGTTATCGAGGGTTTCTTCCATTATCCTCCAAAAAAAACTGGCTGGAACCGAAGCAGTTCCAGCCAGTTTTGGTTACTAAGCGATGAATCTGGCTTACTTCAGGTAAGCTCTTGATCCCCAAACCGCATACTTGTCGCGGTAAGACTGATAGCTCGCCTCAATTTCAGCCCAGAGCGGGTCTTCTGCCGATTTCTCTGCATTCACCTCTTCCCACGCCTTGCGGAACTTAGCCAGTTCGGAATCTGGCCAAGTCACAAAGGTCACACCCTTGGTTTGCAGTTCAGCCATCGCTGCGAACTGGAGGGCGTCACTGCGGACTGCCGACCAAAGATAGGCGTCGTTGCAGGTGGTGCGGATGATGGCCTGAGCCGTTGAACTGAGTCCTTCCCACTTCGCCTTGTTCATCAGCAGTTCACTCATGGTGGACTGCTGGTGCCAGCCGGGGAAGTAGTTGAACTTGGCGACCTGATAGAAGCCATAGCTCAAGTCCATGGTGGGCATGGAGAACTCGGTCGCATCAATCACGCCCTTCTCCAAGGCCGGGAAGATGTCTCCACCGGCCAACAACTGGGTCGAGACTCCGAGCTTGTTCATCACCAAGGCACCGAGACCAAAGAAGCGCATCTTGATGCCCTTCAGTTCCTCAACCCGCTCGATACGGGTCCGGAACCATCCGGAAGTCTCCGGTGCGATGATCAGACACTTGAGGGACATGAGATCATGCTCACCGTAGATCCGGTCCTTCAACTCCTGACCGCCCCCGTAGTCCATCCATGCGGTGTACTCCAGCACTCCGGGGCCAAACGGCACGGCGCTGAAGAAAGACACAGCGGGAATCTTCCCGGCGTGGTAACCCGGTGTCGTGAAGGCGACATCCAAGGAGCCTTGCTTGACGGCATCCCACATCTCCAGCACGGGCACGAGCGAGTTCGGCTCGTGGAAGCGGAGACGAATCATCCCATCCGAGATGGTATCAACCGTCTTCTCGATGTACTTGGCCGTAGGTCCAAGGATCATCACTTGGCTTCCCCAGGCACTCTGCATCTTCCAGCGCACCCGTTCCAATGCTTGTGCCTGCAACGCGAGTCCCGCAACCAAGGCTGCGGTCAGTGCGACTGACACAAACGGTTTCAGCAAACGACTTGCTTTCATAATCCTCCAAATTGAGGGTTAACAATCACCGAATCATCCCCCTTGATGACTGCGGCGTTTACACTTTCGACAAATGCGGATTGACTGTCAAGACTTTTTTAAAAAATAATTTTTTACAGGTTAGCTGCAAATTTACTGAGTGCCTCCGCAAGGGGCGGTCCCACCTCCACGGGCAGCATGTGACCTGCTTCCGGGAAAATCACCTCCGTCGCATTGGGCATCCGTGCCAGCAATTCCGCCACTATTTTCGGTTCGTAAAATACGCGGTCATTTGGACCTGTCACAGCCAAGACCGGACATTGGATTTGTTCATAGGGCAGTTCCCAATCCGCTCCGGACATGTTTTGCAGCAGACTGAAAGTGCCGGTGTCGGGAGCAAGCGGAGGATACTCTGGATTAGGCACCATGCAGTCCTTGCGATTTGCTGCCAACCACTTTGGACCAAAGAGTTGGGGCGACATCACATCGCGCATCAACGCCGCACCGCCGACTTCCATGATGCGCAAGGCCATATCATTGATCCATGCCAGCCGGAGTCCGATTTTGCGGAGAGTGTTGATCAACACCAAGCCTGACACCTCGCTACCGCCCAGCATCGCTTTGGCCGCATACAAACCACCGATTGACAACCCCACTAGGACCGCTTTCGACACCTGCAAATCTGCCAGCAACCGTTGTAAATCTCCAACAATCAGTGCTTCATCAAGCGGGGTTCCGGGGGTGAATCCACTTTTCGCCTGCCCCCGGAAGTTGTACGCCAAGGTGCCAAAGCCAGCGTCACGGAGGGCCGATCCGACCTCCACCTGCCACATGCTGGCATCCCCTGTGATTGCATTGACAAACACAAAGGTTGCGGCATCTGCACGACTCGGGGCCTCGTGTTCGTAGTAAATCTTATCTTGTGGACCAAGTTCAAGCACAGCCATCACAGTTTCTCTGCAATAATTCTAGATTGCCTTCTCACCACTGAAGGTGAATATATTTGAACGAAATTTAGCACTTCGGCCGGTTCTTAACAGCTCCGCAAGCTAATGCTTGGCGCGCACGATGGCCAAAAACGGGCTAGACCTCCATGTCCTCAATCGCATCGTTGTAGCTGAGCCGTCCCAACACAAACCCGGCAACAGTAAGGATCACCCCCCACAATCCGCCGGTCAGGTAGGCAACCACTGCTGTCGCACCAACGGTGGCGTAGCGCACCGTGCGGTTGGTCTTGAGTTGGTGAACAAATTCTTCCATCGCGTTTTCTCAGAGCAGCGCGTCCAGCGGAGCTAGATTCGCATTTTCAATAATTCGGGCGTGCGACAAAGCACGGGGCAGGACACTGGCAATATGAAACTCCACCGTTCGGAGCTTGTTCCAGAGGAAACGGGCCTCCTCACTGGACTCCAGCAGTGCAGCAGAATCTTTGCCTTCCGTCAACGCCTGCCACTTACCCTGCGCCACTTCGGCCTGCCTCAATAAGTAAAACGCGCTCAAGACGTCGCCCATCAGTGCCAGCATGTTGCAGGCATACAGCACATAGCCCGGTTTGCCCCCCTGCTCACCTAGACTCCGCAAATCGGCTACGCTGTCAAACATGAGGGAACGGTAAGTTTTCCACTCGTTGATCAGGTGTTGCAGTTCCGGAGCGCATTCGCGTTCGTCGAAATAATCCAATTCCTGAGCGAGGCTTTCCAATAATTCTCCATTGTTCACTGTGAATTTGCGCCCCACCAGATCAAGTGCCTGAATGCCGTTGGTGCCTTCGTAGATGGAGGAAATCTTTTGGTCTCGGACATTCTGTTCCAGCGGAAAGTCCTTGAGGTAGCCCACGCCGCCCAGCACCTGCTGGCCCATCACACCCACTTCAAAGCCCTGATCGGTGCTGAAACTTTTGCAGATGGGAATATGGAGGTCGAGCAGATTTTGGTAGTGCCTCCGGCTTGCTTCCGGACCATGATGCGCCCAATCCACATACCACGCCGCTGCGTAGCACAGTCCGCGCAACCCTTCGGTGACAGCCTTCATGTGCATCAGCATACGCCGCACATCCGGATGTTCCTTGATCAACGCCCTTGCTCCGGGTTCGGCATCAGCACGGGAAGACGGCCCCTGCGGACGCTCGTTCGCATAGGCCCACGCATTCTGGAGGGCCGCAGCGGCTCCTGCTAAACCTTGCAGGGCGACATAGAGACGAGCTTCGTTCATCATCTGAAACATCTGCGCCATGCCTGCGTTTTCCTCCTGCAAGAGGTAGCCGTGGCAATCCGCGTTTTCTCCGAACGAAAGCATGCAGGTGGGAGAACCGTGCAACCCCATCTTGCTTTCGATGTGGACGAGCGTAATGTCGTTGGGTGTTCCATCGGCACGAAATTTCGGGACAATGAACAAGCTGATGCCTTTGGTCCCTTCCCGTGCTCCTCCCGTGCGGGCGAGCAGGAGGTGGATGATGTTGTCCGCCATGTCGTGTTCGCCGTAAGTGATGAAGACCTTGGTGCCCTTGATCAGGTAATGCCCTGCTAGTTGTTTGCTGGCCGTGGAGGTGATTTCACCCACCGCACTCCCAGCTTGGGGTTCCGTGAGGCACATCGTCCCGCTCCACTCGCCCCGCAGCATTTTTACGCAGTAGGTCTGCTTTTGCTCCTTTGTGCCAAACGCGAGGATCAGGTTTGCCGCCCCGGTGGTCAGCACATTAGCGATGCAAAACCCCTGGTTGGCTGCAAGCTGGGTTTCACGGGCTGCAGAGGCGATCAGTTCCGGGAGTCCCTGCCCACCATAGGCGGGGTCCGCGCTGAGACTCAGCCAGCCGTCGGCTCCCATTTTGCGCCAGGCTTCCGCGTAGCCTGCTGGAGTCACCACCTTGCCGTCTTCGTTGCGGCTGCCTTCCCGGTCTCCGGATTGATTGAAGGGCGATAACACCTCCTCAGAGAAAGTCGCCGCCTCGGTGACGGTCATCTCAAAAACCTCTGCGTCAAAATCTGCAAACTGAGAAAATTCGCACAACTGCACGGACGGAAAGACGTCCTGAGTCATAAACTGGAGATCTCGGCGATCCGCTCGGTATTCAGTGCTGCTCCACATGCTTGAATTCAAAGTAAGGATTGGGGTGTTGGTTGACAAACACAATAACGCGCCTGCCCGTGGACGCAACGGTGTTTGATCCGGAATTGTAGAGAGCGGCTACTGGCAAGAGAACGGCGCGTTCCATCGTCCTCAGTCGTCCAACTTTTCAAAGATCACCGAGGCGTTGGTGCCCCCAAAGCCGAAGGAGTTCGACATGGCCGCTCGGAGCGTCCGGGAACGTCCAGTGTTCGGCGTTACATCCAAGTCGCACTCTGGGTCAAGGTTCTCGACATTGATCGTTGGTGGCACGAAATTCTCCTGTAGCGCCTTGACCGTGAAGACCGCCTCGAGCGCAGCGGAAGCTCCGAGGAGGTGTCCGGTCATGGATTTGGTGGAACTGATCGAAAGCTTGCGGGCAGCTTGCTCACCAAGGGAAAGCTTGAGAGCCTTCACCTCGTTGAGGTCGCCCGTGGGCGTGGAGGTGCCGTGCGCGTTGACATAGTCCAACCCTTCCGGAGCCAGATCAGCATCGCGCAGCGCCATTTTCATAGCCCGCGCCGGGCCTTCGGCAGAGGGAGAGGTGATATGGTGGGCATCGGAGCTGAACCCGTAGCCTGTCACTTCGCAATAGATTTTCGCGCCGCGAGCCTGTGCGAATTCCAAGTCTTCCAAGATGAGGATACCCGAACCTTCCCCCATGACAAACCCGTCTCGGTCCACATCATAAGGGCGGCTCGCCTTTTCCGGCTCATTGTTGCGGGTGCTGAGAGCATGCATGGCTGCAAAGCCCCCAATCCCCAGCGGGGTGATGCTCGATTCCGCACCTCCGGAGATCATCACCTGTGCGTCTCCCCGCTCGATGATCCGGACTGACGTGCCCAGCGCATGGTTGCTGGACGCACAAGCCGACACCGTGCAGGCATTGTAACCCCGTGCCCGAAAAAGCATCGAAATATGCCCCGGAGCGAGGTTGCTCAGGGTCATCGGAATGAAAAACGGGCTAATCCGTTTTGGCCCCTGTTGTATGTACACCTGCTCGTAGCGCTCAATGCAGCCCAAGCCCCCGATGCCCACTCCTAGCGAAACTCCAATCTCTTCTTCCCGCTCCGGGGTGATCTCCAGATCCGCGTCCCGCAACGCCTCCTGAGTAGCCCCAATCGAGTATTGGATGAAGAGGTCCATCTTCTTGGCCTCTTTGGGTGGAATGATGCTCGGAAGCTCAAAATCCTTGACCTCTCCGGCAATCTGTGCACGGAAAGGTTCGGGGTCGAACCGGGTGATGCGGGCAATCCCGGATCGACCATTCCGGCAAGCGTCCCACGCCACGGGCACACTGTTGCCCAGTGGACCGACACACCCTAAACCGGTAATAACGACTCGTCTGCGCATGGCTTTCCGGGGCTGTGGGCGGTTATCCTTGATGGTCTCATAAGAACCCAATGATGCTCATTTCTGAAAAAATTCGGATGCTCAGAACGCCGCAGGTTGAACGAAAAGGGTGTCTCGAATGGTTGAGAGACCCCAGAAATCGACTAATTTATCACCTCAGAGGACTTCTTGCGAGACCATCATCCTTGGGCTTCCTTGATGAAGTCTACCGCCGATTGTACTGTCGTGATCTTCTCTGCGGCCTCGTCCGCGATTTCGATGCCGAACTCTTCCTCCAGAGCCATCACCAACTCGACCGTGTCCAGCGAATCGGCGTCCAGATCTTCCATAAAATTAGACTCCATGGTGATCTCGGATGCGTCTTTTCCCAACTGTTCACCTATGATCTCAATAATTTTTGCTTCAATTTCGTTCATGTTCTCCCTTTGCGTGATGGGTTGTGGTGCTTCCTTAAGGCACCCGACTGTTCTCTCAAACTCTGGGGAAATGGTCAATCCATTTGCCTCCTCAGTACATTCCTCCATTCACATGGAGGACGGTGCCGGTGATATAGGCCGCTTGCTCTGAACTCAAGAACGCGACCGCATTGGCAATGTCCTCGACCGATCCCATTCGTCCCAATGGCACCTGCTGGATGATTGTGGCCTGCTGCTCCTCGTTCAGTTTTTGGGTCATCGCGGTGTCGATGAACCCGGGGGCCACCAGATTCACTGTCACCCCTCGAACTCCCACCTCACGGGCCAGCGATTTTGTGAAACCAACCAGCGCCGCTTTGGTGGAACTGTAGTTCACCTGTCCGGGGTTTCCAGTAAAACCCACCACGGAGGACAAGCTGACCACACGCCCAAAGCGTTGCTTGACCATGGGGCGGACAACCGCACGAGTGACGTTGAAGACTCCGTTGAGGTTGATGTCCATCACCTGTGACCACTCCTCCGGCTTCATCCGCAGGAACAGGTTGTCACGGGTAATGCCGGCGTTGTTGATCAGGATGTCGATGCGCTCCCACGCTCCCACGATTTCCTTGACCATCGCATCCACAGCCTCACCATCGGTGACGTTCGTCCGGAAAGCCAGGCAACGCCGCCCCTGTGATTCGATCTCGGACTTGACCACCTCCACTTCGTCAGAGAGGTCAGTGAAGGCGATGTCCGCTCCTTGAGCGGCCAGTTGCAGAGCGATGGTTTTTCCAATCCCCCGGGCTGCTCCGGTGATCAGCGCAGTTTTGCCGTTAAAATCCATGAGCCTCTCCTAGCGAATCTTGAAGTAAATGACGGCCGCCAGCACAAACAGCCAGATAGATTTCAAATGAACGTGCCAGATCACACGGCTGTTGACCTCTTGCGGAGTCAGCAGCTTGTTCTCCTCCGGAACCGGATTGATCCCGATTTTCTTGAGCAGGAGCAGCCAGACCGACTTCACCTCCTCGTTCTCCGAATAGGTCCAGAGACGCTGGAGGTGGTGGTGATAAGGCGCCCGCAGGAAAAAGCGATACTGTTCGGCAGTCTCACGCCCCTTCCAGTGCAGCATCAGCTTAAAGAATCCACGCTGAAGGACTGTGGAAAACACGGAAAACACGAACATCCCCCCGACAATGGGCAGAAACAGTTCCGCTTTCACGAAGATGAACATTGCGGAAACCATACTCCCCAACGCTAAAGCCCCAAGATCACCCATGTGGATCAACGCCGGAGGCGCGTTAAACTTCAAAAAGGCCAGCCCCGCACTCAACACCCCTGCGGCCATTAGCGTGAGTTCCTTGACATCGTGCGACAGGAACGGGATTTTCAGCCGCGCCGCAAGGTCCACGTCACCACCGATGAACGCAACCGCTCCCACGAACAACGCGCAGGTCATCAGAGGCACCGTTGCTAGCGAATCCATGCCGTCTGTCAGATTCACAGCGTTTGCGCCACCCACAATGATGAAGAGCATGAACGGGATGAAGAGGTAGCGGGGCAAGTAAGGGTACCAGTCCTTAAGCGGGACAAACGGAACCACAAGGTGTCCGTCGATGTCAACGTAGAGGTAGAGCCCAAACACCACCACCAAGGCGATGGCGAATTCCGCGACCAGCCGATAGCGTCCGCTGATGCCATCGGCCTTGTTGCTGTAGTGCTTCCGCGCTTCCGCTCCGGCTTCCACCCGGCGGCGATGCCGAACCTTTGCCAGGTCATCGATCGCTCCAATGAGTCCGAAACTCACCAAAATCACCACCAGTGCCACCATATACTGGTTGAAGTGTCCCCACAGTATAATCGAGCAGATGATCGCCAAAATAAGCACCCCACCTCCCATGATTGGTGGAGCACCGGTGTAGGGTTTGATTCCCGAGGTCCATGGCTTGAAATCAGAGGTGATCCCGCGCTTCCGGAAGTGCCGGATGACCATCGGCATCACCCATGTGATGAGCAGGTAGGTGGTCAGAAAGGTCATTCCGCTCCGAAACAGAACGGACTTGTAGAGTTGGTAGGGCCATAGGGAATAGAGAAGCGCGGCCAGCATGACGCTATCAGTCGTTCAGGAGTTCCTGCTCCTTTGCAGAGACCAACTCGTCCACCTGACCGATGTGCCGGTTCGTCAGTTCCTGGACGTTGGCCTCGGTCACCTTCTGCTCGTCTTGGGAGATGATCTTCTCCTTCTCCATCTTCTTGAGGGTCTCGTTGCTGTCCCGCCGCACGCTACGGATCGACACCTTGTTCTCCTCCCCAATCCGCTTCACCTGCTTCACCTGCTCAAGGCGACGCTCCTCGGTCAGCGGCGGCATGGTTGCCCGAATGACATTGCCATCACTAGAAATCCCAAAGCCAAGGTTGGCTCCCTGCAAAGCACGCTCGATCTCCTTGAGCGCACTCTTCTCCCATGGGTTGATCACCAGCAGTTGCGGTTCTGGAGCTGACACAGTGGCCATTTGCGGGATGGGCGTGGGATTGCCGTAATAGTCGGCCTTGACCCCTTCCAGCAAAGCAGGCGTCATGCGCCCGGCATGAATGCCGCTGAGTTCACGGCGCAGGCTGTCCAGCGCACCGTCCATCCGCTCTTCGGTGGTTTCCTCCACCTCTTCAACAATTTCGGGAAGCATGGTGTTTCAATGGATGAGTGTCCCAATCGATTCGCCGCAGACGGCTTTCAGAATGGAGTTTTTAGCATGGATATCCAGCACGATGATCGGAAGCTGGTTGTCCCGACAAAAAGCAATTGCCGTAGCATCCATCACCTTCAAGTTGCGCTCCAGCACCTCGTCGTAGCTAAGGGTCGTAAAGCGCCGGGCATCCGGATTCGTCAAGGGGTCCTTGTCATAAACGCCATCAGTCTTGGTCGCCTTGATCACCACCTCCGCGCCGATTTCCGAAGCACGCAGCACCGCAGCCGTATCTGTGGTAAAAAACGGGTTCCCTGTGCCAGCGGCAAAGATGACCACCCGCTGTTTTTCCAAGTGCCGGTCTGCCCGACGCTTGATGTAAGGTTCAGCAATCGCGTTCATCTCAATAGCGGAAAGCACCCGTGTGGGCACCCCCCGCTGCTCAATCGTCTCCTGAAGACAGAGGCTGTTGATCACCGTCGCCAGCATCCCCATGTGATCCCCGGCGACGCGACCAACGTGCCCCTCCGAGGATTTCGCGCCCCGGAAGATGTTCCCCCCGCCGACCACAACCCCAATCTCCACCCCCTGCTTGTGGATGGCGATCACGCTTTCCGCAATCTGTCGGATGGCTTCATAATCAAAACCCGCTCCCTGCAAACCGCCAAGGGTTTCGCCACTCAGCTTGAGGAGGATGCGTCGGTACTTGGGGGTCACGGGCTTCAGAACTGGAATTTGACAAAGCGCTCAAAGCTGATCCCTGTGCCCAGTGACTTGCTGGTGTCCTTGACCAGTTGACCCACGGTGATTTGGGGGTCTTTCACAAACGGCTGTGTCTCAACACAAATCTCCTTGAGAAACTTGTTCACGCGCCCGGCGATCATTTTCTCGATGATCTCCTCTGGCTTTCCGGATTCGCGGGCCTGAGCCGCCAGCAGTTCTTTTTCCTGCTCCAGCACAGCATCATCCACCTGATCGGGGCGCACAGCCTCGGATGGCGTGGCGGCAATGTGCATGGCGATGTTCCGCGCCAAAGACTGCAAGCGATCATCGTCACAGGGAGCTTCGGTTTCCAACGGAACGAGGACGCCGATCTTGCCGGTCATGTGGACGTAACTGCCCACCGTCCCGTTGGCCACCGCAACCTGCTTGGCGCCTAAGAACTGTATGTTTTCACCAAGCTCCGCCACATTCTGGGCGAGCAGTTCCTGAACCGTGTCGCCTCCGGAAGTGGTTTGACCCAACACGTTGTCATCTCCATGCGCCAAAACCTGCTGGGAGAGTTGCCCCAACAGCGTCTGGAACTTCTCGTTCCGGGCTACGAAATCGGTTTCGCACGCGAGCTTGACGAGCGCGGCACTCTTCAGGTCCGCACTTGCCGCCAAGCCGACGGCTCCTTCGCTGGTTTCCCGCGAGGATTTCTTCAGCGCCTTGGCCTGTCCTTTTTTGCGCAGGAACTCCTTTGCGGCGCCCATGTCTCCATCGCACTCTACCAGCGCCTTCTTGCAATCCATCATTGCAACGCCGGTGACTTCCCGCAGTTCCTTCACTGCGGCTGCTGTAACTGCTGCCATTGATCTGGTTCTTTCTTTGCTTGATAAAAAATTAGGCGGAGGTTGCTGCGGTTTCCGTTTTGGCTTCCGCAACTTCCCCTGCCGTGCTTTCCGGAACCGGGGATTCTGCTGCACTTTCCGCTTTAGCCTCTGCTACAGGTGCCTCCGGAGGTGGAGCTTGCCCTGCTGCACTGACGACCTTCGCTTTCGGAGTCGAAGTTTCCTGCTTGCGGTTTTGCACCAACTCACTGCGTCCTTCCAAGATGGCGGTCGCAATCACTCTGGCATAGAGGGACACGGCCCGAGGAGAATCATCGTTTCCGGGAATGATACAGTCGATGCTGTTTGGGTTGCAGTTGGTGTCTGCCACAGCCACGATCGTGAGTCCCAGCTTCTGCGCTTCCTTGATCGCAAGGTGTTCCTTGTGGGCATCCAGCACGAACAGCATTGTGGGCAGCGAACGCATCGTCTTTACTCCACCCAAGGACAGTTCCAGCTTCACGCGCTTCCGCTCAACCCGCAGGGCTTCTTTCTTGATAACCCCTTCGTAGCTGAAATCTTCGCCCGCCATATCCTCGTATTGTTGCAGACGGTTGATGGACTCGCGTACGGTGCTAAAGTTGGTCAGCAACCCGCCCAGCCAGCGGTAGTTCACGAAAGGACTGTTACAACGCTCGGCCTCCTCCCGGACCACGCGGCTGATCTGGGGCTTGGTGCCCACAAACAACACCGTCTGGCCCTGAGCCGAGGACTTTTTCACAAAGTCGTAAGCGTCCTTCAGCTTGCGCAGGGTTTGACGCAGGTCAATGATATGGATACCGCCCTTGGCACCGTAGATGTACGGGGCCATTGCCGGATGCCAGCGTTTGGTCTGGTGCCCAAAGTGAGCGCCAGCTTCTAGGAATTGTTTCATCGATAAGACAGCCATGAGGTCTCCTGTGAAATGGCTTGGGTGAACCCTTGGGACAAGGGGTCCGGATCAGGGAAATGTGAATCTTCGCCGCAGGCGCTCACGATCTGGTCCCGCAGATTTGAACTCTCCTTTAACGACGTGCGCATTTGCGCAGGTAAACAGACTTTTATAACCGATGGCCGAGCGATTTTCAAGCTATTTCTCTAGAGACGTGTGGGAGTGGCGTCTCGGAACCCCCGAAGAGTTGAGTCGGTTCGATACAATTTGCTTCGTGCGTCCGTGGCAATCTCAGGATTTCGACCAGATGCTTGCCCAGAAAACCATCCATGCTTGGACGGGTCGGATTTCAGGAGAACCGGCCGGCTACGCCTGCGTGCAGTTCATCCCGCCAGAGCTTGAGATTCTACGGTTTGGAGTGCTCCCGGAGTTCCGCAACCAAGGACTCGCCCGGAAAATCTTGAAGGAACTGGAATCGTGGGCGAGGAAGGTCGGAGGGGAAACCATCTTCTTGGAGGTCCACGCAACGAATCATCCGGCCAGAAGGCTGTATGCCGGAAGTGGCTTTCGGGACGTGGGAATCCGGAAGGGCTACTACACCGACCCTCCGGGAGATGCGCTGCTGCTCCAAAAAACGCTCGGCTAGGCCGCTCCAGAATCCGGTACAGACAAGGCCGTTCCGGGGGCCATTCCGAACAAGGGAGAGAGAGCCTGCCCCGTGTAGCTGTCAGGGCAGCGGGCACAATCCTCCGGAGTTCCGGAGAACAGCAAGTGACCTCCAGCCCCCCCTCCTTCCGGTCCCAAATCAACAAGCCAATCTGCTGTCTTGATCACCTCCGGATTGTGTTCGATGACGACCACAGTGCTGCCTTCGTCCACCAGTCGATGCAACACCTTGAGCAGGCGGGCTACGTCGTCTACGTGCAATCCGGTGGTCGGCTCGTCGAGGATGTAGAGCGTCCCGCCTTTGGAACGCTTGGCGAGTTCCGCCGCGAGTTTGATGCGCTGGGCTTCGCCTCCGGAAAAGGTGTGCCCAGCCTGCCCCAGCTTCATGTAGCCCAAGCCCACGTCCTGAAGGGTCTGGAGGATGCGGCGAATGCGGGGCTGAGCTTCGAACAACTCCAACGCCTGCGTGATTTCCAACCCCAGCACATCAGCGATCGTCTGCCCTCGGTAGGTCACGGTCAGCGTCTCGCGGTTGTAGCGCTTGCCCTTGCAGGCATCGCAGGGAATCCAGACATCCGAGAGGAAGTGCATCTCGATGAGGTGATAGCCCTGCCCATCGCAAGTGGCACAGCGTCCTTCGGCAGCATTGAAGGAAAAGCGACGTTTCGTGAAACCCCGTGCCTTGGCTTCGGGCATCATCGCAAAGACATCCCGGATCGGATCCAGCGCCTTGGAGTAGGTCGCAGGGTTCGAGCGCGGAGTGCGGCCAATCGGGTCTTGGTCAATGACCATGAGTTGCGAAACGTACTCCAGCCCCGTGATTTTCCGGTGCGCCCCAACCTCGACTCGCTTTCCGGACACCCTGCGCTCGGCGGCCCGCAAGAGCGTGTCCACCACCAGCGAGGATTTCCCGGAACCCGAAACCCCCGTCACCACTGTCAGCACACCCAGCGGGAATTCCACATCAACCTCTTTGAGGTTGTGTTGGGATGCCCCCTGAATCAGAATGGCGCGTTGCGAATTGACCGGCCTGCGCTCTTCCGGAATCAGGATTCCCTTTTTGCCACTGAGGTACTTTCCGGTAATCGAACTGCCTTTGTGTTCGACCTGCTTCGGACTCCCGGAGGCCACCACCATGCCACCGTAGTGCCCCGCCCCCGGTCCCACGTCCACCAGGTGATCTGCTTGTCGGATCACCTCAAGATCGTGTTCGACCACGATGATCGTGTTGCCCAAGTCCCGCAACCGCTTGAGGGTGCGGACGAGACGGTCCGTATCGCGGGGGTGCAGGCCGATGGTGGGTTCATCAAGAACGTACATCACACCTACCAATCCAGAGCCGATCTGCGATGCCAGCCGAATGCGCTGAGCTTCTCCGCCGGAAAGGGTGGCAGCTCGCTGATCTAGCGTGAGGTAATCCAGCCCTACACTTTCCAGAAACTCCAGCCGCGTGAGGATCTCACGCAAGGGCTGCTCGGCGATCACTTGCTCGTTGCGCGTCAACCGCCACGACTCCAGTTCTGCACGAGCCTCACACACATTAAGTCGGCAGAGCTGGCTGATGTTGAGCCCCGCGATTTTCACAGCCCGCACCACCGGCTTGAGGCGTTCGCCTCCGCAGTCCGGACACTTCGTCTCCCCGCGATAACTGGACAGTTCCCCCAAACCGTCACAGTGCGGACACGCTCCCACATGCGAGTTGAACGAGAACATCCGGGGCGTCAACTCCTCCTCCAAGAAAAAATCATCTTCCACATCGGCCGGAACTTCCGAGAGCCATTCCGTCTTTTTCTTGTCCGGAAAACGCAGTTTAAGCAAGCCATGTCCTCGACTGAAGGCAGTTTCAAACGCCTCCGCGAGCCGTTTCTGTTCCTCGGCCTCCACCCGCACCCGATCCACCACGAGGTCCACACTCGTTTTCCGGGTGAGCTTGCGCGGCTTTTTTGCCGTGTCCCACTCGTCCAGCAGCACGGGCTTGCCGTTGACGAGCATCCGCACAAAGCCATCCTCCCACAAGGACGAAACCACACTCGACAGGTGATCCGGACGATCCAGTAGTAAATCCTTTGTCGAGCCGGGCAGAAAGAGCGGAGCCAGCACTTCCACGCGCTCGCCATCGTGATGCTCGGTGACATGCAGCGCCGCCCGGGTGGGGGTGAAGTGCCGGAGCGGACGCCCGGACTTGGGTGAGTGCGGTTTGCCTATGCGGGCAAAGAGCAGGCGCAGGTAATCGTAAATCTCGGTCGTTGTGGCAACGGTGGAGCGGGGATTGCGACTCGCTCTCTTTTGGTCAATCGCAATTGCCGGAGTCAACCCTTCGATCGAATCCACTGGCGCCTTGTCCATGCGTCCGAGGAAACGACGGGCGTAGGTGGAAAGTGATTCTACATAGCGAGCCTGTCCCTCGGCAAAAAGCGTGTCGAACGCAAGGCTCGTCTTCCCGGAACCCGAAACCCCCGTGATGACCGTCAGCTTGTTCGCCGGAATGCGGACATCCACATGCCGCAGGTTGTTCTTGGACGCGCCCTTCACCACCAAATCCCGCAACGGCACTTTGGGAAGTGCGCGGAATTTTGCGGACGAGTCCGCGATTGTTTCCGTTGCGGAATTGGTGTGGGCGCGGGTACGCTGCCTCGTGCTACCGCCAAGTCCCTTTGGAACTTTGCCCCTCTGGAACTTTGCCCCTTCCCTCAGCACTTGGGCGAGGAACTGCCCCGTGAGCGTTTTCTGCTCAGCCAAGTGTTCTGGAGTGCCCACACCAACGACTTGGCCTCCGTGCTTCCCACCACCTGGGCCAAGTTCAATGACGTGATCCGCGACTTTGAGGACGTCAAGGTTGTGTTCGATGACCAACACCGTGTTGCCCTGCACGACCAATTCGTCGAGCGCTTTCAGCAGAACCCGGATGTCCTGAAAGTGCAGTCCGGTCGTCGGTTCATCGAAAATGTAGAACGTGTTGCCCGTGGCTTTTTTTCGTAACTCAGAGGCGAGTTTCACACGCTGCGCTTCTCCTCCGGAAAGCGTCGTGGAGGGTTGCCCAAGCCTGACGTAGCCTAGCCCCACGCTTTGCAGGGCTTGCAGGATGGGAGCGATCTTGGGCTGGCTTGAGAAGAACTCTGCCCCTTCGTCCACCGTCATCTCTAACACATCGATGATCGTCTTACGCTTGTAGCGGATTTGCAGAGTTTCGGCGTTGAAGCGTTTCCCCTGGCAGGTGTCACAGGGAATCTGCACATCCGCCAAAAACTGCATCTCGATGGTCTGCACTCCGTTGCCGTTGCAGTCCCCACAACGCCCACCCCAGACGTTGAAGGAGAAACGGCTTTTGGTGTAGCCCCGCACCTTCGCTTCCGGAACCTTTGCAAACAGGTCGCGGATGGGGTCCAACACCTTGGTGTAGGTCGCGGGGTTGCTGCGCGGGGTGCGGCCAATCGGGGCTTGGCTAATCTCGATGACGCGGTCCACATGCTCTAGTCCCGTGATGCGGTCGTGTGGTCCCGGAACCTCAACACTGTTTGGGATGAGTTTTTGGGCGATCGCCTTTTTGAGAATGCCATCGATGAGCGACGATTTCCCGGAGCCGGAAACCCCCGCCACCGCCACGAAGCAGCCCAGCGGAATCTCGACCGTCACATCTTGCAGGTTGTTGAGGCGGGCACCGTGGACGGTGAGCCTGTTTTCGCCAAGAGTCCGGTGCTGCTCCGGAAGCGCGATTTGCTCGATGCCTGCGAGGAATTTTCCGGTGACCGATTCCGGGGTGTTCCGAAGATCACTCACGCTGCCTTCAGCAGTGATGTACCCACCCTCCAACCCAGCGACTGGGCCAATGTCCACCAAGTGATCGGCAGATTCGATGGTTTCTTCGTCATGCTCGACCACCAGCACTGTGTTGCCACGATCCCGCAGTTTTTTGAGGGTGCGGATGAGCTTCTGGTTGTCGCTCTGGTGCAGGCCAATGGAGGGTTCATCCAAGACATAAAGCACCCCTTGGAGTCCGGCTCCAAGTTGTGAAGCGAGCCGGATGCGCTGGCCCTCGCCGCCAGCGAGTGATCCTGCGGAGCGGTCGAGGGTAAGGTAGCCGACCCCAACATCGTTGAGGAAGTGCAACCGGTCACGGATTTCCCGGAAAATGTCCCGGCCAATCTTCTGCTCGGTTTCGGTGGGAACGAGGTTCACGAAGAAATCGAGGGCTTCTTCGATGGACACCTCGCTGAGTTGGTCAATCGTGCGCTCGTGAAAGCGCACCGCCAAGGCCATCGCACTGAGACGCTTGCCGTGACAGTCCGGACAGATCGAGGAGTCCTGGAACTTTTCCATCGGCCCCCGCACAAAGCGATAAACGAACTCCAAAATTGGCACCACTCCGGGCCAGTGCCCCTGCTGAATCTTGCGGCGGAGTTGTCCGGGAAAGCGAAAGACATTGGACACGCCCAAGGGGGCACTGCCCTTGCCGTGCAGGATGAGGTTGCGCTGCTCTTCCGGAAGCTCACCCCATGGAGTGGACCAACTCACCTTGAGCTTGTTGCTGGCGGCCTGAAGGTGGGTGTGGTCAATGCGGGTAAAGAGGATATTGCCGCGCTCGGTACAACAAAGCAACGCCCCATCCCGCAGTGAAAGTGCGGGATCGCAGAGCTTGTCCTCGACAAAGGTGTTCAGCACCCCAAGGCCGTTGCAGGTGGAACATGCCCCTTGCGGAGCGTTGAACGAGAAGAGCCGAGGCTCCATTTCTGGAAGGGCGGTCTGGCACTTCGGACACGCAAGCAGTTGGCTGAAGAGGTGATCGTGGTCGCAGTAGTTCAGCACCACCAGCCCGTTTGCGAGTTGCAGAGCTTTCTCCACGCCCTCAGTGAAACGACTCTTTTCGTCGGAGCTGAGCGTGAGGCGATCCAGCACCAACTCGATGGTGTGCTTCTCGTAACGAGCGAGGGTGATTTCCTCATCAAGCCGCCGCACCTCGCCATCAATCCGCGCCCGCACAAAGCCCTCCTTCGCCCAGCCGACCATTTCCTTGCGGTACTCGCCCTTGCGTTCGCGGACCATCGGCGCAAGCAGCAGGCAGGTTTCGCCCTCTGCGTCGGCATACGCGAAATCGGTGATCTGCTCCGGAGTTTGGGTGGTCACCGGAACTTGACACTTGGGGCAGTGCGGAGTGCCCAACCGTGCGAAGAGCAACCGGAAGTGGTCGTACACCTCCGTGATCGTGCCCACCGTGGAGCGTGGGTTGCGGTTTACCGTTTTCTGGTCAACAGAAATGGTTGGACTGAGCCCCTCGATGTGTTCCACCTTGGGCTTTTCCATCTGCCCAAGGAACTGGCGGGCGTAGGGCGAGAGTGACTCGACAAAACGTCGCTGGCCCTCCTTGAAGATGGTGTCAAAGGCGAGGGAGGATTTCCCGGAACCGCTCACTCCCGTGAAGACGGTGAGCGCATTGCGGGGCAGGGTGAGATTGACGTCCTTGAGGTTGTGTTCGGACGCACCGACAATGACGATTTGGTCAGGCGAATCCGGAGCATCCATGCGGGATCAAGCGATAGTGTCAATCTAACAGGGAAAACTCTAGGCGTACTGCTGAACCTTGCTTCCGCAGCAACGTTTGTACTTCTTGCCGCTGCCACACGGGCAGGGTTCGTTACGCCCCACCACCACAGCCTTGCGCACGGGAGCAGCTTTCTTGGACTTCTTTTTGCGGTCCGGCTCGGCTAATGCTCCCTCTCCGTGGTGGAACTCCATCTCCTGCTCCTGCTGAAGCGGCTGCATCGGCTCCGTCATCGGGTGAGCCATGGAGAGATGGTAGAAAGTGGTCACGGCCTCGTTGCTGATGCGGGCCATCAAATCCGAAAAAATTACGAACGCCTGCCGCTTGTACTCGTCGAGCGGTTTCTTCTGTGCGTAACCCACCAGCCCGATGCCCTCCCGGAGGTGGTCCATCGAAAGCAGGTGGTCCTTCCACAAGCCGTCGTTGACCCGCAGCAACACCTGCCGCTCCAAGTCAAGGAGCGTGGAGATGAAATACTGCTCGCGCTCTTCCGGCGTTCCCCCATCCGGAAGGAAATTGAGCGTCACCATCTTCCGGAAATACGCCACCTTTTGCTCATAGAGTTTCCGCACTTGCTTCGCGAGTCCTTCCAGTAACTCTTCCGGCTTCTCTGAGTGTTCCGACCAGTTCTCGACCGGAAGTTCTCCGAAGACCTGTTCGAAGGCGCGGTTGAAACCCTGGACATCCCACTGGTCCGCGTACTTCTCCTGACAGTGCTGGCCAAACAATTGCTCGATCACATCCTCGCAGAGCTCCAGCATGAGGTGCTGCACCCCATCGCCCAAGATATCGCGACGGCGGGTGTAAATGATGGAACGCTGTTTCTCCATCACATCATCGTATTCTAGGACGTGCTTGCGGATGTCGAAGTGAAAACCCTCCACCTTCTTCTGCGCGTTGCTGATTGCCTTAGTGACAAAGACGTGCTCGATAGGTTCGTCCTCCTCGATCTTGAGCTTGTCCATCAGCTTGGAGATGCGCTCTCCCCCGAAAATCCGGAGCAGGTCGTCTTCCAGCGAGAGGTAGAACTGGGAGGCGCCCGCATCGCCCTGTCGTCCGGAACGCCCCCGGAGTTGGTTGTCAATGCGACGACTGTCGTGGCGTCCAGTGCCTAAGACAAACAAACCACCCACCTTCAGAGCTTCTGGAGCTGGCTTGATGTCGGTTCCGCGCCCAGCCATGTTGGTGGCGATGGTCACGGCCTGAAATTCGCCAGCCTTGGCGATGATTTCCGCTTCGCGCTCGTGGTGCTTGGCATTGAGGACTTCGTGTGGAATGTCCGCCTGCTTGAGCAACTGGCTGATCGCCTCGGAGACCTCGATGGACACGGTGCCGACCAGCACGGGCTGTCCGTTCTCGTGGAGTTCCTTGACGTGCGTGACAATCGCCCGGTACTTCGCCTTGCCGGTTTTATAGATCACATCCGCCCGATCTTTGCGGATGAGCTGCCTGTTGGTGGGAATGACTACCACACCCAAGTTGTAAATCTTCTTGAATTCGTCCTTCTCGGTCTCGGCGGTTCCGGTCATGCCCGAGAGCTTGCTGTAGAGCCGGAAGTAGTTCTGAAAGGTGATCGTCGCCAGCGTCTGGTTTTCCTTCTCGATTTGCACACGTTCCTTTGCCTCCAGCGACTGATGTAGCCCATCGCTGAAGCGACGTCCCGGCATGAGGCGTCCGGTGAACTCGTCCACGATGATAACCTGCCCCTCCTGAACGACATAATCTACGTCGCGCTTGAAGACGTAGTGCGCCTTCAACGCCTGATTGACATGGTGAAGGATTTCCATATTCTCGTAATCAAAGAGGCTCGTTTCAAGTTTGAGGTGGCTTCCTAGCCGCGCTTCGATTTTCTCGGAGCCCTGCTCGGTGAGCGAGATGCCGCGAGAGCGCTCCTCCAGCGCATAGTCTCCATCTCGGACGACCTCGTGATCCTCGCGCATTTCCCAATCCTCAACAATTCCATGCGCTTCTTCAGCAGGCAGTTTGCCGACCTCTTCCTTGCGAATCTCACGGCTGAGGCCGTGGACCATGCCATTGATCTGGTAGTAGAGATCAATGCTGCCCTCGCTGGGACCACTGATGATGAGCGGAGTCCGGGCTTCATCCACAAGGATACTGTCCACTTCGTCCACGACCGCAAAGTTGAACTCGCGCTGTACATAGTCTCCGAGCGAGAATTTCATGTTGTCGCGGAGGTAGTCGAAACCAAACTCGTTGTTCGTGCCATAGGCGATGTCACAGCCATACGCCTCACGGCGCTGTCCATCCACCATACCGTGCTGGATGAGGCCCACATTGAGACCGAGGAATTCGTAAATCTGCCCCATCCATTGGCTGTCGCGTTTGGCGAGGTAGTCGTTTGGAGTGATGATGTGGACCCCACGTCCGGCAAGGGTGTTGAGGTAAACCGGACAAGTGGAGGCCAGCGTTTTGCCCTCGCCAGTGGCCATTTCCGCGATGCTGCCTTCGTGCAGAGCCATGCCGCCCATCAACTGCACATCGTAATGCCGTTCGCCGATTTTCCGACGCGCCGCTTCACGAACGAGGGCAAAGGCTTCCGGCAGGACACTATCCAGCTCCTCACCGCCCTCGACCCGCTGTTTGAACTCTGCGGTCTTACTTGGAAACTCCTCGTCCGGGAGTGCCTCCATCTGCGGTTCCAGCATATTAATTTTCAAAACTACCTTGTGGTAGCGCTTGAGGATCCGTTCGTTTTCGTTCCCGAATAGCTTGGTGATCTTCTTCAGCATTGAGCCTTGTCTGGTGCAATCTGGAGGTGGGCGGGAGGTTGCTCCGGAAGGGGGCGGAAGTCCCGGACTCACCGCGAAATGATGGGCTGGCGCAGCCTTGAGTGGTTCTAGGAAATTTTAGCAGACCACCGGGATGAGTCAAGCCGTGCCACAGTTTGCCTCTCAGCCCGAGACAGGGCTTTCGCCGAGGCTGACACTTCGCGGGTTTGATTCCGGATATACTGTTCGGCCTCGCACAGAAAGGCGTGAATCTCCACCGCCAACGCCTCCGGAATGCCCGGTGCTTCCGCGATCTCGGCCACTGAGGCCGACTGTAGCCGCTTGAGACTGCCAAAATGCCGCAGCAGCCCACGCTTGCGCTGTGGCCCCACTCCGGGGATCTCGTCGATGAGCGAGCGCAGGTTCTGCTTGCGCTTGAGGGCACGCTGAAACTCGACAGCAAAACGATGGGTCTCATCCCGGATGTTCTGGAGAAAGTGGAGGACGACTGAATTCCGAGGCAGCCGAATTTCGTTCTTTTGATTGGGACGTACCACATATTCGAAATCCTCGTTGTGCTTGCGGCGGATCCGGCCCCGGCGTTCGCTTCGACCTTTTGCCAACCCCAGTAGTTCCACCTCCCCGCTGTGGATGCCGAGCCTTTGCAAAACGGCGGCGGCGGCGTTGACTTGCCCCTTGCCCCCGTCAATGAGGATCAAATCCGGGAGCGGCATTTCTCCACTGGCGACTCGTTTGTAACGCCTAGCCAGCACTTCCTCCATGCTGGCAAAATCATCTCCATCCGAAACGCTCCGGATCCGGTATTTGCGGTAGCCTTCCTTGCAGGGGCGGTTCTGCTTCCAGCACACCATCGAGGCGACTGTCATCGTTCCGGAAAGGTGGGAAATGTCGAAAGCCTCCACCATTTCCGGAAGCTTGCGCAAGCGCAGGAAACGCTGGACCTGCTCCAGCACGTTGCTTTCCCGATCAAGGCGTCCGCGCTGCTCCGTGAGGTTGAATTTAGCGTTGTTGAACGCCATCGTCACCAACTCGTGCTTGCGACCTTTTTTTGGGACGGAAACGTACACCCGCCGCTCGGCCCGCTTATTGAGAGCTTCCGCCAGTGCCTCCTGATCGGAGTATGAAAACGGCAGCAGGATTTCGCGGGGGATGTGCGCGGATTCGCCCGTGTAAAGTCGGTTGAGAACAAGTCCAAGCAGGTTGTCCTCCGACGCTTCGCTGCTTCCGGATTCGTAGAAGAAGTCGCTCCCCAGCAAACGGCCATTACGAATGAACAACACCTGAACGACAGAACTTTCGCCCTCGCGGTAGAGGTTCAGCACATCCTGATCCTCGCCCTTGGTGCTAAGAACCATCTGCCGCTCAAAGACGCGCTTGAGTGATTGAATCTGATCCCGGATGGCCGCCGCTCGTTCAAACTCCAAACGCTCAGAGGCCTCCTGCATATCGGTTTCAAAATCACCCATCAACTCCTTGTCCCGTCCCCGTAGAAACATCCGGACGTGGTTCACAACCTGCTGGTATTCGCTGACCTCAACGGTTCCCCGACAGGGAGCGATGCAACGCCGCAACTGGTAATTGAGGCAGGGGCGATAGGCTTTGGTGCCGTCCAGCACCATCTTGCTGGTCCGCAATGGAAAGTAGCGGCTCACCACTCGCAGCACCTGCCGAGCGTCCTTGACTGAAGGATACGGACCGTAATACTCGGCTTTGGGATCGTGCTTCTCACGCACCAGAAACAGGCGCGGGTACCTCTCGTTGACTGTGAGCTTGCAGAAAGGATAGGACTTGTCGTCCTTGAGCAGGACATTGTAGCGCGGACGGTGGCTCTTGATGAGCTGCTCCTCCAGAATCAGTGCTTCCGCTTCCGTGTCCGTGATGATCAGAGTGACATCATGAACCAGCGAGACCATAATCTGGATGCGTAGGGTGTGGTTCGCGGAGGGCTGGAAGTAAGAGCGAACCCGCTGGCGAAGGGACTTGGCCTTGCCAATGTAGAGGATGTCGCCCACAACACTCCGAAACTGGTAAACCCCCGGAGCGTCAGGCAAGTGCTGGAGTTTTTCACGGATGGGGGCGTCGCCCCACGATACCTTTCCGGATTCTTGAACTTGCTTGGTCAAGCTCTGCTCCCTGTTGTGGAAATCCGTACGTGGTTTGAGGCATTGTTACTCCTCAAAAGGAGCAGATGACCTACGAAGCGAAGAAATCACTTTGTCAGCAAATCTTCAAAGGTTTCCGGCACTTTATCTGTAAAATCAGCCATTGACCCGTAGCGGCCAATGTCCATCTTGAGGCTGCCCATCAGGATCACGCTGGGGGTACCAGTCACGCCATACGCATTGGATTTCTGGATGCCTGCCTGAATGGCTTCGTTGACCCACGGTTTGTTTTTTTCTTGCGAGTACACAGCCCCCAAGCCAAGCGAGCGAGCCAAATAGTTGCAGATGCCCGCATCAAAGACCTCAACCCCGTGGACGAAACGGGCATCAAACAGGGCTGTCCGAACCAAGTCCCCCTTGCCGACTGATTGGGCAACATAGTAGAGCCGCAGGGGTGAATCGTCCTGTCCTCGGAAGGTGATCGGAATATCTACGAACTCTACGCGGTCTCCCCATTGTTTCCGCAATTCTTCAGAGGCCTTGCGCAAATTGTTGCAATGGGCGCAGCCAAAGTTGATGATCTCCTCATAGATCACCTTTTGCACACTATGGGATTCAGGCTTGGTGCCCACCAAGGAGTAGTGGCCGCGAATCTTAGCGGCAAACAAGGGAGTGGAAAGCAGGAGGAATCCTGCACTGAGAGCCATCCATCGCATCTATGAACTCGGTTCGGGTTGATAAGTGGCTGATTTACGCTAGCTGTTTTCCGGAGAGTTGCCAGTCATTCCTGCGAAGCCCAAGTCTCCGTGGAGGAATTGCAGGATCGCCGCAACGCCCAACACCGCCGTTTCCGTGCGCAGAACCCTTGGCCCCAAGGCCACCTCACAAAAACTTCGGCTCCGTGCCCATGCGACCTCATCCGGATGCAGCCCGCCTTCCGGACCAATCAACACCTGATGGGTTGGTACCATCAGGCTCCCACCTTGGTTCAGCAAGCCCCGTTGAGCTTCCGGAGTCAGCACCCAGCGCTGTGTCGGAGTTGCGGTTTTCTCAACGGCATCTTCCAGCCGCTCCCGCCATTGCAGTTGCGGAGGAAACTGACGTCCGGACTGCTTGCACGCCTCCTCAGTGATCCGCTGCCAGCGCTGAAGCCGATTCTTCGTGGAATCCGTGTGTTTCGGAGAGAACTTTCCGGGAAACAAAGTGAGGCGAGAGACTCCCAACTCGGTGCTTTTTTGCAGCACGAAATCAAGGGCCTTTTCTTTGGGAAGGGCAACCAGCAGTTCCAAAACCAAGGGAGACAGCGGTGGCACTGGAAGCTTCGACTCCACCCGGAACCTCACAGAGCGGCGCTCCACACTACTAACGACCACGGCCTGAAACCGTGCCCCTGTGGAATCCTGAACCTCGATCCGCTCTTCCGGTCGCAGTCTGCGGGACTGTTTGGCGTGCTGAGCTTCCGGACCAATCAGCGTTGCACTTTCTCCGCTTCCCAGCTTTTTATTGTAGCGAAAATAGGGCATGGGAAAAAGCCCCCCCGGAGCAGCGAAGCAAGTCAGGAGTACTGGAAAATGAGCTGGTCCTCTTTGAGATCAATAGTCACCTCCCCGCCATCGGTGAGCTTGCCAAAGAGCACCTCGTCAGCAAGAACAGTCTCGATTTCCTGCTGGATGAGACGGGCCATCGGGCGGGCTCCAAACAGCGGATCATAGCCTTTCTTCGCCAGCCAGTTCTTGACTTCGTCCGAGACGCCAATGATCACCTTCCGCGCCTGAAGCCGAACCTCCAATGCCACAATGAGTTTGTCCACCACCATCCGCACCACCGGTTCCGGGAGTTGCGAGAAGGTGATGATCGAGTCGAGTCGGTTACGGAACTCTGGGTTGAAGGTGCGCTCGACCGCCTGCTTTGACGGCGACTTGGGGGTGCTGCTACCGAAGCCGATCACCGAAGAGGCCATCTCCTTAGCACCGATGTTTGAGGTCATGATGAGCACCACGTTCCGGAAATCAGCCTCACGTCCGTTATTGTCCGTGAGGGTGGCGTGGTCCATCACCTGAAGCAGGATATTGAAAATGTCCGGATGCGCCTTTTCAATCTCATCCAGCAACACGACGCAGTGGGGGTTCTTGCGGATCGAGTCGGTGAGCAAGCCCCCCTGATCGAAGCCGACATAACCCGGAGGCGCCCCAATCAACCGGGAAACCGTGTGCTTCTCCATGTACTCGGACATGTCGAAGCGGACGAAGTGGATGCCCATGATCTGGGCAAGCTGCTTGGCCAGTTCAGTTTTTCCAACCCCCGTTGGCCCCGTGAAAAGGAAAGAGCCGATGGGCTTGTCTGGATCACGCAATCCGGCACGGGAGCGCTTGACCGCTTTTGCAAGAATCTCGATCGCGGAATCCTGCCCGAAGACCTGCATCTTCAACTCCTTCTCCAAACCTCGGAGCTTGTCCTTGTCCGTGCTGGTCATGCGCTCGAGCGGGATACGGGCGATGCTGGAAACCACGCGCTCGATGTCCTGTGGGTTCACGGTTTTGCGCTTCACGCCCGGACGCAACCGCACCATCGAACCGGCTTCGTCAATCACGTCAATGGCCTTGTCGGGAAGGAAACGATCGTTGATGTGCTTGGCAGCAAGGTCCGCTGCTGCGCGCAAGGCCGGGGTCGTGTAACGGAGTTGATGGTGCTGCTCGTAGTAACCCCGGAGCCCCTTCAGAATTTGGAAGGTTTCCTCTGTGGACGGCTCAGTGATGTCAATTTTCTGGAAGCGTCGGGACAGTGCCCGATCCTTCTCAAAAATCTTCTTGTACTCCTCATAGGTGGTGGAACCGATGCAGCGGATTTCTCCTTGTGCCAGCGCCGGCTTGAGAAGGTTCGACACATCCATCGAACCACCGCTCGTTGCGCCTGCGCCAATGATCGTGTGGATTTCGTCAATGAAGAGGATCGAACCCTCATGCTGTAGGAGTGCCTTCAGCACAGATTTGATGCGCTGCTCGAAATCCCCTCGAAACTTTGTCCCGGCAAGTAGGGCACCGATGTCGAGCGAGAAAACCTCGACCCCCTCCAGCACATCCGGCACCTCAGCAAGATGAATCTTGAGGGCAAGCCCTTCCGCAATCGCGGTCTTCCCGACTCCTGGATCTCCAACGTAGATCGGGTTGTTCTTGCGGCGGCGGCAAAGGATCTGGACCGTGCGGTCGAGTTCGTGCTGGCGGCCGATCAGCGGATCGAGTTTCTTGTCCTCGGCGAGTTTTGTGAGGTTGACCGTGTAGAGTTTGAGGGGGTCTTGCTCTTTCCGACTAGAGGGGACTTCCTCTTCGTCAGAGCCGTCATAGTTGAGCCCCTCCTCCTCCTCCTCTTCAACCGGCACCTTGGCAATCCCGTGGGAGATGAAGTTGAGCAAATCGAGGCGTGTGATGCCCTCCTTCTGTAAGAAGTAGGAGGCGTAGGATTGCGATTCCCGGTGGATCGCCACCAGAATGTCGCCCACGTCCGCCGAGGATTTGCCCGAGCTGTTGACGTGCATGATCGCCAAGTGCAACACCCGCTGAACCGCCCGTGTCTGTTGTGGGGATGAGTTTTCTTCCTGGATGGTTTCCTGCTGGGAGAAGAACTCTTCAAGATCGGACTTGATGCGGTCCACGTTGCCGCCGCAGCTTTGGATGATGCGGACTCCGGCGTCGTGGTGCAGGAGGGCGTAGAGAATATGCTCCACGCAAAGGTATTCGTGCCGACGTTCTTTGGCCTCGTTCTGGGCCGCCATCAGGCACATTTCCAAATCTCGGGTAAACATAGGGGTGTCTCAGGCTTCTTCCATGCTGGATTTGAGGGGAAACTCATACTGTTCAGCGAGGTCATGCACAGCGGACACCTTGGTTTCGGCGATCTCGAAGGAATACACCCCGCAGACGCCGATACCGTTTTCGTGAACCCGGAGCATGATCTGAGTCGCCTCTGAAGGACTTTTATGGAACACGGACTGGAGCACATACACGACGAACTCCATAGTGGTGTAATCATCGTTGTGCAGCAAGACCTTGTACTGGACCGGAGCCTTGAGCTTCTTCCGGGTCTTGGTGACAACCTGCTCTTCCGTCTGTTCTTCCGTTTTGATCTCACTCACGTGGAACTCTCCTTGCGCTACTTTTCCCGATAGGGTTCTGAGTCAATTAAGCAAACTGCTGGAAGCTTTAGGCAATCGCCCGTGCAAGTCAACGCAATTTCTACGCAAACGCCTTTCGCTCCCGAACTTCCTGCTGGAGCGAGGGATCCTTGAGGTAAACCCGGCTGTTTGGAGGTACACTATGAGTGAGCCAGACGTTCCCGCCGATGATTGACCCCGCACCAATCACGGTGTCACCGCCAAGGATCGTCGCTCCAGAGTAGATGATGACGTTGTCCTCAATGGTTGGGTGGCGCTTGTCCAGCGGATGCCCCTTGTGCTTTTTCGGGCTAAGCGCTCCAAGCGTGATCCCCTGATACATCCGCACATTGTCTCCGATGATGGTGGTCGCTCCAATCACAACCGCCGTACCGTGATCCAGCATGATGCCTTGGCCCAGCCGGGCGTTCGGATGGATGTCGATGCCAAAGCGGGAATGCACATGCTCCGTCATGATCCTTGGGATGAGCGGCACCCCATGATTGTGTAGAAAGTGAGCGATGCGGTAAACGCTCAGTGCTTGCAACCCCGGATAGGCCAAAACGATCTCGCGCTTGCTCGTGGCTGCCGGATCTCCTGCGAAAATTGCATCAACATCCTCCGCCAGAATTCCGCGCAGTTCCGGAAGGTACTCCAGAAACTCAAAGACGATCCCCTCCACTTGATCCCGGAAATCCTCCCGCTGATGGCAGTCTTCCCCGCCTTGGGAATACTCCCAGCACAACACCTCTTCAATGTACTCCTGAAGTTGCTCGAAGACCGTGGCGGTCCTTTGCCCCATCGCATAGGGAAGGTTCAGAGAGTCGAAGCGCTCCTGGCGAATCAGACCGGGAAACAGCAGCACTTGGATGCCTTCGACCAACCGCACGATATTCTCTTTGCTCGGCAAAGGAGTTGTTCCAATCCGCTCGATTTCCGGATACTTTCCGTATGAAGCCAACAGTCCATCAACCGCATTTTTCAGGCGCTGCTTCCGGTGTTCTTCCGACTCGTCCTGCAAAGTGACCGGACTGAGTTGGCTGTTATCAGCAAATGCTGATACTATTTCAAGGTTCTCATCATTCGGTGCCATCATGAATTCTTACAAGTTTGAGTTCGCTCAGTTTCTCATCCGGGAGCAAGCCCTGCAGTTCGGTCAGTTCACGCTCAAGAGTGGCCGGGTCTCTCCGTATTTCTTCAACTCCGCTCGGTTCAACACGGGACGCGCTCTTCGGGAATTGGGCGAGTTTTATGCCCGCGCCATTGCCGACCACCTGCCGGGATGCACTTCTGTTTTCGGCCCGGCCTACAAGGGCATTCCCCTCTGCATCGCCACCGCGCAGGCACTGGAAATCTTCTCTAATCAAACTATCGGATATTTCTTTAACCGAAAAGAAAAAAAAAGCCACGGCGACGCCGGACGGCTGGTGGGACGCACTCCCACGCCGGAGGATCGGATCGTCATGGTGGACGATGTGATCACCGACGGCCTCACCAAACTGGAGGCGGTCGTCATGGTCCGGGAAACCTGTGGGGTCGAGTTCGCAGGCATCGTTGTTGCCGTGGACCGCATGGAGCGCAACCAATCCGGACAAGACGCTCTGCTGAGCTTGGAAGAGCGCGTGGGAGTTCCGGTGCGGGCGCTCATCAACATCCGGGAGGTTTGCGAATTGCTCACTGATGTCGAGGTTGACAGTGCGGTGGTGCTGGATGTGACCAAGCGGGAACAGATCGAAACGTACCTGCGCCAGCACGGCGCTCAGGACCGCTGACTCGCTCCACCATGCAAAAAGCCACTGCCAGTGATCGAGCACTCCGACGCGCTCGCATTTCTTGGGAACAATCTCAGGAAGACCTCCGCATCGCCAAGTCCCGCATCCGTGACTCTCCGGAAGTGAGCTGCCTGCAATCCACGCAAGCCGCCATTAACGCCTTGGGGTCTGTACTTGAGGCGCAGGGACATTTTCAGCTTCCTGCGTTTTCATCCGTTGAAATGCTGGATGCCTGCGTTTCGATTGTTGCAGACTTGGAGTCGATCCGCTCCCAGTGTTATGTCCTCGACAGCATACTGGAGCGCGACATGTTGGGCAAAGCCCGTCAGAAAAACGTGCGCTTCACTCCGGCGTTTGCCAAAACCTGTCAGCGCGCCGCCGAGAGCATTCTTAGCGAAATCCGGAAGTTCTGGAGCCAAATCCCAACCCCGCGCACCACCTCATGACACTGGCGGACTCGGGGTCGCTGGAGCAGATTCGTTCACGCCTCTGCAATCTCAACCTTCCCCTCAACTCCAAGGTTAAAAAGCGAGCCTCCGTGCTGATTCCGTTGCGTCAGATCGATGGTGAGTTACACCTACTCTTCACCCAACGAGCCTCCCATCTGAACTCACACTCCGGACAGGTCTCCTTTCCCGGAGGCAAGCAGGATCCCCAAGATCGCTCTGCGCTTGAAACCGTACTTCGGGAGTGCGAAGAGGAAATCGGACTCACTCCCGAACAAGTGGAATGCCTTGGCCAGATTGACCAGATTATTTCGCTCTACCACTATCTGGTCACACCTTTTGTTGCGATCATCGCTTCGGATTTTATTTCTCGTCCCAACTCGGATGAGATCGACGCGGTTTTTGAGGTACCGCTTTCGTTTTTCCTCAACCCAACCCATCACATCTCCGAGGAAATTTCTTACGAGTATCCCAGACTTTCTCACCATTTTCTCTTCGGTAATTACGACATCTGGGGAATGACCGCCAAATTGGTGATTCGCTTTTTGGAGCTCGGCATCGGATATGTTCCCGAATATCCGATTCATCATCACAAGGGTCCGAACTGGCTCCGGCTGGCCCAACGGTTCACCGGACAACCCCACAAGCCGTCTCAGTAATATTCCGCGACTTGAAACAACGGAAGGTAGATGGAGAGCAGGAAAACCAGCACCCCGGAGGCAATCAGGAGCATCAGTGCTGGTTCCAAATAGGCGTTGAAGCGTCCCAAGGTGCGTTCCACCTCAATCCGACAATTCTCCGAAACATGAGTGAAGGCTCCGGCCAAATCCCCGGTTGCCTCACCCGCGCTCACTGCGTTGGAGAATCTTGGCCCCAGTCCGGCAACTTGCTGGTATGATTTTCCCAAGCCTTCTCCGTGTTCGACCCGCTCCCGCAGTCTTGCAAGCTCGGACGAGCGAAAATCCATCAGCATCGGCTCCATCAGTTGCAGGCACAGGGTCAACGGCATCCCCGAATGCAGGCCGGACGACATGGTTCGCGCATACATCATCATCTGAATCTCTCTTCGCAGTTCCCGGACTCCGGGAACCTGCGCCCAAAGGTTTCCCCATTTTCCATAGTGCCGGAGTCCCAGCCCACCAAGTCCGAGCAGAAGGACTGCGGCGAACCAGCCTTCCGGACTACCTCGCAACAACTCGCTCAGGGCAACCATCACTTGCGTTGGCCAAAACAACTGATCCCCGGCAACTGCGTACAAGCGACTAAACATGGGGATAACGTACAGCAGCATGCCAACAGCCAAGAGTACAAACACCCCCAACACCGTCAGTGGATACAGCAACAACCGTCGCTGATCCCGTGAAAATTTTTGGCGGAGCTGCAACAGTTCACACAATTCATCGATGCTTTCTGCCAGCCGATCCGAGGATTCTGCCGCCACCAAAGTCCGGGTGACCATGCCCGGAATCACCTTTGTGTTCGCCAGCGCATTCCCGAACGATTCTCCTTTGAGAAGCTGGTCACGAACCACACAGAGGTGGTATTTGAGATTGTATGGTTTGAAGTGCTGGATCGCCTCGTTGAGGCTGAGGTGGAGATTAATCCCGGAACCGAGCAAGCGGCCTAGAAAACTCAGCACGGCGTGGAGTATTTCCTCACCAAGATTTTGCTGAACCGCATAATCCGAGAGTCTGCGGAGCGAAATCCTGAACTTGCCCTGTCGGTTTAATTCGGCGGTAACCGCAACCGCAGAGTGTCCTCCGATCGCCCCGGTTTCCTGAATGCCCTGCTCGCCGATGCCCGTCCACAAAAACCGAGACACCGTCTGGACTCAGGACTGTGGCACGCGGTTGGACTCGCGTTTGCGCCAAACCAACTTGAGGGGAACTCCGGCAAAGCCGAAATGGCTCCGGAGCTGCCGACTGAGGTAGCGCTCGTAAGCGCGGTTGGTCTTGTCCAGATTGTTGGTCATCAGCACAAAAGTAGGGGGCGCCACCTGAACCTGGCTTCCGAAATAGATTTTGGTGGGGCGTCCGCCTTTCGCAGGGGGTGGATGCTGGGACACCACCATTTCAAGAATAGCATTCAAATCAGAGGTTTGCACACGGCGATTGTATTGCTCGTAAACCTCCAATACCTTCTCAAAAATCTGCCCGGTGCGCTGATTGGTTAAGGCACTGACAAAAATAATGGGCGCAAAGTTAATAAAGTAAAGCTGCTCGTACACGCGCTCTCGGACTTGCTCAAGCGTGGCGCTGTGCTTCTCAACCAAATCCCACTTGTTCATCACGATCACCAGCGCACGCTGGCGGTCGTTTGCATAACCAGCAACTCGCATGACTTGCTCAGTCACGCCTTCCAGTGCGTCCACTACAAGCAGCACCACTTCCGACCGCTCAATCGCCTTCAGCGCCGAAACAATGCTATAGGTCTCCAGCTTCTGGCTGACCTTGGCCTTGCGCCGGATACCCGCCGTGTCCACCAGCACAAAATCCTGTCCGTGGTAGCGACAAATGCTGTCCACAGAGTCCCGAGTGGTGCCCGCTACCGAATCTACGATCATCCGGTTTGCATGCATCAGTGAGTTCACCAATGAGGACTTTCCGGCGTTAGGCTTTCCAACCACGGCAACCCGGATTCCTCTGGACTCGTCCTTCTGCTTGCGCGGATCAAGGTTCACCCGCAGATGAACGACATTCAGCAGTTCCGTGATCCCATTGTTCTGTTGTGCGGAAACGGGATAAACCTCCTCGACGCCAAGCTGGTAGAACTCCGAGGACTGATCCGAAAGCCGTTGGTTGTCGGCCTTGCTGGCAACCACATACAACGGCTTGCTTGACCTTGAAAGAATCCGGTAAACTTCCTCATCTGAGGAAATCCACCCTTCCTGCGTGTCCACCATGAACAGCACGGCATCAGCTTCTTCCACCGCCAGTTGCGCCTGTTGACGCATTTGTGGAAGGAGATTTTCCTTGGATTCCGGCTCAAACCCCCCAGTGTCAATGGCCAGAAACTCGTAATTGTTGTAGCTCGCTGTCCCGTAGTTCCGGTCCCGCGTCACTCCGGGAATGTCATCCACAATCGCCCGGCGTCGGCCCACCAAGCGGTTGAACAGCGTGGATTTGCCAACGTTGGGGCGTCCAACGATGGCGAGAACAGGCAGGTTTTCAGACATCAAACGTCCAGATTCTTGACCCGCAGCGCGTTCTCCTCAATGAACTGCCGCCGTGGTTCCACTTGGTCCCCCATCAGAACGGTGAACATTCCGTCCGTTTCCACCAAATCCTCAATTTGCACCTGTTTGAGCGTGCGATGCTCCGGATCAAGGGTGGTCTCCCAAAGCTGATCGGGGTTCATCTCTCCCAGCCCTTTGTAGCGCTGGATGTAGAGACCCTTCTTGCCAAACTCCAGTAGAAAGCTCTTGATCTGCCGCCATTCCTGAAACTCGGTGCGCCTGCCCGATTGCAGCTCCTCGACCTGCACGGGCGCTTGCCCCAACCGCTCATCAAGAAACCCGTAAAGCTCCCGAAGCCTTTCGTAATCAGCGACATGCAGATTGCGCAATAATCCTAAGGTGAGTTCCAACACCAACTCCCCGGACACGATCCGCAACACCCCACCTGATTGCTCGGCATCAACCTCGATCAACAACTCCGGGTGCTGTGGCCGCAAGCCCTCCAACTTCCTGAGAATCCCTTCCACTCCATTGGTTTCCTCCAGTTCAATCCCACTGCCCAACATCATGCCAAGGAGTTGGTCCAATTCTGGGTTGAGTCCCATCCGATTCCGCAGTTCCGTGTACTGCCGCAGAATATCGTTCAATTCCTGCAACCCGGTTCCGGAGTACACTCGCCCATCAGCCGCAATGAGTTGGACCTTGGTTTGAGCAAAGCCAAGTAACCGCTCGTTTAACGAACGCTCATCCCGAACATAGAATTCCTCCTTGCCGCGCTTCGCCTTGTAGAGCGGTGGCTGGGCAATATAGAGGTGCCCGCGCTCGATGATCGAGGACATTTGGCGGTAAAAGAACGTCAGGATGAGTGTGAGGATGTGGCTACCATCAACATCTGCATCTGCCATAACAATGATCTTGTGGTAGCGGAGTTTTTCGATATCGAAATTTTCCCTGCCGAATCCTGCGCCCAGTGCGGTGATGATCGTCCTGATCTCATTGTTGTTGAGCATCTTGTCGTCCCGTGCTTTCTCGACATTCAGGACTTTACCACGCAAAGGCAAAATCGCCTGATTACGACGCTCACGTCCTTGCTTAGCCGATCCTCCTGCAGAGTCTCCCTCGACCAAGAACAGTTCGCTGAGGGCAGGATCAGACTCTTGGCAGTCCGCCAGTTTTCCTGGCAAAGCACTGATTTCCAGCGCGTTCTTCCGGCGAGTCAGGTCCCGAGCTTTGCGAGCAGCCAACCGGGCATGTTGTGCGTCAACAGCCTTGGCAATGATTCGTTTTGCCACAGCAGGGTTCTCTTCCAAGAATGCCGACAAACGATCTGAAACCATCGACTCCACTTTGCCGCGTACTTCCGTGTTGGTGAGCTTGATTTTTTTCTGCGACTCAAACTGCGGATTGACGATGCGAACGCTGATGACGGCAATCAACCCCTCCCGGACATCCTCGCCACTCAGGTTTTCCTTGGAGGCACTTCCGTTTCCGTTTGTCACCAAGTAGTTGTTCAGAGTTCGAGTGAGGGCCGTCCGGAACCCCGTCAAGTGGGTTCCTCCCTCAATAGTGTTGATGTTGTTGACAAATGCGAAGATCTGGTCCGAGTAGGAATCGTTGTACTGGAACGCGACCTCGACTTCCAAGCCCTCCATCCCCCCGGCAATGGAGACCGGCGGGTCGTGAAGCGCCGTCTTATTCTGGCCCAGATGTTCGACAAAGGAAACGATGCCTCCCTCATAGTGAAACTCCTGTCGCCGGTCCGTGCGGTGATCGTGAATTTTGATCAGGACTCCTCGGTTCAGGAAGGCCAGCTCCCGCAAGCGCTGGGCCAGCAATTCATAGGTGAACTCAACCTCTTCGAAAATCGTGTCGTCGGGCCAAAAGCGTGTCCGCGTCCCAGTAGCTTGACTACTCCGGATCTGATTGAGAGGGGAAACCACTTTCCCTTTCCGATATTCCTGACGCCACAAGAACCCTTCACGGTCAACCTCAACGATCAGGTGGTTGGAGAGCGCGTTGACCACCGAGGCTCCAACGCCGTTCAACCCTCCGGAAACCTTGTAGTTGCTGTTGTCGAACTTTCCTCCAGCGTGGAGGCGCGTCATGATCACTTCCAGAGCCGAAACCCCTTCGCCCTCATGGAGTCCCACCGGAATGCCACGTCCGTTGTCGTGGACCGTCACACTGTTGTCGTGATTCAGGTCCACGCTAATCTCAGTGCAGTAGCCCACCAGTGCCTCGTCCACACTGTTGTCCACAATCTCAAAGACCAAGTGGTGCAGGGCCGCTGCATCCTTCCCACCGATGTACATGCCTGGACGGAGCCGGACGGCCTCAAGCCCCTTCAGGACGGTGATGTTTGATTCATTGTAGTTCGTTGCTGCCACTACCTCTGCCATTGAAACTCCTTTTCTTAGTCTAAAAAATGCAATGCAATCTTTGAATCCGTATCACTCCACAATCCGTCCTTGAAAAATCTGGATTTTCTCGCCATGAACCGCTCTTCCTTGAGGAAGGGTTGTCGAAGTAATAAAGACTTGGTTCTCCATTTTTTCAAGCGTTGAAATTGTATGGTTGACTACCCTTTGATCCAACTCTGAAAACAAGTCATCCAAAATGATGACCGGATGGTTCCCCGTCTTCTTTATTAATACCGAATTTATACACAATTTTAAAGACAAATATGTGATGCGATACTCTCCTTGAGAAAAGAACTCCCGATCTCTTCTCTCACCAAGTTGCATCCGGTAGTCATCCCGGTGAGGACCAACCAGCGCATGGCCGTATTGTCGTTCCCTCCCAAGGGAACTCTCAATTTCATGAAGAACCGAATCCTCTCCTTTATCCCAGCTGCGGAGAGCAGGTTCGTACTGCAATTCAAGAGCCTCCTCTCGCCCTGTCAATTCCTGAAAAACCGAGGAGAGTGTTTCGTTGACTTGTGCAACAAATTTCTGTCGTTTTTTTGTGATGCTGACTCCATAACGAGCGAGCAGTTCGTTCCACGGTTTTATTTCCGCTTCAAGCTGCTGTTTTTTTAGTAGAATATTTTTCTGACCCAGCACCTCCTTGTAGCTCTGCAAATCGGCAAGATGGGTTGAATCAAGCAATGAAAGGGTTCGGTTAAAAAAACGGCGGCGTTCCTGAGGTTGATTCCGGAACAAGCTCACACCTTCTGGAGCGAAGGCGAGCGAGGCAAAGGACAACATATATTCGGAAGTCCGTTGGAGCACCTTGTGGTCCAAGAGGACGCGTCGACCTTTCTCGTTAACCGTGATGTCGATTTTGTGAAGGACGGAGTTCCGTTCAACTTCGCCTACAAGACGGGTTGCACAACTCCCGGTGTTGAGCAGGATGGTGGTTTTGCGTGTCCGGAAGGATTCGAGGTTGCAGAGATAGTGGATCGCCTCAACCAGATTGGTTTTTCCTTGGCCGTTGCTCCCGATGATCCAATTGCAGGAGGGCGAGAACTTGGCGGAAAGTGTCTTGTAGTTTCGAAATCCGGTCAGGTTCAGCCCGCGAACTACCATTCAATCCGCAAAGGCATAATCACCGACAGGAAGGAACCATCGGCTTCCTCTCGGACTACACTGGGACTCATGGGGTTCTTGAACTCCATACGAACCTGAGCGGTGGACATCACTCCGAGGGTATCCAGCAGGTAACGGGAGTTGAAGCCGATCTGGAAATCCTCTCCGGAATACTCTGCATCCAGTTCATCACTAACCTCACCATACTCGGCCTTTTCACTTTCCACCCGGAGTTTCCCGGAACTCAGCGTCAGTTTCACAGGACGGAGCTTTTCCGTGCTGATGGAGGAAACAATCTTGAGTGAACTGACTAAACGCTCCCGGTCCACTGTGGCCACCAAAGTGTTGTCCTTGGGAATGATCGGATCGCAGTTCGGGAACTTTCCCTCGATCAGCCGTGTCTTGTAGGCGAGGTCATTGCCCATAAACTGCATCACGCGATCATTGAAACTGACCTGAACGGTGTCCCCAAACAGCTCAACCGAGCGTCTCACCTCGCTCAGTGCTTTCCGGGGAATAATCACCTCCTGCACTTGGGAAAAGCTTGTACTCTCCGTTTCGGAAAGCACTTGTGCAAGCCGATGCCCGTCCGTTGCCAACCAACGCACCTTTCCCGTCTCCGGAGTGGTCAAGTTCACCCCCATCAGGTTTCTGCGGGACTCGTTCGTCTGCGCCGCGAAAAGCGTCATGTCGATTCCGCGCTTCAGATCCTCGACCGGAATTGAGAGTTTTTCCGGAAGGTCCTCAATCTCCGTCTGTGGATACAAGCCGACCTCCACAGTTGGAAGCCGGAGTTCCGAACTCCCGCAGGTGGCGTTCACCCAGAGTTGCTCTGTCGATTGAATGTGAACCATCTCTCCGGAAAATTCCCGAACGATGTCATACATCTTTCTCGCATTGACGCAGATGCTCCCTTCCTCACGAACCTCAACGGAATGTCTTTCGATCAAGGACAACTCATAATCTGTTGCCGTGAATTCCGCTTGGGTCTCATCTCCTTCGGCCTCCAAGGTTTTGATTAGAAAATTGGACAGAATTGGTTTCGCCAAACTCTTGTCGATTACGGCAATCACATTCTGAAGAGCGTCTCGTAATACTGAAGTCTTAATTAAGATATCCATAATTCTCTTTAAATAGTAGTTAGAGGGCAGTTGATTTGTTGATAACTCTACAATGTACTGAATTTAATAAATATTTTATCTTTATCAAAGGTCTGGAAGAAGTCGATATAGTTTACCAAACCTTTATCCAATGTAGCAAGAACTGGACGAAACTACAGGATTTTTTTGGTTCTGTTGATAAATGTTGGAAGAGTTTTGAAGGAAGGGTTGATAACGTAGCTATCTTGTTGATTTCATATATTTTATGAAAACTCCGGAAAGAATGGCTTGGCGACTGAGACTGAGTACGCCATCCAACCAAACCTCTTGCTCAGTGATGAGGGGAGGGCAAAGACAGTGCAACTGAAATTGAAATCCATTCCAATCTGGTAGCAGAATGATGGTTGCATCCTGAAATTTCAGAGGAACTCGACAGCGGGGAAACAGGCATTTGTAGATTGATTCCTTGGCAGAAAAGATAGCCTTCAATCCCAAATCAGCTTGAGCGGAGTCAAGGCTCTTCAGCCAAGTTATCTCATCCTCGGTGCAGACGAGCCGGGCAATTCCGGGGTTGACGGATCGTTCGATCTGTTCCACATCGATCCCAATTGCTGCGATTTCAGAAACTGACGCTGTTGCTGCTGCTGCCCATTTTCCTGAGTGGGTGATGCTTCCAACGACACCATCTGGCCAGAGGGGTTCTCGAGTGTCCGGATTTCTAGGAATCGGTGAGTCGATCTGCATTTGCTGAAGTGCGAGTCGAGCGCAATGCCGTCCGCGCCGAAACTCCTTGAGCCGGAGCGGGGAACTGATGGCAGAGGTTGTGGCTTCTTCTTCAGGCAATGCCAAAGGAGGCTCAGGGATACTGGACGCGAAAAAGTGGACGCTAGAAGGAAAAGGAGAGGGAAGTTCAGAACGCGATTTGTAAGCCAACCGTGGTCATGCCTCCTGAGTAGGATTTTTTCTGTTCAACGTTGCTGGCGGTATGAGAACTGTAGTCTCTACTGCTGCCTTTCAGTCGATCAAGCTTGGGGGTGCTAAGGACGTGGTATCCCAAGTGAAACTCCAGCATGTGGTAGAAGGGCAGACCAATGTGGATGAACCCTTCAGTGACATTGCCTTTGTCGCTGAGGTCTTCTGTACTGGAATCTAAGTCTGCATTTGCGGAGGTCTTGATCGTGCCAAATCCTACACCAACTGCCATGGTGACCACAGGAAAGGGAATGTGGTAGAAGAAGTTGATCGTTTGGAGTTTGACCTTGGTTACCAGATTCAGCTTGGAAGAAGAGGGCGAGGTGACGCTGCTAGTTTCTGTATCTGTGAAAGCAAGGGCGCTCCCACCAATATTGGGAATCAAGGGAATCGGATGGGTGATGCCAATGGATCCTCCACTCAAGCTTTTTGCAGTGACATTGGTCGCCGAGTAGGCGATTGCGACATCTGTGTTCATCCCGATAAATTGGGCATTGGCCGACCCACCCCAAGCCACAGCGGTGAGGACGAGGACAGCAGTGGTTAACGATGCGGTGCGGTTGAGCCCGGCCATGAGGATTTTCTAGAATCCGATCTTGACACCGATTCCTGTAACCGACCCACCCAGATTTGCTTTGGTGGAACTACTGCTCTCTCGTACAACGGTGTGGGAGGAGACCTTTCGGTAGCTCAGGTGAACATCGATCAAGGGCAAAATGTTGTAGCCAATGCTTGCTAGAAACTGAGTGGGGTTGCCAGCCTTCCAGTCGGTGCCCAACTCACTGGAAGTTGAGGAAATCTTTGTCTGCCCGGTACCCAGTCCGAGTGTTATGTTAACAATGGGAATGGGCAGGTTGAAGAGGATATCGGCCATGGTTGTGGAAACCGTTGTACTGCTGCGGTCCGTGCTGCCAATTGTCTTGAGCTTGGTTTCGTAGGACTCAACTCCAAAACCGACGAGGAACGGGAGGGTGAGTCCGAGAAAGACTCCAGAGGTGCTACCTGCCGTGATGCTGGATTCTGTTCCGGAAGAGGTGTATTTTCCAGAAAACTGGTGTGAAAGTGGGATGCCCACGCTTACAGAAATGGTATCCGCCTTTGCCGAGTTCAAGCTTCCGAGTAGCAGCCCTGCAACAAGGACTGCACTGATTTGCTGAATCTTCCTAGTCTTCATCTTCATTGGATTCCATTTCTTTCCAGCCATCAATGACCCCCATGGGGCGTACAAACGTAAAGCGGAACGGACTGACGACCAGTGCGTCCCAAGTTGCCCCTGTGCTTCCCGAGGTCAGAGCAAAGGGAAGGACCACCAAGAAAACCCCTGACCCAATAACGGTGGCTCCGATACCAAACACACGCAAGGGAAGATCCACGACAATTGCTATTGCGTCGGGAGCCTTTCGTTCAGCGGCCTCAAGTCCGGTTGAGGAAAATGCAAGAAGCAGGCAACCAATCAAAGCGATCTTCAGTCTTTGGCAGAGGAAGTATTTCATCAAGAGCAGGTCCATTCCAACTCGCAGATTACAGGAGCATGATCAGAAGGCTTCAAAGCCGCACGGGGGTTCATGTCAATCCAGCACGACTTGCAGGTTTGCTGAGCTGTGGAATTGGCGAGGATGTAGTCAATGCGCATACCCTCGTCTCGTTCAAACCCACGGGTTCGGTAATCCCACCAAGAGTAGTGCCCGGCTCCGGATTCGTACTCGCGGAAAAGGTCCGTGAAGCCAAGTTGCTGAACCTGACGAAGCCATGCGTGTTCATCCGGATGGAAGCTGACCTTGCCTGCCATGACTTCCGGTGCAGCCAAGTCCCTCGTCTCCGGAGCGATGTTGAAATCGCCCATCACTAAAAGTGGCTGGTGATCAGGGAACTCCTCCAACTCCTTCCGGAACTGCTCTAGGAATTCCAGCTTGTAGCGGAACTTGTCTGATTCCACCGTTTGCCCTTGGGGAACGTAGGCGTTGATGATGCGGAGTCCTTGAACTTCCGCCGAGATCAGCCGAGCATTTTCTGGATCATACCCGTTTTGGAAGCCTTTTTGTACTTCCATGAGTGGAAAACGGGAGAGCAGGGCAACGCCATTGTAGGTTTTTTGACCGAAGGTTGCGAGAGTGTACCCGAGATTTTCGAACGCCTCGCGAGGAAAGAATGGATCCTCAGTCTTGGTTTCTTGAAGACCAACGACGTCAGGCTGGTGGGCTGCAAACCATTGGAGGAGGTTGGGAAGCCGAGAACGGATGGAGTTGACGTTCCAAGTCGCAATCCTTAGAGTTGTCTGTACGGGTTTTGCCGCAATCCGGAGTAGGTCGTCCGGAAGTAGGCAGTTGCTCTCGGAGTATTCCGAGAGGATGGGAGGTTCCAGCAACCCCCCCCAACTCCGTAACACTTCAAGCCGCTCAGATTTCCACAGGGAAAAAAGGAGGGGGATGAGTCGCTGGGGATCGGGTTGGGAATCCCGAAGTTCGGAAAACACCACCCCGCTTTGGAGGGCGGAGTTGTGTTCCAAGGGGAGTTGGGATTCCTCGAGGTCAGGCATCCTCCTCAGTAAGCTTCTGGATAATCCGGATGTTTTCCTGAATCTGCTTCAGGCGCTTCTTGAGGTTGCGCTTGTTAGGATGCTTTTTGTTTTTTCTACGGGCTGCAGTCGCTGCTTTAGGGGACATTGTTCGTCTCCGATAGGGTTAAAGATAGTTCTGAAAGTATAGCGAGTACCCAAAAAATTGCGAGTTTTTTCTTTGTTAACGAACTTGGAGCGAAAGTGGCACAGGGAATCAAACTAGATCGACTCATGGATATGCCCCTCTCTGTGCGCTTAGTGTTGGGCAAATGCGACATGGAGATTGAGGAAATTCTCAAGCTGGGGCAGGGGTCGATCATTGAGCTGGATGCCGAGAATCGGACACCGCTGGAGGTGTGGGTGAACAACCGTATGGTCGCGAAAGCCGAAGTGGTCTTGTCCGATGATCAGATTTGTGCCCGGATTCTGGAGGTCTCGGCGCCCAAGGAACGCCTTCGGGGGGTTCAAGAAAGCAGCGGGAGAGCAGGAAGCAAGAGTAAATGAAAATCCTGCTTATCCAACTCCGGCAGATTGGGGATGTGCTGATGACGACACCAGCCATCCGTGCCCTCAAGCAAAACAATCCAGATTCGTACCTGAGCTTTGTCACGGAATCCCCGAGCGATCAGGTGCTGCGACTCAATCCCTATCTCGACGAATTGCTCCTGTTTGACAAACGGTGGGGAGTTGGTGAAGGCTGGGGCTTCATCCAAAAACTCCGGAGAGGTCAATATGATGCGGCGATTGACTTTCACGGAAACCCTCGCAGTGCGTTTTTGTGCTGGATGAGCGGTGCTAAGACTCGGATCGGTTTCAATCACCGTGGGCGCCACTTGGCGTATCACCACAAGGTCCGGCCCTCTGATCGGCCCTCCTACTCGGCGGCGGACAAGCTGCGTCTCATCGAACCCCTTGGTGTCAGCGGCGGGACGCTTGCGCTTGATTTTCCGATCAGTGATCAGGAGCGTGACTACGCCCAAAAGTTGCTTGAGGGAATGGGAGTAATGCCAGATGATCTGCTGATTTCGATTTCCCCAGTCTCTCGGCAACCCTACAAGGTTTGGCCCAGCGGATATTTTGCGCAGGTGGCCGACTGGCTGGTGGAGGACTTTCGGGCTAAAATCCTGTTTTTATGGGGACCGGGAGAACAACATTTCGTAGAAGCCGTGCGTTCCAAGATGAGGAATCCGGCACTTCCGGATTATGAGGTGCCGACGCTTGGCCAGACGAGTGCATTGCTGGAGAAGGCGTGGTTGCACGTTGGCAACGACAACGGCCCTCGGCATTTTGCGATTGCAGTCAACACTCCGACCGTTGCGGTGTTCGGCAGACCTCGGGTCGTGAGTTGGACTCCTCCGGATTCCGGCAAGCACTTGGCGCTTGAGCATGACCCCGGATGCAAGTCGCAGTGCCGATTTCCGGATTGTGGCCTTGAGTGTCTTCACGGCGTGTCGGTCGTTGCGGTGAAGTCGGAAATTTTACGTCAGTTGAAGATTTTTTCAGGAAACGAGAGTGATGCTGGAAACAAAGGCTCTGCTGGAGCTTCAGCTTGAGCAGGTGAAGCAGTGGCACCGGAAAGCTCCCAGAGCTTGGAGCCAAGATTTTGAGGAAATTTTGAGCCAGCAGCACTTTGCTAATTTCCTGCTGTGGCACGAAGAGGATTTGGCTCGGGATGCCGAGGCGGCTGATGCTGTGATTGCTCAGGTCAAGCGGGAGATTGATCGGTTAAATCAGTGGAGAAACGATTTGATTGAGCAGGTTGATGATGCGCTGACGGGATGGCTTCAGAAGCAGAACCAAGGTGAAGCGACGCTGGAAGAGATGAACAGTGAAACTCCCGGAAGCATCGCGGATCGGCTCTCCATCAATGCCCTGAAAATTTATCACATGGGAAGCGAGGTGACACGGTGGGACGCCAAGATCACCCACCGCCAAGCGTGTCGGCAGAAACTGGACTTGCTCTGGGAACAGCGTGAGGATCTTGGCCAGTGTCTGGAAAAGCTCCTGACAGATTTAAAATCTGGGCAGAAGCACCTGAAAGTGTATCGTCAGTTCAAGATGTACAACGATCCTGAACTGAATCCAGTGCTTTACCAAATGGGAGAGAAAAAGTGGGGTTGCTGCTGATTTTCATGATGATTGGGGCGATGGTGGCCTTGGGAATCTGGGAAAGAAAGCGTTCCCATCGTCGCTTTCTTGCTGCCCGCAAGCAGTTGCACGAAATGGATACCGCTACACCAAGTGAAGGTTCTTCTTGACTATGGCTCAGCTTCCGGGTTTTCGGGTCAACTGCTGCTTCAGGTTCTTGAGTTCGCTAAGCATGTTAGAGGTGTCGGCCTGTTGCGGTTCTGGAGGCGAAGCAATCTCAGCTTGGCCCAAGAGTTGGGCAACCGCCTTGGGGCGAGACAAGTCGTGATTGGTGGCGTATTCGTCCAGTTGTCTTAGTACGGACTCCGGAAGCCCCAGCAGTATCTTTTTGACCGGCTCGTTGTATTCCTTTTTCCGACCGGCTCCTTCTCGGTACCCTCCTCTTGGCATATCCTTTTGGCCTTAGCTGATTTTCTTGCTCAAGATATTCGTTGAAATGCCGATACGAGGGATGAGTATCCTGCCACTCGATGGAGAGTGGTGGTTTTTTTTGCACTCCTCTCCGCATTCGGAGAGTTTCCTAGGAGAATTATGAAGACTGTAAAATCCATGCCTACCCGTCGTCTGGCAATTCGCACCCGCTGTTTTCACCTGCTCACTCCGGAGGAGGTGATGATCCGCAAGGGGTTCTAGGACATTCCTCTGACTCACTCTCCAAGGCTGAGTGTAAGATGATTTGTCCAGTGACACTGGGCGGTTATATCTAATTGAATAGATATTGTCAACAATCAAACGCCCATTGACCCGCATTTCTTGGCGTTGCACCTGCATTTCTTGAGGTGACACCGGAGTGCGGGTTGGACACGTTACTCAGGAAAAACGCGATGGATTTAGCCAGTCAGGTCAAATGGTTACAGGCCCTGAACGAACGCCTGATCGCTCTGAACGAGCAACTTGCCCAGCAACGGTCTGCCGACCAAGAGGAGCGACGAGAGTTACTGGATTTGGTCCGTGAACTGAGCCGGAACCTGTTTCAGGCCAAACCGCTTCTGCCGCCGCCAAGAACCCCTCGTGCGGATTTGCAAGAACCTCCCCCTGACGACCCTCCCCCTGAATTTTCTTCCGAGGCGGCTATCATTCCTTCGGGGGCAGAGTTTCCAGATTCAGCCAACCCCAAGGATCTCTCTAGGCTGTTCATGTCTCCTACAGCGGTCTCTCGAAAATCTGCACCCTCGATTTCTTCCCCTCGTCTTTCCAGCAAGCTCCCCGAATTCACCGACTTCGAGTTCTTTCCGGAAGATCGCCGCAAGGTGTAAGTCTCGCCTCCGGCAACTCCGCACTTACGGATTTTCTGAAAATATGGGATAGTGAAAGCTTTACTCGCCGACCTCCATCATTTTCATGCATAAGGTTCTGATCACCGGGGCGATCCATCCGGTTGGGCTTGAGCGCTTGCAACAAGAGTCCGATGTCGAAGTCCACTACGCTCCGGATTTGCCCTCCGGCGAAATCCTCAAGATCATCGAACTCTTCCACTGCATCCTGACCCGTTCGGAAACGCCGATTACACGAGAGTTGCTTGACTGCGCCCCGCATCTATGGGTGGTGGCTCGTGCTGCGGTTGGGGTGGGGAACATCGACATCGCCTACGCCACAGAGCGTGGCATTCTGGTGATCAACACGCCCGCCAAAAACACGAACTCGGCTGCGGAACTCACGCTGGGGCTGGCTGATCAGCACCATGCGCAAGTTGGTGCCTGCCCACTTGCACATGGCCAGCGAGGGCTGGGATCGGCACCAATTCACCGGCACCGAACTGCTGGGCAAGATGATCGGAATTGTTGGGCTGGGGAACGTTGGGCATCGAGTCGCACGGTTTGCGCAGGCGTTTGAGATGAAGGTTCTGGCCTACGATCCCCACATTGCCGATGAGGTTTTTGAGCGGCACCAGGTCCGGAAGGTGAGTTTGGAGGAGTTGCTGACCCAAGCGGATGCCGTCAGTGTTCATGTGCCCAAGAATGCCGAGACCACCGGAATGATTGGGGCAAGCGAGCTTGCCCAGATGAGGCCCGGGAGTGGTGATCATCAACGCAGCCCGTGGCGGCGTGGTGGATGAAGCGGCTCTGCTGAAAGCTTTGCAATCGGGCCAGGTGGTGGCGGCTGGAATTGACACTTGGGAGGAGGAACCCCCGCAGGACAATCCTTTCCGGGATTTGCCGCAGGTGGTGATGACACCGCACATTGGGGCATCAACGGTTGAGGCGCAGATTCGCATTGCGGAAACTATTGCCGTTCAGGTTCCCAAGGCGTTGCGTGGGGAGGTGGTGGATTTTCCCGTGAACATGCCCGCCGTGCAAGTGCTGGACAGTCCGGTGGTGAAATCCTACACCACCCTTGCGGAGCGTTTGGGGTTGTTTGCCTCGCAGTACATCGGGTTTGCTCCGGATCGGCTGAAAATCCACTACCGGGGAGGATTGGCAAAATACGATCCCTCGTTGCTGCGGCTTTGCTTTTTGCGAGGATTGCTGGGCAACACGCACGAGTATGTGAGCTACGTCAACGCGGACCAAGTCGCCGAGAGTTCCGGGTTGCATGTGGAAGAGGTGCAGGATCCCGGATTCACGGATTATGAAAGTGCGGTCAAGTTTCAACTGGCTGGAAAGGCGGGAGAGTTCCAGATTAGTGGGGTGGTCTTCAGCGGACCTCACCCCCGGATCACCCGGCTGAACGATTTTGTTTGTGAGATTGAACCAGAGGGAACAATTTTGGTGACAACCAATGAAGACCGCGCCGGAATGATTGGGATCATTGGCACCTGCCTTGGCGACAATCAGGTCAACATCAACCAATTTGAATTGTCCCGGACGAGCCGTGGCGGGGAGGCGATGGCCATGATCCGGGTGGATGACGGCGTTTCGGGGCGGGTCTTGGAAAACCTCCGCACCTGCCCTGGTATCACCTCTGTGCGTAAGGTTGTGTTGTAGCCATGCGGTACCTCAAGTCCTTGATGGACCAGAACTTTCTGGAATATGCGTCCTATGTCATCAGGGACCGTGCGATTCCGGACATTGACGATGGGCTCAAACCGGTGCAGCGCCGCATTCTCCACACGATGTGGAAAATGGACGACGGCAAGTTCAGCAAGGTGGCCAACATTGTTGGCGAGACCATGAAGTTGCACCCACATGGAGACGCCTCCATCGGCTCGGCACTGGTAGTGATCGCCAACAAGGAGTACTTCATTGAGAAGCAGGGAAATTTCGGCAACTTCTTCACCGGCGACCCCGCCTCTGCCTCGCGTTACATTGAAGCTCGCCTGACTCCGCTGGCGAAGGAGGTGCTGTTCAATCCGGAAATCACGGCGTTTGTTGAAAACTACGACGGGCGCTCTCAGGAACCTGTTGCGCTGCCCTGCAAGATTCCTGCGGTGCTGCTGCTGGGAGCCGAGGGCATCGCCGTGGGCATGTCCACCCGCATTCTGCCGCACAACTTCAACGAGGTGCTGGACGCTCAAATCGCGCTGCTCCAAGGCGAGGATCGTCAACTCTTCCCGGATTTCCCCACAGGCGGACTCATGGATGCCGCACTCTACGAGGACGGCAACGGCAAAGTTCGGGTGCGCTCCCAAATTGAGCAGGTGGACGACAAAACTCTGGTGGTCCGGGATCTGCCCTACGGCGTCACTACCGAATCGCTCATTCAATCTATTCAGGATGCGACCAACAAGGGAAAGCTGAAGCTGACCTCCATCAATGATTTCACCACCGACACGGTGAACATCGAACTGCGGGCCGCTCGTGGGGTGAGTGCAGGAGAAGTGCTGAAGCGGCTTTATGCGTTCACTCAGTGCGAGGTGTCTATCTCTGTGAACCTGTTGGTGATCCACAAGAACCAGCCCGAGCTAACAAGCGTCACCGACGTGCTCAAGCACTGCACAGATTGGTTGCAGACGGTGCTGCGCCGAGAGTTGGAACTTGCTTTGGAGCAAGCTCGGTTGCAGTGGCACCGCAAGCGCCTAGAAATGTATTTCATTGAGAATCGTATTTACCAGCAGATCGAGGAGTGCGAAAACTATGAGGAGGTGCAATCCACGGTGGCGAAGGGGTTGTTTTCGTTGCAGTCGGAACTGGATCGGTTGATCACAGATGAGGACGTTGAAGCATTGCTTTCCTTGCAAATCAAACGGCTTTCCCGCTATGACTGGGAGCGTAGCCAGAAGGAACTGGACAAGCTGCAAAAGCGGATTCGTAAACTGAAGCATAACCTTCGGACGCTCAAGGACTACACCATTCAATACTTGCAGGGATTGAAGGAAACTTACGGGGCCATGTATCCACGACAGACCTCCTTGGAGGGTTTTGATGCCATTCGGAAGGAGGAAGTGGCCGAATCCTTCAGCGTGGGCTGGGATCGAAAGTCCGGGTTCTTGGGAGCAGAGGTGAAGGGCAAGCAGACGTTCACCTGTTCGGTGCTGGATCGGCTTCTCATTGTCCACAAGGATGGTCGCTACCGCGTGGTGAGGGTTCCGGAGAAACTGTTCGTGGGCAAGGATGTTTTGACAATTGAGAAAGTAGATGGTCGCGTGGTGTTCAATCTGGTGTACTCCAGCGGTGACAGCCAAATCTGTTACGCCAAGCGGTTTCAGGTTCAGCAATTCATTCTGGATCGTGAATACCGTCTTTTCAAACGGGCAAAGGGCGCCAAGATTATCCACCTGAGTCAGGGGCCGGGTGTGATGCTGGAGGCACACTATGTGCCGACCCCGCGACTCCGGAAATCTCGGGAACTGCTGATGTTTGACACCTTGGCCATCAAGGGGATTCAGGCGCGGGGGAACCGGGTTTCCACAAAACCGGTGCAGAAAGTTCGGCAGGTGACAGAGGTGGCCGCAGAATCCTCTACACAACTCACGCTTCCGGAGCCGAAGGCAGATCATGCATCCTGAGGTTGCATTTTCTGTCTGTTCTTTGTAAGATTACTTGTTTTGCTACCAACATAGAGTTTTCATCATGTCTTTTAAATGTCAAATCTGCGATAAGCATCCTGGGTACGGGAACAACGTCAGTCACGCGAACAACAAGACTCGTCGACGCTGGCTCCCCAACCTGCAAAACGTCCGGGTCCGGACGCCTGATGGCAACCGCAAGAAAATGCGGGTCTGCACCCAGTGTATTCGCTCAGGAAAGACTCTCGCTAATCTCTAGTCTGCCTCACCTTCCCGGATGATGCTGCCGCAGGGCTGCTCCCGGATCATCACGCTTGGGCCGCAAGGTACTTTCAGTGACCTCGCGGCCCAACGGGTTCTTCTGCCTTCTGTTTCTTGCCACTATGTCCGGACTTTTACTGAAGCCCTGCTTGAGGCGTCGGAGCGCCAGGACACTGTTGCCGTGGTTCCGATTGAGAACTCGGTGGCAGGAACCGTGGTTCCCGTGCAGGATGCACTGGTTCGCTGGAGTCTGCGTATTTTGGGCGAGAGCAATGTGTCAGTGCGTTACGGTTTGCTGGCAAACGTTGTTCTGGAAAACGCCGAAACTCTCTTTGCCCATCCTCAGGCGTTTGAGCAGACAAGCGATTTTCAGGCGCATCACCTACCGGAAGCACGGCCAGTTTTCACGGACAGCAACATTGATTCGGGTGTTCGCTTTCTGAAAGAGGTGGACCAACCCGGATTTTCGGGTGCGGCGATCGTGCCTCTGAGCTTTGCGGAACAGAATCCGGACTATCTCAAGCAGTCCGACATTCAGGATTACCCGAACAACACTACACGTTTTTTGGTGGTTGGCTCCAGTCAGCCGGAATTTGCCTTCGATTTCGGCCGTACCAAGACCTCGGTGTTCATCGAGAGTTCTGAGGATCGTGCGGGCTTGCTCTACGACCTGCTTAGCGTCTTTAACCGTTTCCACATCAACCTCTGCCGCTTGGAATCACGTCCTTCCAAGAAGGTTCCGTGGATATATGTGTTCTACGTTGATTTCTACAACTCCAGCGAAACGCAGTCTTGTCTGGATGCATTGTCGTCCTCACAGTTTCAGTTCCAAATTTTAGGCAGCTACGACTCCTTGGACTAACTTACCTTGCCTTCCGTCAGTTTTTTTGCTATGTTCAGCATTAGACAGGAACATACGTTCGTGAGTACTTTTTTTTCTATGGAGGTCACAATGTCCAATTCACTGAAATTGAGATTCCGGCTTACTTTGTTGCCGTTGGCGTGGCTGATGCTCTGCGGAATCGAGCGGGGTCCGAAGCCAGGCTATGAGGGCTTCTCGCTCGGAGACCTACAAGCGAATTACGAGGGGCCTTCGGTGATCCCGACCTCGTTTTATTACTTGCTGGCTTTCGTGATTGCCGCAGGGGTGGGGGGATTCTTTTTGTTGCGCTACATCCGGGCCAAGCAGGAGCAGGAGGAACTGGACAAGATCGTTGACGAGCAGGCGCAGTTGGAACTGGACACGGAACTGGAGGCCCGCCGAGTAAGCGAAGAAAACCGGGAGTTTCTCAGAGAACTGTGTGACACGGAGGATCCGGTTGAACTGGTTCCAGTGATTATGTCCTTTGAGGAGTTTGAAAAGGTGGTGGAGGAATTCAAGGCCTCTCCCCGCTTCCGGGCTCCTGCGCTTGCGCAGATATTCAACCTTCGCAAGGCTTTGGGTTTCACGATCAAGAACTCCGAATACGCCTTCCTTTGCACACAAATGCTGCTGAATGGGACGAAGTTGGAATGCCAGATTCATAGCAAAGGCAAGTCTGTTGCGTTTATGACAAGTGTGTTGGATGCGAACGAGACAGAGTTGCTGATCAAGCCTCCGACGGTCAAGCGGCGTCCGGCGAACCTGAAGCAGTTTCCCGAAATCGCCTGCCGATTACGGCGAGAAGGAGATGCCGATTATGACTTCACGCTCCGGGTGCTTGATCAGATCACGGATGAGATGAATGCGGTGGTGCTGGAGCAGTCTAAGCACATCCGCACAATGAGAATTCGCCAATCAGAGCGGATCTCCGTGAACATAGAGATGGATTTTCAACTTGTATCCGAGGCTCAGTACGAGTTGGAGAAGATGGAGGAGCAGTCTCGCGGGGAACACATCCCTATAACCGCCAAGGTGGTGGACATGAGCGCAGGAGGGATCAAGTTGCAGATTTCTAAAATGCCCGCCCGTCCGATCATCACAGGGGACGTACTGGTGTTTCACTTGGCCCGATCAAGCCTGCGCCAAGATCTGGCTGCTGGAGTATTGCAGGTCGTTCCCCGTGGAGGGCTTTTCGACCTGCACACGACTTTCCGGGAGATGGATACCTTGACCAGGATCAAGATCAACCAGTACCTTGATCGTGTCCAGAAGAGTGAAATTCCACAGGCGGCTTAGACGAACAGCACCTCGGTGAATCGGCTCCGGAGTCGGTTCACTTCGTCCTTGGCGGAACCCCCGCTGATCACGGCTTTGACTAGGGACGCTAACTCTCCCATCTCGTCTTCCTTCATCCCATACCGCGTCATTTCCTGAACGCCGATCCGAAGCCCGGAGGGATTACGGGCATCGGTATCTCCTGGAAGCATATTGTAGTTGAGGATGATGTCGTTGTCCGCCAAACTCCGGGCGATGTCCTTTCCTAGGCCGAAGTTGGAGACGTTAATCGCAAGCTGGTGGCTTTCCGTGAAGCCAAAATCCTCGGCTTCCACTTGCACCCCTTCATCCATCAAGGCTCGTCCAAACGCTTTCGCATTCGCAACAATTTGCTGAGCGTAAGCGGCACCGTGAGCCTTGGCTTCACGGATGGCGATCACGAGCCCTGGCAAGGTGTGGAGGTGGTGACTGCTTGATGAACCCGGCATCACGCCTCGGTCAATGCTCTGCCACCACTTGAGTTCTTTGTCGGATTTCAGGTTTCCAAGAATCACCCCACGCTGAGGTCCGGGGAAAGTCTTGTGGGTGCTGGCATTGATGAAGTGCGCACCTTCAGCAAAGGGGTTCTGGAACTGCCCTCCGAGGATCAAGCCAAGCACATGCGCTCCGTCGAACAGCACGGGAATCCCAAAGGATCGGCAACACTCCGCAATTGCTTGAACTGGCTCCGGGAACAGGAACAGGCTTTTTCCCAGCATGACCAGCTTGGGCCGGACTTGATCCACCAGCGCGACACACTTTTCCGCGTCGAGGTGATAGCCATCCGGGGTGGTCGGCCAATAGTGCAGGGAGATGGAGTTGTCCTTTCCGGGAAACAAGGATTGGCCCCGAGTTTGAATCCGTCGGCCCACCACTCCAATCGGGTTGTGGCTGATGTGTCCGCCCGCGTCAATGGAGTTGACGATCACGGAGTCGGCTCCGCGCAGGAGGGCAAGGGCGATTGCGGTGTTGGCGGCGTTGCCGCTGATGGGCCGCACGTCGGCCTGCTCGCATCCAGCCAACTCGATGAGTTCCCGCGTCGCCATGCTCTCGATCTCGTCAATGTAGCAAGTCCCCTCGTAGTAGCGGTTGTCGGTGTCCGGGGTGTTAGGATGCCCTTCGGCGTAGCGCCCCATGAAGTCGTTGCACTCCACCTGCCTGATTGCGGGAGACTGCACGTTCTCGCTAGCGATGAGATTGATTGTTTCTTGCCCGCGCCAGTAGTTTTGGCGTTCAACGATGCCAAGAACGTCTGAAATTTCGACTGCCATCTGGTTATCTTTTTGTTTGGTTGGGATTAGTACTTTTGAAGGTATTCGAGTTTTGCTTCTACAGTTTTGATTGCAGCGGTTTCCGGAATCTCTTGGTTCCGGTAGCGCTCTCCTTTCACAACGATGTCCGGCTTCATGCGCAGGATGAGTTCCTCCGCATTCGGTTCGTCAAAAATCACCACTCGGTTGACAGCTTCCACCGAAGAGAGCAGCAGTGCGCGCTCTCGTTCGTTCAGTAATGGTGAATGACCTTTTTGCTCCTCAATCATGCGGTCACTGTTGATCCCAACCACGTTGAAGCCTTTGAAACTCTGGAGCTGGTGCAGGAATTTGAGGTGTCCGGACGAGATTTCATCAAAGTAGCCATTCGTGAAGACCACAGGCAGGTCTTGATGCGGGAGGTAGCGGCAAAGCTGCTCAAGCGTGACGATCTTGGAGGAGGATTCTCCAAACTCGAAACGATGCAGCAGTTCTGATTTCGTGAAGGACACCACTCCAACATGCTGCACCTCCATGCTGGCCGCAAGTTGAGACCAGTAAGCCGCATGTTCGATTGGAGTTCCTCCAGCAAGCATGAACGCCAGTACACTGATCACCATGTCGCCAGCGCCAACGACATCGAACACCTCTTGAGTTTCTGCGCCAAAGAACTGATAATTCTGGGAATCTTGGAATAACAACAGTCCCTCCTTGTCGAGACTGATGACCACATACTCCACCCCGATCTGGTACTTGAGGTGCTGTGCAGCCCGCAAAACGCTTGCATGGTCTTTAAGCGTAAAGCCAACGGCAAATTCGGCTTCCTTGCGATTGGGCTTGATGAGCATGAAGTCTTGGTAAATGCCGTAATCCACATTGCGGCGCGGATCAGCAATAATTGGTACCGAATGAGTTTTGCCCAGTGCTGCGATGGTCCGGAGCATCGAATTGCTGAGCGTCCCTTTTCCATAGTCCGAAACCAAAACAGCATGGACCGTCGGAATCGTTGCTTGCAAGTACTGCAGCAATGCCTGTTCTTCCGGGGGGCTGGCTCCTGCTGAGGGGTCCACATCCATGCGGAGCAGGTGGGTATGCCCGGCGATCATACGGTGCTTCAGCACCGTGTTATTGGAGGAGTTTACCACCCCTTCGGTACCGATTTGATGCTCCGCCATGAGGTTGCGAGCGGCGTGGCCGGCTTCGTCATCCCCGAGGGCTCCACACGCCAAGACCTCGGCCCCGAGCGCACTCAGGTTCATCATGACATTTCCCGCACCGCCCAGCCGCTGATCTTCCCGGAGAACTCGCAGGACCGGAATGGGCGCCTCTGGGGAGATGCGCTCCACGGCACCCCAAGAGTACCGATCAAGCATGATGTCTCCAACGACTAGAATGCGAGGAGCTTCAACGGTTTCGAGAGCGTTCCGGAGTTCTTGTGGAGTCATGGTCAAGAATCAGGGTTCAGGTATTTTTCGATGTGCTCGACGAAATTTTGATACGGTAGTGCTCCAGAAAGTAGGTCTCCCACCACCACCTTAGTCTTAGGGTTGTATCGTCCGATCACGAATCCGGGAGTTCCAGTGATGCCAATCTCGCTCCCATCGTCCATGTCTTGATCCACTAAACTGCGGTAGCGTTCGGACTCAAGGCATTCATCAAACTCCTTCAGGTTGGGGATTTTGATGCGCCGAGCATACTGCTTGAGGTGGCGCAGGGTTTGGGCTTTTTGATTTTCATAAAGCAACTCGTGCAGTTCCAAGAACTTGTCTTGCTCACGGGCGCATTCGACGGCAATTGCTGCTTCGTCGGCCTCGGTGTGGAAAGAGAGAGGGAAGTGCCGATATCCATACGAAATGCGGTCTTGATAGCGGTCCATCACCCGCTTGATGGTACTCCGAGCGCGTCGGCAAAAAGGGCACTGGTAATCGGAGAATTCAAGCAGCATCACCTTCGCATTCGATTTCCCTTGTAGGTAAGCCGTTCCCACTTTGGCTCGTACCAGAAAATCCGTCGGCGGGGCGAGGTGGGTCGTGACCCAACCCTTTTCCAGAGCCAAACCATACTGGTTTTGGAGATGTTCAAACCGGAGTTGACCCTTCAGAAACTTCCGGATTTGTGGAGCTAGAGCTTGGTACTTGCCTCGGCTTTGGAGGTTTTTTGCTTTGTAGAAGGCCAGGATTTGCTGCTCGGAAACCGTGATTTTGGGATTGAGGTCGATTTCTTTGTGATGAGGCTGAAGGCGTTCCAGAATGACTTCCGGAAGCCGTTGTTGAAGCTGCTGGTAGAGTTGCAGCGTGAGATCGTGAATGGCCTTGGTCTTCACATCGTCCAAGGTAATGGCTTGGCCCTCCACAGTGGCCAGCAGCGGATTACTTTGGTAGGGAAGCGGTTCTGCGTGTGAGGTGAGAGCGAACAGTGTCAGCAGAGTGACAAGAAGGAATCGGCAGATATGGAGTTTTTGTTGAGATTTCATTCTTCAGTTGATTTGTATGTTGGAGGTCGTTCCGCTGGTTGTTTCGGCCACTGCCATTTCCATCAGAGTGAGTAGATATTCCCAACGCATGGAGAGGTTGGGAGCTTCCAGTAGCGCTTGTTTCTCGGTGCAGGAAAAATCAAGGTTCATGCAGAGGATGTTGACGAGGTAATGAACGGGGATCGCCTCGATTTTCTGCCACTCGATCTGGATGAATTTTTTCTCGGTGTAGTGACGAAAGGCCTCGTACAGCTTCTCAGGATTCTTACTGAGGGACTGGTCGTCCAAATCCTGCTCATACGAGGTGTAATCGACCTGTGCCTGTCGGTAAAGTGAGTTCACCTCCAACTCCCGGACCACGTTGAAGCGAATCGACCCGTGGAGTTGAAGCATGTAATTCCCATCCGGAAGCTGCTGAAGTTGCTCAATTTTCCCAAGGCATCCGGTTTGGTAAAGCCCTTTGGAATCCTGCTCGACAGGTTGAATCATTCCGATAACCATCTCCTTCTCTGAGACGGACTCGACCATCTGCCGATAGCGCGGCTCAAAGATGTGCAGCGGCAGCACAGTGTTGGGCAGCAGGATGGTTCCGCTCAAAGGGAAAAGAGGAACAACATCGGCAAACAGTGTGGACGTTGAATCCATTTCAAGTTGCGCTTGAAAGGGAGGGCTCCGCATTGAAAAAGCGCTCGGCGGCTTGAATGTCTTTGCTGATTTGTTGTTTGAGTTCGTCCACTCCTGAAAAGCACTGCTCCGGACGCAAGAATCGTAACGGCCACACCTCCATGGGCTCTCCATAGAGATCTCTAGAAAAATTAAAAATCCACGTTTCGACTGCGGCCTCGTTTCGTCCGAAGGTGGGTCGCACCCCAACATTGGTCACACCATGGTACTCTTGGCCTTGGACGGAAAGTCGTGAAACGTAGACTCCTCGTGGCAACGCCAAGGGGACTCCCGGACGAAGGTTGGCGGTGGGAAAACCCAACTGCCGACCCCGCTGGTCTCCTTGCTCAACCATGCCGAGAATGCTGTACGAGCGCCCAAGGAACTCAGGCAGAGCTTCAAATTGATGCCCTTGGATGAGTTGGCGGATGTGAGTGCTACTCACGGTTTGCTGGTTCACCTTGATGGGAGCAACCTCCTCAACCTCAAACCCATGGCGATACCCCAGTTCCTCAAGCGTTTTGAAGTCGCCCTTCCGGTTTTTTCCGAAGCGGAAGTCATAGCCGATGACGAGCTTTTCCAACTGAAAGCGCTGGATCAGGAAGCGATATGCAAATTCTTCTGCCTCCAATTTGGACAATTCATGAGTGAACGGAAGGATGTGAACTTCATCCAGGGTGGCTTGTTCAAAGAGAGACAACCGCTGTATCGACGTGCAAATGCGGTAAACCGGGTGTCCCGGATGAACAATCTCCTGAGGGTGGGGATCGAAGGTGAGGAGCGCTTTTCGGCAACCGGACTGTTGGGCCTCTTCAACAACTTTCCGGACCAAAGCTTGATGTCCGAGGTGGAACCCATCAAAATTGCCGATGGTCACGACTGATCGAGAGGGGGGACGGTTGATGTTGAATCGGTCGATCACATCCATAACAACAGCTAAAATCTCCAGGAGTTTCTGTCGATTGGCAACTCTAAAATTTTAGCCTTCCGCCGTAGAATTGACAAGGTTCATCTCAAGGGTTCCCCGAAAGACCTGCGCTTGGGGCGTGACGTGTTTTGCAGGGGGGAGGCGGCATAAACCTCCGGGAAGGACGATCCGCAGAGGGGCTTGTTCAAGATCGACGAGAGGCGTGGTTGTCAAGGGAACCGTCTGACCTTGTGGGGTGACACAGGACAGGAACTCTCCTTCACGAAGGAATTCGTGGACCAAGATCACGATTCCGGAGGTGCGATTCGTTTCCAAAACCGTTCCCACCGACTGGGAACCTGCCGAGCGCAGGTGAGGATTGTTCAGGTGCCGGAACGCACGGTTGGTCCGGTTGGCTCGGAAAAATCCGTGGGTTGTAGGCTGTGGCCATGATTTCTTGAATTGCTTTCGTTTACTGAGATCAGGATCATGAGCAGCCGCATCAATGTTTTCGATGATGGAGAAATCGCGTTTAAGCCTGAGATCGATTCGGATGTTGGAGACTCCAACCGCTTTCAGTTGATCCAACCGATCCAGCAGAAAAAGATCACGACGGTCAAAGAGAAAAGTACCGTGTTGGCTCTCGATGACAGGGTTGTTCTGAAGGTGTTCGGGATTGCGCAGAGACTGAGTTGTTGTCTTGCTGTGTCCAGAAGACAAGAGTTTTCGAGGGGTCTGGTACAGTAGCAGTGGTCCGAGACCTAGAACCTCGAGAGGTACTCTCATTTTGCTGGCACACTCTTGGATTTGAGTGGACGACAATTCCTGAGACACCGCAATACGCTGCGGGTGGAAGTGTTTGGCTAGTTGACCAAGAGATACTAAATTGTGGTATCCAGATTCAGCAATGAGGTGCAATGCAGTGTCAGTTTTGTGAGTGCGGACCCATTCAGCTGCTCCGGTGTCCTGCACCCGGATGGCATCGAAAGGGAGAGAGTACAGGGTTTTTAGGACAGGCAGGCACTCCTGAAATTCTGGCTCCGTCATGAGTCGATCCCATTGAAGGAAAACGGAGAATTCTTGTTGCTTTAGCTGTCTGGTGAGGTCGATTAGATCGTGGGTCGGCAATCCACCAAGTTGAGAGAGGAGGCTGTGTTCAACGATCACCTCGCGGATATTGGTGTTTGCCAAGTACTCAAGCTGAGCTTGAGTCCGGAGGTAGGTGCAGTATTTCATGGGGCATTTAGCCATCCGGAACAAGTCTCTGGAGTGAGGCCGATTGCGGGAATGTCACGCAGGAGATGCTGTTGGTGCAAAACTAACACTCGATCTGCGAGTTCCAAACCCAAGTCTAACTGATGCGTGATGAGCATGATGGCTCCTCCGGACTTACGGAATTGCTTGAGGTGAGTTTGGAACCATTCAACCGAAGAGGGATCCAGTCCTGTGTACGGTTCGTCCAAGAGTAAGACCTTGGGTTGGATAAGGATCATGTGTGCGATCATTAATCGCTTAGTCATGCCGCTACTGTAGGTCCGGACAGGCAAAGTTTTTGCCATGACCAGCCCCACCTCGTCCAATACGGAGTTTATACGCTGTTCTAGTTCCGGGATGTTGTAAAGCGTTCCAAAGATGTGAAGATTCTCCATTGCACTCAGGTCGGGGTACAGTCGGCTTTCGTGTCCCAGAAAACCAATGTTTCTCCGCACTTCCGGTAGGCACTCACGATAAGGACAGGAGTTAAAACGTAGGGTTCCGGAAGAAGGGTGTGAGAGGCTACAGAGTAAGCGGAAGAGCGTTGATTTTCCAGTACCGTTGTTGCCGATCAGCAAGATGAACTCTTCCGGGAACAGGTCGAAGGTGACTTGCTGGAAAATGGTGCGGTAGCCGAAGCGTTTGGAAACTTGCTCTGTAGAAAGGAGAGGGATGGGCACGGAAGTTTTTTGCCCTGTTCCGTTAGTTGCCCGGTAGGGGATAGGTTTGATCCATCACAAGCGATCGTTCAGCGTTCCAAGCGACGATGCGGACAATAGAATCCGGAGATTTCACCCGCAGGTTTTTCGTGATCATGCGAAACCGCCGGATTCGGAAGGGAGTGGTCCGGAAACTGCCGTACACGACTGGAGTATTCTCATTGCCAGGACGTGACAAAGTCACTCCGACCCGTCCTGCTTGCTGCTCTTCGGTTATGTTGGTGAGCCGGAAGTTGATGGTAAGGGTCTTGCCGTCAAACTTCATTTTTAGCTGTTCCACACTAACCGTTATAGAAGCGGCGGAATTTGTGGCTATTTCTGTTTTTGGAGCGGCTTCTTTTGCCTCCGACTGGGATTGGTTCAGGACCGTAAGCTGGTCCTCTAGCTGCTTGCGGTCAGTCTGAGTCACACTCAGGATTTGCTTGGATTCATGCAAGCGTTGCTGGAGTGTGTCAATCTGAAGCTGGGATGAGTGCTTTTCTACTTGGAGTTGCTGGACCACCTTCTCACGTTGTTCAAGAACCGAACGGAGTTCTTGAAGCTTCCGTTTTTGTTGTTCGATGAGCATGGCCTGCTGGCGTGATTCTTCACGTTCCTGCTCGGTGAGCGCTAGTGCGGATTCACGGCTCTCGGAGCGCTGCTCCAGCAGAAGCGCCTGAAGCTTCCGGTTTTTAAGCGATTCCCGCTGATACAACTCGCCGAGTCGCATTTGCTCCTGCTGAAAAAACCAGTATTGTCCTCCAATAACGGCGACGAGGACCAGAAACAGAGTGACCAGCGTGTAAATGATGCGCCGGACCTGCGATTCCTGGAGTTGGAGGGTCCGCTTGGTTCCAACAATGTAGATGACGGTATCGAGCTTGCTGGTGGCTTCGCCAGACATGTCAGCTTCTCGGCTCGAAGGAGATGTTGTCTTCTAGCTGATAGGTTTGTCCGTGCAAGCGAACAAAGCCCATCAACTCCAGTTCTACGAGGGCAGAAAGGACGATACCGATTTCAATCCCGGTTTGTGCATGAAGGTCATCTGCTGTGGAAGTTTTCTGCTCAAGGGTTTTGAGAATCTGGTGATGCGAGTCCGGCAAATCTCCCACAGTCACTTGCTGTGATGGGGGACTCAGAGGGAGCGGAGATTGGATTTTCAGAGCATCTGTTGGTAAATTCGGGAACTCCTCTAGGATATCAGACGCGGAAGAGACGAGCTTGGCTTGACTGCGGGAGATCAGACGATTGGTGCCCTCACTGGCAGGTGAGTCTACACGCCCGGGAAGGGCAAACACCTCTCGGTTTTGCTGAAGGGCAAAGGCAGCAGTGATATTCGCCCCACTTTTTTTGTGGGCTTCAGTAACGACCACCCCAAGCGAGACTCCACTGATTACTCGGTTCCGGATAGGAAAATTCCGGGCGAGGGGCCTGACGGCAAGGGGAAACTCCGAAATCAAAGCACCCTTTGCTTTGATGGCCTCTGCCAAGCTCTGGTTTTCCGGCGGATAGAGATGCTGCAATCCTCCAGCTAACACGGCAACCGTTTTTAGGTTATGTTCCAACGCAGCTTCGTGGGCAGCGGTGTCAATGCCGCGGGCCAGCCCACTGACAATGACGGCATTCGGCATAGCTTCTGCGATTTCCATCACCAGCCTTTTCGTTTGTTGCCGCCCATAAGGAGTACAACGTCGCGATCCGACAAACGCGAAACACGGCGCTTCCAAATGCTCAAGATTGCCCTGCCAGTACAGTACGCTAGGAGGGGTAGAGATTTGAGCAAGATGCGTCGGAAAATCTTGTGATTCCGGGCAAAGCAACCGGATTTCGGGGTTCTCGTCCAAGAGACGGCACTCCATCCGAAAGCTTCGCGCCTGAGTTGCCCGCGAAATCCGCAAGGCCAACTCTTGAGAGACCTTCCCTAAATCCTTCAAGTCTTGTGCCGGACGACTCAAAACGTCGGCAACACCACCAAACCGCTCTTGCAGTTTGCGGATGGTTTTGAACCCCAATCCGCCCACAAGACTCAATGCCAGCCAACCATATTCCGGACTGTCAGGTGAGAGTGTCATCCGGAATCACGCAGGGAGCGCTCCACTTCCCTTTGGGCATCACGACGCTTGATGGCCTCCCGCTTATCGTGCAGTTTCTTGCCTTTGACAAGTCCGAGTTCAAGCTTGACGCGTCCCTTTTTCAAGTAAAGCTTCAGGGGAATGAGTGTGAGCCCTTGCTCACGAATCTTGCCGTACAACCTGTAGATTTCTTCCCGATGCAGTAGCAGTCGTCTGGGACGCAAAGGGTCGTGGTTGTGCCGGTTGCCAAAGTCATAGGGAGCAATGTGGACGTTTTGCAGCATGGCTTGCATATCCTCGCTGATTCGGCAGAATCCTTCGCTGAGATTGATCTGTCCTAACCGGATACTCTTGACTTCAGTTCCCTTCAGCTCAATTCCAGCCTCTCGCGTCTCCAGAATTTCATACTCAAACCGGGCACGTCGGTTGGTTGTGAGGATCTTGATGCTCATGTAAGACAAGTCTAGGCGAAACCGGAACTATAGGAACACGAAGCTCTCAAGAGCAAGTCAATATGGTTTTTTGCACCCATTTCACCGCTTGGTTCTTGTCTTGTAGCTCGCCATCGAGCTGGAGTTCAAACACCTTGTGAAGCAGTTGTCCGAGCTGGGGTCCGGGCAGTATTCCAAGCTTCAGTAGATCTTTGCCTTGGAGGAATGGGGTTGGGGGGTAGTTCAAAACTCCCAACTTTTGAGCCTCGGTGTGCAGCCACACTGCGGGGAGGTGCCCCTGCATGGAGTTTGCCCAAGCGTGGCAGGCATGAGAGAGCCGGGTGAGCTGGGCAATCGATGCCTTCAGAGCAAGTCGGTGGAGAGTGCCCTGCTTCATGCTCCGTCTCCAGCGGTACAGCAAATCGGGCATTTGCTGTATCCGGACCAGATGGGGAACAGTTTGGTACAGCTCACGTTGAGGAGCAAGACCCTGAAGAAACGCGACACACGCTTGTTGGCCGTGCAAGGTGTGTCGCGGAAAAACCCAGTTGGAGGCGAGGCGTTTGCCTACATGTGGCTGGCCAAGCGCATGGCATAGTACTGCCAGCATCATGGTCAAGTGAGAGTCACCGTTGCTACGGGCATAGGAGGCCATGCAGTCAACGGCAGCGAGCGTCTTTGGCCAAAGTAAGACGGTCTCGTTTGCTACATCCCAGTCGACCATCCTGCGAAATCCCGGAAAGAGTGTAAGGACGTTTGTTTTTCGCATCACCTCCAAGCCTACGGAAGGAGCAGGAGCTTCGATCAGTAAACGCTTCAATTCCTCGAAAACCCGCTCGCGAGGTAGTTCGTGCAGATTGAGCCTTCGGCAGAGGGCAAGGGTCACATCTGAGACATCAAAATTCAAGCTGGCTGCAAGTCGTGCTGCGCGCAAAACCCGTAAGGGGTCTTCACTAAATGCGGGACCGATGTGTTGCAGGATACGACGCTGCAAATCTTGTCTGCCGTCATAGGGATCCAACCAAGTATTTGAATGGACATCGAACCCGATGCTGTTGATTGTGAAATCACGTCTTCGTGCAGCTTCAGCAAAGGAGAGGTTGGGGTTAGGATGAACTTCGAAGCCGCGATGCCCGGGGCCACACTTGGACTCTTGGCGTGGCAAGCTGATGTCATAGCAGGCAGCCGGAGTTTTGAGTTTCCAAACGCTGAAACTGCGCCCGACCAGTTGAACCTTACCAAAGCCTTTCAGTACTGCTTCAAGCTGGTCGGGCAAGACACCAAACACTTCAAGGTCAAGGTCTTTTGAAGTGTTCCGGTTGAGAAGAAAATCCCGAACCGCTCCACCGACCACCACCACTCGGCCACCATGTCGCTCAAAGTGCCGATGGAGTTCCAGAATTTCTTCCGGAAGGTGCATGTTTGATAGGGAGTATAGTGTTTCGGAGAGTCAGCCCAGCGTTTGGTTATACTGCTTGCGGGACTGGGGATCACTCAAGGTGTCGTAAGCCTCCCGGACTTGGCGAGTCATGGCCTCGGCTTGCTCTCGAATCCATTCAAACTCGGTTTGCTGATGTCGGTCAGGGTGGTACTCCTTGAGCTTTTCGTGATAGGCGCGCTTGATTTCCTCCAAGGATGCCGACTTGGAGATTCCCAACAATTGGTAGTGATCTGGCGAGGTCGTTTTCGGAACAGGAGGTGGAGATGGCTTCCGAGAAGACGAGGCGGCCTTGAACCGTAAACTGCGCAGGGTTTGCTGAAGCACGAGTAGCTTGCTAGCCAAATCGCGAAGCTTGGCTTCCGGTCGTTGGGCTTCATGCTCCATCACCACCACTTCAGCTTCAAAATCCATCAACCGTGTTGTGTGTTCCTGCAGGATGTCACGCTGCTTGACCAATCGCAGTAGTTCCTTGGTTTTGTCCAGAGCTTTCGCAAATTGACGGATATCTTCCTCGATGGACCTTCCAGTTTGTTGAAAGGAGGCTTGTGACGGAGCGGTTTGCTGACTAGACGGGGACTGCGGTTCTTCGCCAAGAATCCACCCTGTCCATCGGGTTCGGTTTTTGATGACCCAGATTCCGGAGCCAACGAGCAGGATCGCAAAGCCTGTCGCAATCAGAAAATAGGTCAGCCAAACTTGTCGTTCCTGGGTTTCGACAAGCTCTAGCATTTCCAAAGCTCGCTCGTGCTCTGGGTCTTTTTTCAGAGCTTTCTGGAGGTGAACCGTGGCTCCTTTCCAATTTTGCAGCCGGATTTCTTTTTCGGCATTTTGCAGGGTCAGGACGAGTTGTGCTTGTAGTTCAGCGACTGAAATGAGTTGTCTCGCTTCGTTGTAGTGTGGGCTGGACGGAGGAATCCGCGTGAGTAAGGTGATCGCCCGCTCATAGTCCTGATTGGCCAACAGTTGGCTGGCTTTTTCCACTTGGAGGGTGTCCTGACGGCTTTGTAAACGTTGCTTCGCATCGAGTGCGGTTGAGTTGTTGAGAGAGATCGTGAGGATTTCCTCACTAAGTCGTTCCACTTCCAACCACTGCCCCATCTGCTCAGAAACCTTCAGGTTTTCTTCGAGGATGCGGAGGGTAGTGCCACCCTCACCCGCAGACTCCACGCCCAGAGCAGATTTAGAGTCGAGGTGGTTCCGGTAACGTCGAGCCGTTTCGTTGGCCCCGGACTCCATCAAGTGCCGCAAATAGGTTTCTGGTGGAACGCTGAGTGCTGAACGAAGCAGGACGAGTTGGTTGGGAGCGGCTCCAGCCGAGGCAACATAAGCACCGGTTGGGCTGACCGCCACAGCTTCAGGTCGACTGACCGGAATTCGGTGGAACGTGGTGCCGTGTTTATCCAGCACATACGCAAATCCGGAGGACTCCCCTTGCTTTTGAGTGGTGACCAGAAAAACTTGGTCCTGATAGAGAGAGGTCAGCGAGCGGGCGACTTCATTTGACTGAGCGCCATTGATTTTGGGGTTGTCCAACTTGATTCGGGTTCGGACACTTCCTCGAATGAGGTTACGGGCTTGGTCAAGCGAGAGCAAATGTTGCGAGGAGGTGAAGTGGAAACCTGCCAAAGGAAACAAGTGATAGTCCAGCGGAGGGATTTTTCGGTCAGACTGCAAATAGTGGAACTGAATTCTAGACGAGGAAGGCTCAGACCAAGCAAGTAGGAGTTCCTGCTCGTCCATGGCAAAATGCTGTACCCCAGATGGGTGCGATAGGATTTCGAATTCCTTCAGTGACTCAAGGTTCAGCGAGTGAACTCCGGAGTTGTCGCTCCAGTCAAAAACTGAGGATTGCACTCGAAACAAGCCGTAGGTGGCGTGAACCTCTTTTGACCAGCGTTTGTGGGATTCCGGAATCGGAGTTGGGCCTGAGGAAAGTTCCCCAATCTCCCAGAGTTCTAAACGTTTTTCTCCGCCAAAGATCAGCAATCGTTTTTCAGGGGAGGTTTTGATAAAAACAGGTGGGTTTTGCGGGGAGACGATTTGGTTGATAAGCTTGAGGGCTTGGCGATCCAGCAAGGTAATAACACCATCTCCGGAATCGTTGGTGTGTGCGACAAGCAGGAGGGCTTCATCAGCGGTGAAGGCAAGATCGCGGGCAGGGTGTAAGAGTTCGCGAGACTGGATTTGGCTAAGAAAGCTGGGGTTGGCAAAGCAAGTTGCCGCCCACGAAATGATCAGTCCGGCAAGTCCGGGTTTCCACCAACGCATCATGTTTCCATTCCGCAACAAACTTTAGCCTTCTTGGAGCAATCCGTCAAAATAGGCAATGGTCTTTTGCAAACCCTCCTCCAAGGGAACCTGAGGTTGCCAGCCTAGTTTCTGCTGGGCCAATGAGATGTCCGGACGTCTCCGGGTGGGGTCGTCTTCCCTTTTTTCCTGGGGAATGACTTGGGAGCGGGAGTTCGTCAGTTGAATAACTTTCTGTGCCAGTTCCATCACCGTGAACTCTCCGGGGTTGCCAAGGTTGACCGGGCCGATGAAGTCTTCGGATTGCATCATTCGCAAGATGCCTTCGATGAGGTCATCGACATAGCAAAAGGACCGGGTTTGGGAGCCATCCCCGAAAAGCGTGATGGGGTCGTTGTTGAGGGCAGCCACAATGAAGTTGCTGACCACCCGGCCATCGTTGGGATGCATCCGAGGGCCGTAAGTGTTGAAAATTCGGATAATTTTCACGTCCACCTGATTCTGTCGATGATAGTCCATCACCAGCGTTTCGGCCACCCGTTTGCCTTCGTCGTAGCAACTTCTGGGACCAATCGGGTTGACCGAACCCCAGTAATCTTCGGTTTGAGGGTGAACCTCCGGATCTCCGTATACTTCGGAAGTGGAAGCTTGGAGTATTCGGGCCCGGACTCGTTTGGCTAATCCCAGCATGTTGATTGCGCCCATTACGCTGGTCTTGACCGTTTTAACGGGATTGTACTGGTAGTGAACGGGTGAGGCGGGACAGGCGAGGTTAAATATCCAATCGACTTCGATCAGGATTGGCTCCACGACATCGTGGCGGATCAACTCAAAGTTTGAGTTGCCAAAGAGGTGATCGATGTTCTGCTTGGAGCCTGTGAAGAAGTTATCCAGTGCAATGACTTCGTGGCCTGCGGTCAGCAGTCGTTCGCAGAGAAAGGAACCAAGAAAACCGGCTCCTCCGGTGACAAGGGTGCGTTTAGTGGCGGAGAGCATACCGTGTGTTGAAATCGTTGGAGTCGTTTCAGGTCATGCAACTTGGTGGCCCAAGTATAGGTCTGGCCTTCTTTAGGGTTTGCGAATTCCTCCCTATGCCAATAGCATGACTTTCTGTTGTTAACAGCATTGATTTATTAGCTTACGAAGGTCGTATCATGTGGAGCGAGGACAAGCGCAAAGACTTGGAACTGGCGATTTCTCAGATTGAGCGTCAGTACGGGAAGGGATCCATCATGCGGATGGGTGATGGTGCAGTGAACATGGCCTCGGCGGTGAGTTCCGGAAACCTTGGCTTAGACATCGCCTTGGGGGTGGGGGGGTACCCCCGAGGGCGGATTATTGAGATTTATGGTCCGGAATCTTCCGGAAAGACGACGCTTGCGCTTTGCGCGATTGCCGAAGTCCAAAAAGCTGGTGGAGTGGCTGCTTTCATTGATGCGGAACATGCCCTGGATCCCGTCAATGCTGGTATATTGGGAGTCAACATGGAGGACTTGCTGGTGGCTCAGCCTGACTATGGAGAGCAAGGACTCGAAATTGCCGAGCAAATGGTGCGGGTCGGTAAGTCAGACATTGTAGTGGTTGACTCTGTGGCCGCCCTTGTCCCCAAGAATGAGCTTGAGGGCAACATGGGGGATTCCCACATGGGTCTACACGCCCGCTTGATGTCTCAGGCTCTCCGTAAATTGACAGGATCGGTCTCCAAATCAAACACGATCTTTGTCTTCATCAACCAACTCCGTTCGAAAATTGGAGTCGTGTTTGGAAATCCAGAGACCACGACCGGGGGCAATGCGCTCAAGTTCTACGCCACTATCCGGCTTGATGTTCGCAAGACCAGCCAGATCAAACAGGGAGACGAGGTGAGAGGGCACCGGATGAAGGTCAAAGTCGTTAAAAACAAAATGGCTCCACCCTTCCGGATTACCGAGTTCGATTTGATTTATGGGCAGGGGATTTCTCAGATGGGGATCCTATTGGATTACGCAGTTAATGCTGAAATTATTCAGAAAAGTGGAACGTGGTTCTCTTATGGCAAGGAGCGTCTTGGGCAAGGCCGGGATAATTCCATCAGGTACCTTGAAGAGAACTCGGAATTCGCCGCTGACCTCGATCGGCAGTTACGCCAACTCCATAAGCTGATTCCAGACGACACGGAAGAAGGCACGGATGCTTCAGCCGCGACCGAATCCGCAAAGTGAGCCGCAAGCGGATTCCTCTGCTTCAAACGAGTTCCAAAGCCGCATTGAGGGGTATCTCCGAGGCGCGTGTGGCACAGTTGAGATTGAGGATGCCCTAGAGCAGGGCGACCTCTTTGTCGATGTCCGAACGTTTGAGGAGTATCAAGATGGAGCGATCCCCACCGCTGTTAACGTTCCACTCTTTGATCATTTGGAGCGTACTCAGATCGGTATCCTCTATAAGCACTCCGGGCCTGCTGCTGCACTGGAGCGTGGCAAAACCTTAGTCGCCACTCGTATCGACTCACTGCTTCAGCAACTCTCACCTCACCGGAAACGCCCCCTTATCGTTTACTGTGCACGAGGAGGCATGCGTTCTGCCTCTATTGCCCGACTCCTCCATCATGAAGGGTTCCAAGTCCGTCAGCTTGTTGGAGGCTACAAGTACTATCGTCAGCATGTTCTGCGCTTTCTTGAGAATTTGCAGTGGCCGCTGATTGTGCTGCACGGCCAAACAGGGGTTGGCAAAACACAGGTCTTGAATCGGTTGACTCCCTCCCTTGATCTTGAAGACTTGGCACAGCATCGCAGCTCACTTTTTGGTGGGATCCATCGGAAACCCAGAACCCAAAAAACCTTCGAGGGGTTGCTGTTTCATGAGTTTCTGCAACTTCCTCAAAATACTCCATGCTTCATTGAAGGCGAAAGTCGGAAAGTTGGCCCGGTTTATTTGCCCAATGCACTTGTAGAGGCAATGCGAGAAAGTAGGTTAGTGCTACTGACAGCATCGTTGGAAACCCGAGTCTGCCGCATCGTTGAGGAGTATCACGTTGTGGATGAATCCTCGCGCATCGAGGCCGACCGGATCATTTGCTCACTGAAACCTGTTTTGGGCAACAAGCAGGTGGAGTACCTTCGAGACTGCCTGAGGCAGGGGGAGACTCCCGAAGTGGTGCGTGTGCTTCTGCGAGAACACTACGATCCTCGCTATGAGTACGCTATGAGTGGCTACCAATATGCCTTGGAAGTTTCTACAGAAAATTTGGATGTGGCTGTGAGTGAATTGGTCAAGTATTATTATGATTTTTTGTAAGCTACTTATTTTAAAGGTTATTTCTATGCAGTCGTTCAAGGTTTTTCTACTGTGCTCTGTATTTGGCCTCTTTGGAAGTAGCACTCAGATTTTCAGTCAGCAACTACCGTCTTATGTGGAAACCAGGATGGGGAAATTTCCACTGGAGATTCCAGCGTTGATGCTTCCGGAACTTCAGCCTCTGAGGTTGGCTTCGGTTCCAGATCCTGCCTTTCCCGAACTTCCGCTCTGGCATTTGGAACCGCAATTGCGACCACCCAGACCTAGTTGGCTGGATCGTGGCGGAGAAGAAGTGGAGGTTGCCTTTGAGCGGTTGGTGAGCATCCAGTCTGAAAACTATCACGAAAAACGTGAGAACCTGCATCGAGCCATCCGCCAGTTTGCAAAGGTTGTCTCGGAATACCCAGACACTCATTGGCGTGTTCTTGCGACATTCTGGGGGAGTTACGCGCAACTTCAGCTCATTAGAGCTGAAGCCGAGGAAAAACGGAAGACTGGGGAGCCTACTAAGCGCAAATTGTGCCAGAAGAATGAGAGTTTGGTTTCCCTCCGGCAAAGGCTGAAACAATTATTGGAGGAGGATTCTGCCAGCGAGTATCGATCACAAACTGTTGTTTTGTTGGCTTGGATGTCACTTTTTGAGCGTTGTTATGATCAGGTTCCACAGAAAATTAGTCAATATAATCAGCTAGTAGTGCGACGATCTAAGGAGCATGAGAAACTGCTAAAATTTGGCTTCTATGCTTATTTTAAGAAGGGTGATTACAACGAAGCCGTTGCGACCCTGCAAAAGCTCAAAACTTTGTTTCCCCAACAGCACTCATACACTGTAGCTGAAGCAAACCTGCACTACCAAACCCAGCAAAGGGAAGCGTTGGAGCAACTGGGTAGCCGCATGGCGAGTCGCCTTTTTAACCATGCGGAAACGCAGTACATCTTGGAATTGGTGCTGCGTTCTCATTTAGAAAGTCGACAGTGGGATAAAGCCCAAGAGGTCTTGAAACAGCTTGGGAGTCGAGGAGGGGTTAGTGATTTGGAATTATTAGGACACGGTGAAATCGCAATCCAGCAAAATAACTTGGAGTTAGCGTTCCGGAGTATTCAAGGGATTCGAGATTTGTTTCTCCGGACCAAGATGTGGAAGCGGTTGGTTCATAAGACAGCAATGCAAGCAGATTACAGATTATTGCTATCCTTCAATAGGGCATCCACTCTTCAAAAAGATGCGGAATATCATCTCATCCACGGCTATGCCTTGTACCAAGATGGGCTTCACTTGCGAGCTTATGACGCTTTTCAGCAAGCCTTTACCTCGTCCCAAGGGGGGGAGGTATGGATTCGGGAGCAAGCACTTTTCCTGCGTTCCACAATTGAGTTGCACTCCCGTGATTTTGAGCAAGCGGAGAAGCATCTTCAGGAGTTGCTTTCAGAATTTGAGGAATCTTCTCAACGCTCCGAGTATTATTTTTGGTTGGGAGTTCTACAACTGGAACAGCGGCAGTCACTTAGGAGCATCCATCTCAGTATGCGACAAGTGGATCCTGAGGGGGTGCGAGGGGACGGGCGTTGGTATGTGCTTGGATTTTCGAGCCATGAAATGAATGAATGGGGAAAAGCAATTGCCTTCTTTAAGCAACTACTTGAAAAGCACTCGCAGTCGTTATTTCGGGAAGAGAGTTTTTACCGATTGGCCGATGCTTATTACCAACAGGGGCAGCATTTGGAAGCGGATCAGATATTGTCAGAATATCGAGAAGAATTTCAGCAGCTTAGTAATGCGGTGCGTGTGATTGAACGCCAAGCACAGAACATGGTCAAGCTTGGGAGACTACAGAAGGCGCATGCTTTGTTACTGAAGGAAGTGCCGATTCATCCAGACTTCCGACTTGTCGCACTTCATTTGGATATCCTTAATCAGTTACAGGATGATCTCGGAATGCTGGAGCTGGCGATTCGAACTTATAACTATGATTTCTTAAGTGACCAGCGAGGACTTATTTCTTACCATCAGGCCAATTCGCTTTTCCGGATGAAGCGTTTTGAGGAATCGCTGAGTTCCTATTTGGAGGCACAACGAGATCCCCCACCAGATCGTCTCCGATTCATTAAATATCGAATCATTCAAGTCCACCATACTCTCAATCATTATGCGCAATTCTCAGCACTGTCTGAAGGTTTTATTCAAGAAAATAAAAATGATGGGAAGGGAAATAGAATATTGGCTTGGCTGAGTGATTATTATGAGCAGGAGGGGAAATTGAGCCAAGCAATTCCTCATTGGAAGCAGCTAGCAGTGAACTATCAAGCTACGGCTGGTCAAGTGTCGCTCCCGATGGAAAAGCGATTGGAACTCATTATTCGGATAGGTGGGTTGTACAACAAATTAGCTGACTACAAAGAAGCCGAACGTTGGGTGGACCAAGGATTCGTGCTGAATGAAAAGGTGGGAGGCGAAGGTCAACGAGGACGAACTCTAAAGCTACTCAAGGAGAAAGGGATTGCTGCTTATGGATTGGGCCAACACAAGCGTGCTCTGGCGGCCAGCTTGAAAGTTTCTTACTTAAACCGTGCTATGCCTGAATCGGAAGCTTATCAGCTTCATCTTCGTATTGCGAATAGTTATCAACAGCTTGGGCGCGTACGCGAGGCTAAGGCCATTTATCGAAAATTGCTTCAGCGGTTACAAAATACTCAGCGGCGTGGTGTAGTTCAGCAGCGGCTCAAAACATTAGAAAATGGATAGAGTGTTTCACGTGAAACAACAGGGATTGAACAAATTTATCGTTGTGGCGATTGATGGCCCGACTGGGGTAGGCAAAAGTACACTGGCTCGGAAATTGGCAGATCGGTGGCGATTTCTCTATGTGGATACTGGAGCAATGTTCCGTTGCTTGGCCCTGAAGTGGAAGGCTCTCGAACATCCGGAAGAGGATGAGGCATTGCAAATGCTTGGAGACAATACTCACATCGCTTTTTCAGTCGCAGGGCAAGTGATTTGTGATGACCAGGATGTGAGTACTGAAATCCGGACGGAGGAAATCTCCAAACTGGCCTCACGGATCAGCAAGTTTGGAGTGATTCGTGAAGTGATGAAACGGCAACAACGTCAACTTGTCACTGAAACCAAAAAGCAACAAGTGTATTCCGGGGCTGTGCTAGAAGGCCGTGATATTGGGACAGTGGTACTTCCGGACGCTACGATTAAGTTTTTTGTGGATGCGGATCCTAAAATCAGGGCACAGCGAAGGACAGATCAGCTACTGGAGCAGGGGCAGCAGGTGGATTATACTGAAGTCTTGAAGGCTCTTCAGGAGCGTGATCAGCAGGATCTAAATCGAGCAATTGCCCCGCTGAAGCAAGCAGAAGATGCGGTTTTGGTGGACACCACACAGTTGACTCCGGAGCAAGTGCTTGAACAGATGTCCGATCAAATCTTACATTCAGCTCATTCGGATTGAACCATGCAGGCAGTCATACTTGCAGCGAACGCCAGCGAACGTCTCCAACCGTTTACAGAAACACGGGCAAAACCCATGCTTTGGGTTGGGGGTGATTTTATACTGAGCCACACGCTGCACCAGTTACGCGAAGCTGGGGTGCGAGAAATCATTCTGGTCGTAAATCATTGCGAAGCTGAAATTCGCAACCATTTCAAGAGTGGTGCAGCTTGGGGGGTGACGATTCGTTATGTGCTCCAACCCGAGATCAAAGGGATTGGTCATGCCTTGCTTTGCTGTCAGCAGCATCTGAACCAGAAACCCTTTCTGCTGATCTATGGGGATTTGCTGGCGGTTGGAGATCTTTACTCTCCAACACTTGGGCGGTTTACTGAGTTTGGTGAACCCGTTGCTGTGGTGACACTCCCTGCCTCATCACATGAGTATGGCAATATCTATTTTGATCACGAGATGCGAATCAGCCGACTCGTGGAAAAACCGCAGCAAGGGCAGGCAAATTATGTTCTCGCCGGAGTTTTTGTGCTGCCGCACGAATTTTTAAGACGTTTGGAAAAAGCCAACCAGAATATTTTGGAATGCTTTCAGGACCATATTACGCAGGGACAGTTTCATGCTCAACTCTGGGAGAAGGGCTGGATGGATATGATTCACCCTTGGCACATTCTGGAAGCCAATAAAATGATTTTGAATCAATGGGTTACAGCAAGTATTGATACCTCGGCTCAACTCAGAGGTAACGTTCGGATCGAGGGAGCCGTGCGCATTGAGGGGAATGTGGTCATTGAATCCGGCAGCGTACTAAAAGGCCCCTGTCTGATTGGAAAAGGCTCTTATATTGGCAATAACGTTCTCATTCGCAACCACAGTGTGGTCGGGCCAAAATCTGTGGTGGGCTATGGCTGTGAACTGAAGAACTGCATCACGTTTGGAGGGAACGACATTGGGCGCCTTTCGTTCCTTGGGGATAGTGTGCTGGGAGAAGGAACCGTTTTGGGGGCTGGTGTTACAACAGTGAATAGAGTTCCGGACAACTCAGAAATCATCTGTAATATCAATGGAGAAGAAACACGAACAGGGTTAAATAAAATTGGTGCGTTGATTGGTGATCGTGTGTTTATTGGGGCAAGACAGACATTCAGACCCAGTACGACAATCTCTAGCGGAACTGTCATTCCGGACAACATTAGCTACTGAAAATGTGTGGAATTAGCGGCATAGTTGACTTGGAACCGATTGGCACTCGGCTATTTACTTCAATCCGTAATCTTGAGTACCGAGGATACGATTCATGCGGTATTGCGACCTTGCACGAAGGTCAAATCAATGCGCGGAAAAATATCGGGGGAGTCGATGAGGTCAACTCAATGGAGCAGTTGGATCAACTGCCAGGAACCATTGGCATTGCCCATACAAGATGGGCCACTCATGGGGGAGTCACCCAGGAAAATGCACATCCGCACCTTTCGATGCGGAATGAGTTTGCCATCGCTCATAACGGGATTATTTCCAATTATCAACGGTTGCGGGAGCAGTTAGTCCAGCAAGGGTTTGAGTTCCGATCCCTGACCGATTCCGAAGTGATTAGCAACTTGCTGGAAAATGCTTTTTATGAGGAGCAGGATGTTGAACAAGCCCTTCAAAGCACACTGAAAAAGCTGGAGGGAACCTTTGGATTGGTGATGATCTCCTTGCACGATCCGGAGCGGATTTATGCGGCAAAACGAGAATCGCCACTCATGGTTGGTCTGGGAGAGGGGACAAATTATGTCGGGTCCGACATCAATGCATTCTTGGAGTACACTCGCCGGGCTTGGGTGCTGGAAGATGGAGAGTATGCGGTTCTTAGCCGTGAGCGGGTGATTATCCGGAAGTTCCCCTCTGGCAAGGTGGTCCAGAAGCAGGTGCTACAAATCGAGTGGGACTTGGAAACCACCAAGAAAGGCGTTCACTCCCACTATATGATCAAGGAGATTTTTGATGAACCTCAGACGATTCGCCAAGTACTAAAGGTTCCGGATGAGCAAATCCAAAAACTTGCAGACTCTCTGACTGTAGCCACACAAACTTATCTCATTGGAGTTGGGACCACCTTCTACGTCGCTCAATTGGGGCAGTACTTTTTCTCCAGCTTGGCAAGCCGCTTTTTTCCGGTGGTCAGTTCTGATGAGTTTCATGCTGTGGGGCAAGTCCAGCCTGGCAATGCAGTATTGGCAGTATCACAATCCGGGGAGACTTATGACACCAAGCACGCCTTAGCGATGGCAAAGGAACGTGGTGCTCAAACGGCGGGGATTGTGAATGTGATGGGTTCGTCCATCTCAATGATGGTGGACCAAGTGATTATGCAGGGATCCGGGCCAGAGATTTGTGTGGTTTCCACCAAGACAGCTTTGGCTCAAGCCTTGATTTTATTAAGAACGGCACTGCTTGCTGGAGGAAAAAACATTCCTGAAAAAAGGCGAAATGCTCTTCATCAGAGTTTGCTGGATTTCCCAGACTTGGTTCAGCGAGTTTTGAACGAAAAATCAGGATTTGTCCGGAATCTGGCAAATGCCACCAGCCATGTGGATCACTGGCTATATCTCGGATGTGGAGCCTACTACCCAGTAGCGATGGAGTCGGCTCTGAAAATGAAAGAAGTGACGTATTGCCACGCAGAAGGCATGCCGGCAGGTTTTCTCAAGCACGGCACCTTATCGATGGTGGAGCCTCGGGTCCATTCCTTGCTCTTTGTTCCGCCTCCGGAAGATGCTGTTTTGCATGAGCGGACACTGGTTGCGATGGAGGAAATCCGCACTCGTGGCGGCACCGTCGTGGGCTTCTACTTTGAGGGGGATGAAGCTTCCCGTCCGTTACTCAATCATTCCGTGGAACTTCCTCCCACTGATCCCGTGCTTGCACCCGTGTTGCAGATGATTGTTGCACAGCTTTTTGCGTACTATGTGGCTCTGGCTCTGAATCGCAATATTGATAAACCCCGCAACTTGGCCAAGTCCGTTACTGTGGGCTAGGCGAGGCTTTCCTCTTCCAGTTTTCTGAACGTTCAGAAATCCGGATTCACTGATTCCCGTCAAAGAGCAGACTGGCCTCCGCCATTGACTTGGGCGGGGTTGTGAGGACAATCTCAACGCGACGGTTGGTACGCCGGGCGACCTCTAGGGCGGTGTCTCGCAGTGGATTGCCGCTAGAATCCTTATAACTCACTCTGGGGCGGGTGTCGGAATATCCGTTGACTGAGATAGTGCCCGAGGGATAGTCCATCTTGTTGATGAGCATGGTGGCAACGTTGGTGGCGCGAGCCGTACTCAACTCCCAGTTGCTAGGGTACTTGTCGGTACGAATGGGGAGATTGTCGGCATGGCCTTCCACAATGACAAGGTCGCCTTGATGTTCCGGAAGATCTCGTATCTTTTTGAAGAACGGAGTTAGCACTCGGATCGCTCCTGCCTTGAGTTCGGCATCTCCGGAACGGAACAGGAAATCTTGAGGCAGGGAAATGATACAGGAAAGCTTGGTGGAGCGGAGTTGGTAGTTCTTAAAAATCCCAACATTTTCCGTCATGAACTTTTCAAGGCCGTTACAGTTCTTGGGCTGTGTCGAAAGAACTGTAAGCAGCACGAAAAAACAAAACATCAGGGTCATCAGGTCAGCAAAAGTGATGATCCAAGCACTTCCTCCTTCGCGTCGTCTCATGCTACTTTCCTACAATCCCAATCCTTGCCCCAGTGCTGCCTGCTCCTCGCTCAGGATTTTCTTGCGCAGCTTGGGAGACAAATAAATGATGAGATCCTTGGCGGCGGTTTCGGGCAACTCACGACGCTTCAGGTAGAGGAGTCCTTCCCGGATCATTTCCAGCAATAGCACCTGCGATTCCTTGAGCTGAAACCGTTTGGAAGCAATGGGCGTGAAAACAAGCTGCGAGAGTAACACTCCATACAATGTGGTGATGAGCGCAACAGACATTCCACCCATCACACCTGCAATGTCTGCTCCTTCGGCACTCGAACTTCCCAGCATGAGAATGAGTCCCACCACCGTGCCGATCATGCCAAAGGCCGGAGTGGCTTTGCCCATGAACTCCAGCAGGTCAATTTCCTCAAAAGAGCGATAGTTGTACATCTCGATCTCGGATCGAACAATCTCTTCAATCATCTCCTCTGAGACAAGGTCCACAGCGATGAAGTCTTGAAGCCAAGTCCGGAGGTCCGTATCATTGACGGCCTCAATTTCCTCATCTGTGATCAATTCATTATTTGTCCGCTTCTCGCACATATTCACAACGGTTTGGTACACTGCCAAAAACTCGTCCTCCCGACGTCCCTGTCGAAAAGCCTGACCAACATATAAGATGGCCCGCATGGCATCACTGAAGCGAAAGGCTATCATTGTGGCTGCGTAAGCGCCACCAAGGACAATGAACAACGATTTTAGATCCACGAAGCGTGCGATGGTTCCTATCCACGAGTCTTGGAAAATCTTGAATTCAGCTTGAAGGGCTCGGATTTCCTCAATGGCCACTCCTTGCTCCCGAAGTGCCGCCATTGTGGTTTCAAACTCCTTGAGTTGGTAGAGGTAGAAGTTGGAAAGGTAATCCGGCCAAGTGATGCCCAGAAAAACCAAGAAACAGCCTAGCATCAGGCCAAAGATTGTACCGATGGTGTCTTTCATGAGTTGCGGTTGGGTTTGTTTTTAAATCAATTGGTCGAATGGCATTCTTTTAGCTGTATCTTGCAGGACTCCAGAAGTATTTTCAACATACTATACTTGCTTGAGCAAGTCAGATAATTTCTTACGGAAAAACGATGTCTAGACTTTCAGTATTTTTTCAAACCCTTAAGGTGAATTTAGAATTTAATAAACAATATCAATTATTTATATTAAATATAGGCTATCATAAACCTGCTTTGAACAGAATCGAGTTGTACAACAAGTGGTTGGACGCCTATCTTCCTTGCGTAGGCATTCAAGTTAATCCGAGATCACCTTTTGGAGAGTTGCGGGAGGTTTATCAACTGGTAGAGCAACTGGATGGGTACTATGTACGCCAAGATGAGTTAAAGCATTTGCTACGCCATTGCCGTGTTCTCACGGCAGCTCAGCAAGAACAACTCGTTGAAGCAATCGTAAGGTTTTTGCGCCTGATCGAGCAGGCGGAGTTGAACCCGGAGCGTCTTGTTGAGGAGCAACGACTAGAAGACTGGTGGAGATTGTTTCCGGAGGGACAGGAGTGGGGTGTACTGGAGTGGTTGTGTTCGTTGGGATTGGAAGTTCCGTATTCGCGTGATGGGGATCGAGCTTGGAGTCGTGTTGTTCATGGACGCACCCCAGAAGCAAGCGAGCATCCACGAGAGTGGGTGCAGCATTGTCGGAAGGAAGGGGCAGAAGTTTGGGGAGATGCAATAAGCGCAGATCATGCTGCTGCAATGTTTGCTGGTGCCTGGAATAGGTCAGGAGCGATTGGCCCCTGTATGGATACCCCCGATTGCGAAAACTGCTTTCTTCAGAAGCAATGCTGTTGGAAGCAAAATGATCAAAGTGGGAAAATGAGTACAACTGATCTAGTCCGGAAGGAGCATTGGGATCAGTTTGAAGATATTGATTTAATTGTAAGTATTCTTAGTTTAGAGGGAGAGGGCAAGGGAGCATTGGGGGAATTGGGAGAGTTGGATGCGTTGAAGTCACTAGACCGCAACAAGCTGATTGAACTTCAAAAGCACGTTGATGCACACTCGGATTTGCCAACGAAATTGAGTCAGCTTAAAGAGATATGTCGGCGGTACGCAGAGAAGCGCCTGAAGCCAAGCACTCAGTACCGCAGCAGTGGTGACATCTTTGAGCATTTACGGGAACAGTTCAGAGAAGCACCTCAAGAGCAATTTCTTGTGGTCTTGCTGGACAACAAGCACCGAGTGTTGGAGGAAGTGAATGTGACACAAGGGTTACTGAACAAAAGCTTGGTCCACCCTCGTGAAGTTTTTGCCCGTGCCGTTGAAGCAAGAGCGGCTGCGCTGGTGTGTGTTCACAACCACCCGTCCGGAGATCCGGAGCCATCCCCAGAGGATCACCGTATCACGGAGCGTTTGGTGGAGTCCGGAAAGCTGATCGGCATTCAGGTGCTGGATCATGTGGTGATCGGGCGGGATCGCTACTTCAGTTTTGCCGACAAAGGATTGCTGTGAAGAAAGTTCGGGATCATTACTTTCACCGAGCAAAGCGGGAAGGCTATGCGGCAAGGTCAGCCTACAAGCTGGAGGAGGTTGACCAGAAGCATCGGTTGCTGCACAAGGGCATGCGTGTGCTGGACTTGGGGTGCTACCCCGGTTCGTGGCTACAGTACGTCGCCAAACACATTGGTTCGGAGGGAAGGGCCTTGGGCGTGGATTTACAGCCGGTGGATATTGGGTTTCCCAAACACGTCAGGACGCTGCAAGGCGATGTCTTTGCGTTGACTCCGGAACAACTGCCCCCTGAACCATTTGAGTTGATTCTCAGCGACATGGCTCCGCGCACCTCCGGAATCCGCAGTCTGGACGCTGATCGCTCCTACGCTTTGAACCAACAGGTGCTGGTCTTGTCAGAGCAGCACCTGCAACTGGAAGGGAATTTGCTCGTGAAGGCGTTTCAGGGAGCGCCATTTGAGCAACTGCGCCAAGACTTCCGGAAGGTGTTTGAGAAAGTGTGCATCTGCAAACCACGCAGCTCGCGCTCAGAAAGCGTGGAAATTTTCCTGCTCGGCCAGAGCAAACGGAGGTAGTGGTCCCGCTTGTAGGTTATCCGGAAATGGAGAAGCCCTCGACCAGCAATGCTGGAATGAAGAGGTGCGTCAGATTGGGTTGGTAAGCATTACCAGTGGCCTTCACCTGCGTGAGCAAATCAAAGAAGTTGCCCGCGATGGTGATGCTGTCCACGGGCTGAACACGCTCACCATTGCGGTAGAGAAAGCCTTGCACCCCAATGGAAATGTCGCCGCTGATGGGGTTGCAGCCCGCCGCACCGTCAAGCTGGGTGACGAGCAGGCATTCCTCCGGAGTCGCACAAAGTTGCTCAAGGGTGGAGTCGCCTAGTGGCCAGACGAGATTATGAGTGCGTGTGGAAACGCCGCTGGAGTAACTGCGCCCAGCGTGGCCTGTGGAAGTGCGGTTGTCTTTACGACCCGACTCTACATGGTAGAGGAAGTTCCGGAACACCCCGTTCTCAATGAGAGGCATCGGCTGGGTAGGAATCCCTTCGGCATCAAGGAATCGAGAGCGGTTTCCACCGATCCGATGGGGGTCATCCAGCAAAGTCAGCTCCGGAATGGCGATGGCCTCTCCCAACTTTCCTTTCAGACGGGACATGCCTTTTTGGGCCGATTCTGCGGAAAACGCTCCGAAGTATATGCCTAGCAGTCGGGGAACCACATACTCGTCCAACACGACAGGGAGTTTGCCGCTTGGAATGGGCTGAGCCTGAAGCAGTTCCGCTCCCTTGCGAACCGCCTCTTCACCAATGTGTTGGCCCGCTTCGGGATTCCAGAGGCGTTGGTTCCAGAAGCGCATCCCGGTTTTGCGAACATCTCCATCTTGAAGTAGGGCGCCACAGTAAGCCCCAACACTGTTGCTGCGCTGGTGGTACCGTGTACCCTTCGTGTTCACCAGCAGTAGTTCACTGCTGTTCCGGGAGACTCCGAGGTAAGGAATCGTGCTAACACGGGTGTCCGCGTTTTTCGCTGCTCCCTCAATAACAAGGCCAAGTTCTGCCAAATCCTTTGAGGTGAGATTCTCCAGATTGGAGTTGTAGATTTCAAGTGATTCGGGAGGTGAAAATCCATTGGCTGCTTCCGGAAGCAGGACTTCGGTGGGGTCTTGCAGCTCCGAGTTTTCGAGGGCGCTTTGGAAGGCGCGTTCAATCGCATCGGCGTCCAGCCGTTCGGTGGAGGCCAAGCCAGTTTTCCCGTCCCGAAGGACACGCACCCCCAGTCCGAGGCTGGTGGACTGCTCGACTTTCTCCACCTTGCCCTCCCGGATTTCCACTTCCAGCGCATCCTCGCGCTCAATAAGCGCGTCCACTTCCTTGAGTCCGTGTCGTTCGGCAAGAAAGAGGACGTGTTCCGCCGCTTGTTGCATGTCCAGCATCAGCGACCTCCCACCAAGATGCCATCAATCTTCAGCGTCGGCTGGCCCACGGTGGTGGGCACCCAGCCGCTGGCGGCTCCGCACATTCCAGCGGCAAGCTCAAGGTCGTTGGCGATCATGGATATTTTTTGCAAAACCTCGTGTCCTTTGCCGATCAGGGTGGCGCCCCGAACCGGTTCGGCGATCCTGCCATTGCGAATGGCATAGCCTTCCTGCACCGCAAAGTTGAATTCCCCAGTTCCGGGGTTAACAGATCCGCCACCCATCTTTTTCGCGTACAGGCCAAACTCAATGGAGCGGATCATTTCCTCCATTGAGTTTGGACCGGGGGCGATGAAGGTATTGCGCATTCGGGAGACTGGCGCGAACTTGTAGGACTCGCGCCGCGCCGAGCCACTGCGAGTCACCCCCACTTGCCGGGCACCAATGCGGTCCGAGAGGTAACTTTTCAGAATACCATTTTCGATGAGAATCGTGCGCTGGGTGGGCTTGCCTTCGTCATCAACGTTGCACGAACCCCACTTGTTGGCGATGGTGCCATCGTCAATGGCGGTGAGAATCGACTGCCCCACAGCTTCTCCGACCTTGCCACAGAACGGTGAGGCGCTTTTGCGGATGGCTTCGGTTTCCAATGGATGCCCACAGGCTTCGTGGAAAATGACTCCGCCGAAGCCGTTGCCCAGCACCACCGGCATCGTGCCGCCCTCGATGTAACCCGCATCGGCCATTTTCAGGGCGGATTGCGCGGCGCTTTCCGCCATTTCCTCCAAGTCAAGGTTCTGGAAAAATTCATAGCCTCCGAGCATTCCCGGACTTTCCATGCCCATCTGCGGGCCATCACCCTTTTCAGCCACAGCAGAAAGGCGCATCCGGGAGTAGCTGCGGCCATCCTCGACCCACAGCCCCTCGCTGTTAGCAATCAGCACGGAGCGACGTTTTTCGACCATGCCCGCGCTGACCTGCTGGATCGCCTCGCCGTGCTTGCGGGTGAGTTTGTCCAATTGGCGCAGCAACTCCACGCGCTCGGACTTGCTGACAGTTTCCGGATTGATGGCGACGTGGTGGATGTCTTCCACCGCTTGCTGTTGCAGAGGCGGCAAGCCTCCGGGCTGGCCTTCACGCTGGGATTGACCAAGGTTAGTGGTGAGCTTGAGCAAATTCACCTCGTCCGGATCGCTGCTGTAGCCGTAGTACACGTCATCACCGTAAAGCAGGCGCACTCCCACCCCGAAGGAGTTGCTGGAACTGATCTCGTCAATCTTGCGGTCTAACAAGGAAAGATTGGAAGAGACAGAATCCTCCACGAACACCTCGGTGAAGTCCGCGCCTTGCTGGCGTCCGTGGTCGAGGATTTTGGATATCGTTGATTCACTGAGCATGTCTGGGTCTCGAAAAAGTCATCAATCCCATCATTTCAGCAGAAGCCGCGTCCGGAAACAATCTGTTCCGTCGTTGTGCTGAGAATGAGGTGGCAATAGGAGGCAAGCGTCCGAGAATTGCTCTCGGTTAGATTAGCGGCTGAATGAGTGTCAGCTACAGGTCGGCATGTTTTCAATGATGATGTTCTTTTTAGTGATGTTCAAATTGCTGTCTAAGTCGAGCACATGCCAGTAGCGATAGGAAGTGGCATCCTCTGGAGGATTAAAGTTGCTCAAAACGGTTCCGTCACTTTGGAAAATCTGTACTTCGGCGGTTATATCAGACCACTTTTCTCCGCTAGTGTAAATATATACATAGTAGCAGGCTTTGGACACACTGTTTCTTATGGGACCGCTCGTACTATCAAGCTTGATGGTGATTGTCTCAGGAGGGCAGTTGGAAGTGCTAGTACAGTTTGATGAGGTTTTAGTTGCATCTTTGTCGAACCAAGCCCACTCAGAAGTGCTTGAAGCATTATCATAGCCACTACCATTAGCTGTATGATCCGGTTTTCGATAGCCAATATGTGAAGGTGAAGGGGAGCCCCCGCCTGAAATAAGGTGAGAATCCAAGTCATTTGCACCACTACTCCAAGTCAATACCATCACGTTAGCTTTTTCCGCATCCGAAGATTTAAGGGCGATGAGATCCTTGTTAGTGTCACTGGAAGTCAGGCACTTGGTGTCAGCAACACTGGTGTAATTGGTGATGACCGACTTCAGGACATAGGTTGAAGGAGTTAAGCCAGCAAATGAATACTTGCTGCTGCTGCTGACCGAACTGTTGTCAAGCAGGGTCGTGCCCGTGCTGTTGTAGAGATTCACGGTACCCGATTTCTTGGTGCCGGTTTTACCGTCTTTCACATAACCCGAAA
>CAJWCD010000002.1:0-69791 GCA_913020725.1 uncultured Pseudomonadota bacterium
TGGCATGGGAGTGGCGAACTCGCTGGCGGCGGTCAAGGCCGGAGCGCGGCAGATCGAATGCACGGTCAACGGCATTGGTGAGCGGGCTGGAAACGCTTCCCTAGAGGAACTGGTGATGGCGCTCAAAACCCGCCAGTCCTTCTATGGACTGGAAACGAACATCGACACCGCGCAGATCTACCCGATGAGCAAGCTGCTCCAGCAGATCACCGGAGTCGGGGTGCAGCCCAACAAGGCAATTGTCGGGGCCAATGCGTTTGCGCATGAAGCGGGCATTCACCAACACGGCGTGCTTAAGAACCCACTGACCTACGAGATCATGACCCCGCAGTCGGTGGGCATCAAGTCGAGTAGCCTCGTGCTGGGCAAGCACTCCGGACGCCATGCCTTGGCGGACCGCATCAAGTCGCTGGGCTTCACGCTCAATGATGTGGAACTGAATCAGGTCTTCAAGGAGTTCAAACGCCTTGCGGACGTGAAGAAGCAGATCTTTGACGAGGATTTGGAAGCATTGGTGACGCACGGAGTCCAAGATCACAAAGACCGCTATCACTTGGAACACCTCTCGGTCAGTTCCGGGACGACCACGATTCCGACCGCAACCGTGGTGATGAAGATCGCCGGCAAGCCTCAGAAGCGGGCCGGGTTTGGGGATGGTCCGGTGGATGCCGCCCTGAACACGATCAAGGAGATGGCCGGAGTGGAGTGCCGACTCACCTCCTATGTCGTCAAGGCGATCACGGGCGGCACCGACGCGCAGGGCGAGGTCAGCGTTGGAGTCGAGCAGAACGGCCAGCAGGTGACGGGTCGTGGGGCGCACACCGACATTGTGGTCGCCAGCGCGATGGCTTTCATCAACGGCCTCAACCGGTTGGAAGCCCGCGCCGGGTCCGTCAGTCCGATGACTCCGGTTCGCGCCGCGATGGGCGGAGTCTGACGGTAACGAGAACTTGGCCATGAAGCGCAGCCGAGTTCTGGAAGCACTGGGACAGGGGTTGATCAACATGGCCAACCTCTGTGCCCTTGCGACTGCTGAAGAGCAAGAAGATGACAATGCTTGAGGGGTTCATTATCTTCGGTACGTTCGGCGTGATGGCTGCAAGCCTCTATGTGTTTGCGCACTGGCTCACGCGCCGCAAACCTTGAACGCCGTTATCGCTCTCCCTATCTCTTAGGTCGGCTGCGCATCCGGGGCCAGCCCGTCTTTTGGATTGTCCTTCTCCGGAAATCCCCGCATAATGATCTGTTTGTTTTCCTGCAATCCAAGTGATGGTGGGTTGCGCCAACCCTAGGTTTTCAGAGCCATGCAGGAGTACGTCCCCAGTGAGATCGAATCGAAGTGGCAGCAGCATTGGGAGGAGAGCGGCCAGTTTGACCCGGAGATGAATCCAGGGCGCTCCAAGTTCTACATGCTGACGATGCTGCCCTACCCCTCCGGGGATCTGCACATCGGGCATTGGTACGCGATGGCCCCCTCGGACGCCTACGCTCGCTTCATGAAAATGCGCGGCCACGAGGTCTTCTTTCCAATTGGCTTTGACGCCTTTGGGCTTCCGGCGGAGAATGCAGCGATCAAGCGCAACATCCATCCGAAGACTTGGACGTATCAGAACATCGAGCGCATGCGTGGACAGTTGCGGACGATGGGGAACATGTTTGCATGGAAGAACGAGGTCGTGAGCTGCGATCCGGAATACTACAAGTGGAGCCAGTGGTTTTTCCTGCGGATGCTGGAAATGGGACTGGCGTACCGGGAGTACGCACCGGTGGACTTCTGCAACCACTGTCAAACCACGCTCGCCCGCGAACAGGTGTGGGGCGAGGAACGGCTTTGCGAGCGTTGTGAGAATCCCGTGGTGAAAAAGGACCTCAATCAGTGGAAGCTGCGCATCACCAACTATGTTGAGGAGTTGCTGGATTTCTCCGGGTTGGAGTGGCCGGAGAAGGTCAAGGCGATGCAGACGAACTGGATTGGCCGTAGCGAGGGGGTCGAGTTTGCACTGAAGGTTGTGGGGTACGAGGAGCAAGCGTTCCGGGTGTTCACCACTCGTCCGGACACGGTGTTCGGCATGACCTTTTGTGTGCTGGCTCCGGAACACGCGCTCGTCGAGCAGATCACTACTCTGGAACAACAGGAAGCGGTGCAGGCGTATTGCGAGGCGGCGGCTCGCAAGGACGAGATCGAGCGCACCACCGAGGGCAAGGAAAAGGACGGAGTCTTCACTGGAGCTTACGCGATCAATCCAATGAATGGAGCTGAGGTGCCAATCTGGATTGCCGATTATGTGATGGCGTCCTACGGGACGGGTGCGATCATGGCGGTGCCCGCACATGACGAGCGCGACTTCGCTTTTGCACGGAAATATGGACTGCCGACGCCGACAGTGATCGTTCCGGAAGCACTACGCCAAGCGGTGCCCGATGGCGACTCGCTAGAAGCCCCGCTCACCGACAAGGCCAGCTCCGTGATGGTCAACAGCCCCGGATTCGACGGGCTGTGCTGGCCGGAGAGCTTTGACACCGTGGCCACCCACATGGAGCGCGAAGGCTTTGGCGAGCGGCAGGTCAACTATCGTATCCGCGACTGGCTCATCAGCCGCCAGCGTATGTGGGGCACACCGATTCCGGTGGTGTATTGCAACGACTGCGGGATGCAGCCTGTGCCCTACGAGCAGCTTCCCGTGGAACTTCCGGATGACGCACAATTCAAACCGACCGGAGAAAGTCCGCTCAAGCACCATCAGGGGTTTCTGCAAACCACCTGTCCGCAGTGCGGAGGTTCCGCCGAGCGCGAGACTGACACGATGGACACCTTCATCTGCTCATCGTGGTACTACTATGGTTACCTCGCTCCTTACTGGCAGCGGGGCGAGACGCTTTCCAAAACATCCCTGCCGTGGGACATGGAAACGATGCAGGCGTGGGGGCCGGTGGATCAATACACCGGGGGTATCGAACATGCCACCATGCATCTGCTCTACTTCCGCTTCTACACCAAGGTGCTTGCGGACATGGGCCTGCTGGATTTCCGGGAACCCGCCACGCGGCTTTTCAACCAGGGCATGATCCTCGGTGAGGACCATGAGAAGATGTCCAAAAGCCGGGGCAATGTTGTCAATCCGGACGGCCTCGTGCAGCGTTACGGTTCGGACACGGTGCGGGTGTACCTAATGTTCCTTGGACCTTGGGACGCGGGAGTTCCTTGGAATCCGCACGGGATTGAAGGCGCGTCACGTTTCTTGCGATCGGTGTGGACACTGGCCTTGCAGGAAAACCCGGAACCGTCCGGAGTGGCCGATGCCGAGCAGAAGGTCTGTCGTACCTTGCACCAGACGATCAAGAAAGTCACGGACGACCTCCAACACTTCCGCTTCAACACCGCCATTGCCGCGCTGATGTCCTTCCGGAATCAGTTGCGCAGTGATGGAGAGCAGATTGGCGGCGAACTGCGGGAGCAGGCGCTCCGGACCTTACTGCTGTTGCTCGCGCCACTGGCCCCACACCTCACTGAGGAGTTGTGGCAGCGTTGCCACCCGGACAGCGGCAGTGTCCATACCCAGCCGTGGCCTGAACATGATGAGGCACTTGCTGCCGATGCTCTCGTCACCCTTGTCGTGCAGGTCAACGGCAAGCTCCGGGACCGCCTTGAGGTGCCGACCGGAATGGAAAATGAGCAAGTCGAACGCATGGCACTGGAGTCGAAAAAAATCCAACCACACCTTGCTGGACGCAGGATCCGCAAGGTGGTCGTGGTCCCAAATCGACTCGTGAATATTGTTGTTTGAGAGATAGGTTCGTTTTTATGTTGACGGATCTCCATCAGGATGTTAGAGTTACTGTTTGCCTAGTTACAGGCAGAACAATTTTCGAGCAACGTTTGACCGTATTATGCCAACCCTGAATCAACTCGTCCGTAAAGGACGCAAGCGCAAGACCGTGAAGAAAGACACTCCGGCCTTGCAGGCGTGTCCGCAGAAACGCGGAGTGTGTGTGCGCGTGTACACCTCCACCCCGAAAAAACCGAACTCTGCCCTGCGTAAGGTCGCCAAGGTGCGCCTCACGAACGGCCTTGAGGTCATCAGCTATATTCCGGGCGTTGGCCACAACCTTCAGGAACACTCGGTGGTGTTGATCCGGGGTGGTCGTATAAAAGACCTGCCGGGGTGTCGCTACCACATCATCCGGGGCGCACTCGACACGGTAGGCGTGAAGGGCCGCATGAAGTCTCGTTCCAAGTACGGAACTAAGAAGAACCAGTAGGACCACATGTCAAGACGACGCAAGGCGGTACAACGCAAAATCCCCCCGGATCCCAAGCACAACGATGTGCTGGTGAGCAAGTTCATCAACTGCCTGATGCGCAATGGCAAGAAGGGCGCGGCCGAGAAAATCCTCTACGGTGCGTTGGACCTGATCTCGCAGCGTGAGGAAGAGGCCAAGCCGTTAGAGGTGTTTCACGCAGCTATTGAGAACGTCAAGCCGGCCGTGGAAGTTCGCTCTCGCCGTGTTGGAGGCTCGACCTATCAGGTTCCGATGGAAGTCCGCTCTCTCCGCAGTCAATCCTTGTCGATCCGCTGGTTGATCCAGTACGCCAACGCCCGTAGCGGACGTTCGATGCGAGCCAAGCTCGCCGACGAGTTGATGGATGCTTTCAACAGCCGAGGAACCTCGGTCAAGAAACGCGAGGACATCTTCAAGATGGCCGAAGCCAACAAGGCTTTTGCGCATTACCGCTGGTGATTCTGTGCTCGTGAATCTCAACTGTCTGCTACGAACGTCCCGGTCGTGAAAACAACTCTCGAACAGCGTAGGAACATTGGCGTCATGGCCCACATTGATGCCGGCAAGACTACCACGACTGAGCGTATTCTCTACTACACGAAGCGCATCTACAAAATCGGAGAGGTCAATGACGGTGCGGCGACGATGGATTGGATGGAGCAGGAGCAGGAGCGCGGCATCACGATCACCTCGGCGGCCACGACCTGTCCTTGGAAAATCGGTGAACGTGATTACACCCTGAACATCATCGACACCCCTGGGCATGTGGACTTCACGGTTGAGGTTGAGCGTTCGCTCCGGGTGCTGGATGGTGCGGTTCTGGTGCTTTGTGGAGTCGCAGGAGTGCAGCCTCAAACCGAGACGGTTTGGCGGCAGGCCCGTCGGTACCAAGTACCAACCATCGCGTTTGTGAACAAGATGGACCGGATGGGCGCTGATTTCGACAAGGCTGCGAAGTCGATTGAAGATCGGCTGGGGGCCGTTCCGATTCCTGTGCAAATCCCGCTTGGGGCTGAGGATCAGTTTGAGGGCATGGTTGATCTGGTTGAACTATGCGCCTACCGCTATGGAAACGACAAGACGGGCGAGACGTTTGAGACGATGCAATTGAGCGGAGAGTTGGGCGAGAACGCCAAGGAACGACGCGCCAAAATGCTCGAACGGCTCTCGTTGTATGACGATGTCCTGTTGGAAAAACTGCTGGACGAGACGGAGCCAACCCTTGAGGAAATCAAGTCCGCGATCAGGAAAGCGACGTTGACGAACGAGATCGTCCCCGTTTTTTGCGGAAGCGCGTTTAAGAACAAAGGGGTGCAGCCCCTGCTGGATGGGGTGGTTCACTACCTTCCTTCTCCGGTGGACTTACCTCCAGTAAAAGGCGTTCATCCCCATACCCAAAAGACGGCGGAGCGCAAGCCTGCCACGAATGAACCGCTTTGTGCACTTGCTTTTAAGGTTGCAACCGATCCTTTCGTAGGTCAACTTTCGTTCGTCCGAGTTTACTCCGGAAGCCTTGAAAGCGGGAAGGCAGTTTACAATCCTCGCAAGGGGAAGATGGAGCGCATTGGGCAGATTGTCCGGATGCACGCGAATAAGCGCGAAGATCTGACGGTGCTGGAAACTGGGGACATCGGTGCTTTGGTCGGAGCTAACCTGATCACGGGAGACACGCTCTGCACCAAGGATCAGCCCTTGGTTTTGGAAACCACCCAGTTTCCGGAACCGGTCATGGATCTCGCGCTCGAACCTAAGACCAAGGCAGATCAGGATAAGCTGCAACAGGCGCTGAATCGTTTGGGCCAAGAGGATCCGTCCTTCCGCAACCATGTGGATGGAGAGACAGGGCAGATGCTCATCTCCGGAATGGGGGAACTGCACCTTGAAGTGATCGTGGATCGTCTCCATCGGGAATTCCGGGTGGCCTGCAAGGCGGGAAAACCGCGTGTCGCCTATCGGGAAACGATTACTCAGCAAGCCTCGGAAGCCGGAAAATTTGACCGAACCCTTGAAGGTAAGCCACAGTTTGTGCAATGCCAAATTTCAGTGGAACCGATTGAAACGGGCAAAGGCATTGTGTTTGAGAACACAGTTTCGTCGCTTCCGAAAGCGTATGTGGTGGCGGTCGAGCAGAGCATCAAGAACGCCTTGAGTAGTGGCGTCCTCGCAGGGTATCCTGTCCTTGGGGTCAAAGCCCGCTTGGAAATGGCAGAATACCAAGAGGAGACAGCAAGCGAAACCGCATTTAGTATTGCAGCGGTCAGTGCCGTTCGCAAGGCGATGAATGCTGCACGCCCTACGCCTCTGGAACCTTCGATGAAGATTGAGGTGGTATTGCCACCAGAATTCCTCGGCGATGTCATCGGCGACCTGAACGGGCGTCGGGGACGAGTCCGAGGCATGGAAGAACGCTCCGGCGCGCAGGTTGTGACCGCAGACGCTCCCCTCGCGGAGATGTTTGGCTATGCCACAGGGCTGCGTTCCATGACGCAGGGCAGAGCTTCTTACACGATGCACTTCAGCAGTTATACGCCGGTTAAGAAGCAACCGACGGAGCGAAGTGTTCAGGAATCCGAGCCGGTTGCCGCCGAAGCTTAGGACTTAAACAAGAAACGGCTGCACCACAGCCCCACTCAAACGAGTGAACCTCAGCAAGACAGGAGAACCCAAATGGCACGAGAGAAGTTCGAGCGGTCCAAACCGCATGTGAACGTGGGCACGATTGGACATGTGGACCACGGTAAGACGACCCTGACCGCCGCGATCACCAAGGTGCTTGCGCTGAATGGGCAGGCGACAGCAATGGACTACGAACAGATCGATGCAGCCCCGGAAGAAAAAGAGCGGGGGATCACCATTGCGACCGCCCATATCGAATACCAAACGGACAAACGACACTACGCCCACGTTGACTGTCCCGGACACGCCGATTATGTGAAGAACATGATCACGGGTGCAGCCCAGATGGACGGTGGTATTCTGGTCGTTTCAGCAGCAGACGGCCCGATGCCCCAGACTCGTGAGCATATCCTGTTGGCGCGTCAGGTGAACGTTCCTCACTTGGTTGTCTTCATGAACAAAGTGGATCAGGTGGACGACGAGGAACTGCTCGAACTGGTCGAGATGGAAGTGCGTGAGTTGCTTGACTCCTACGGTTTTCCCGGAGACGACACCCCGATCATCAAGGGTTCGGCGCTGACCGTTCTGGAAACGGACTCCACAGACTCCGGTGCTGACGTGTACAAGCCGATTGTTGAACTGATGGCGGCCGTGGACGAATACATTCCGGAGCCAATCCGCGACTTGGACAAGCCCTTGCTGATGTCTGTTGAGGACGTCTTCACGATTTCCGGACGTGGCACGGTGGCCACCGGACGCATCGAACGTGGTGTTGTTAACACCGGCGAAGAGATTGAGATCGTTGGTATCCGCGATACCCAAAAAACTACGGTCACGGGCGTGGAAATGTTCCGAAAAACCCTTGATACTGGTCAGGCCGGTGACAACGTTGGCTTACTGTTGCGTGGGTTGAAGCGTGAGGAGTTGGAACGTGGACAGGTCATCTGCAAGCCGGGGACTATCACCCCGCACACCCATTTCAAATCGCAAGTGTATGTCCTCACTAAGGACGAAGGAGGACGCCACACGCCGTTCTTCACCAACTACCGCCCGCAGTTCTACTTCCGTACCACCGATGTGACCGGAGTCATCCAACTTCCGGAGAACGTGGAGATGGTGATGCCGGGCGACAACGTGGAAATGACAATTGAATTGATCACCCCGATTGCTCTTGAGAAGGAAGTGCGCTTCGCCATCCGCGAAGGAGGTCGGACCATCGGTTCGGGGGTAGTGACAGAAGTGATCAAGTGATTCGCGACGGGTTCTGATTTATGGAGCAGAAAATTAAGGTCCGGTTCAAGGCCTACGACGACAAGCTTCTCGACCAAACGGTCGGGGAGATCGTGCACACAGTTCGGCGCACGGGGGCAGATATAGTGGGGCCCATTCCCCTGCCGACACGCATCAGCCGCTACACCGTGCTGCGTTCCCCGCACGTCGATAAAAAGTCACGGGAGCAGTTCGAGACACGGACTCACAAGCGATTGCTCTACATCAAGGACGCCACTCCTCAGACCATGGATGCTCTCATGCGGCTCGATGTCTCTGCAGGGGTGGACATCGCGATCAAGCAAGAAGACTGACGGCGAGGAGACGGATCATGGCAAAACTGCAAACCATCGACACTGTGAAGCAGGTTGTTGGTGAATTAGAGATCGAGGATCAAATTCTGGACACGTCTTATCATCCGCAGGTGGTGAAGGACGCGGTGGTCCACTACCTTGCGGGTAAGCGCCAAGGAAGCCACTCCACCAAGACACGAGCTGAGGTGTCCTACAGCACCCGCAAGCTCTATCGCCAGAAGGGAACTGGCAACGCCCGTGCGGGCAGTGCGAAATCCCCGATCCGCCGACACGGTGGCGTCACCTTTGGCCCCAAGCCACGGGACTACTCCACCAAGCTGAACAAGAAGGTCCGCAAGCTTGCTTTGCGCTCCCTCTTTGCAGAGAAAGTCCGAAAGGGTTACATTCAGATTTTGGACTCGCTGGAACTAACGGATCACAAGACCCGGAATTTCAAGAAACTGCTGGGTCAGCTAGTCGAAGGCAAGGTGCTAATCGTGATGGACACGATTTCTGAAAATCTGGAACGTGCCTCTCGGAACCTTCCGGACGTGCATGTGATGACGGGCCGGAATGTCAACACCTACGAGTTGATGCGATTTCCGAGTGTGATTTTTGTTAAGGGTGCGCTGGACGACTTCACTCAGAGGCTAAACTGATGAACACATTCGACGTGCTGAAGGGGCCGCATCTAACAGAGAAGTCCCTGATGATCAAGGAAGAGGGCAACCACTTTGTTTTCAAAGTCCACCCCGATTCCAACAAGTATCAAATCCGACTGGCGGTCCAGACCGCCTTCAAGGTGGACGTGCTCAAGGTCCGGACGATGAACGTCCGAGGCAAGAAGAAGCGCATGGGACGGTTCGCCGGCCAGCGCCCGGACTGGAAAAAAGCGATCGTGACCCTCAAGAAGGGGCAGACGATCGAATACTTCGAAGGCGCATAGCCGAAGCTTCACGATTTAATCATGGGAATTAAGCTTTACAAGCCCACCTCACCGGGACGCCGCAACATGAGCGGCTTCGACTTTTCGGAGATCACGACCGCGAAGCCGGAGAAGAGCCTGCTGCGGCCACTCAAGAAAACCGGGGGTCGGAACAACCTAGGACGGATCACCGTGCGCCACCGCGGAGGCGGACACAAGCGGCGTTACCGTTTGATCGATTTCAAGCGCGACAAGTTTGACGTGCCGGCCAAGGTGGCGACTATCGAGTATGATCCGAACCGTTCAGCCCGGATCAGCCTGCTGCACTATGCTGATGGCGAGAAGCGTTACATCATCGCGCCGCAGGGCCTGAACGTGGGCGACGTTGTGGTTGCCGGAGAACAAGTGGACATCAAGCCCGGAAATGCTCTGCCCTTGCGTGCCATCCCTTTGGGAACGAACCTGCACAACATTGAAATGAAACCCGGCAAGGGTGGCCAACTCATTCGCAGTGCGGGGACCGTTGCTCAGTTGGTGGCAAAAGACGAGCAGTATGCGCAACTGCGCTTGCGCTCCGGGGAAATCCGCAGGATTCGCATTGAGTGCATGGCCACCGTCGGAGCTGTCAGTAACCCGGAAAACATGAACATCAATTTAGGCAAAGCGGGTCGCAATCGTTGGCTCGGACGCCGACCCACGGTGCGTGGCGTTGCCATGAACCCAGTGGACCACCCGCATGGTGGTGGTGAGGGCAAGACTTCCGGAGGCCGACACCCGGTCACTCCGTGGGGCAAGCCCACCAAAGGTTACAAGACGCGCAAACGCCGCGATACCGACAAGTACATCGTCCGGAGGAGGAAGTAGTGCCAAGATCCGTTAAGAAAGGGCCGTTCGTTGATGGCCACTTGGTCAAGAAAGTTGAGGCGGCAAAGGCCACAGGCAACCGCAGGCTCATCAAAACTTGGTCGCGCCGTTCGGTGATCCTCCCGGAGTTTGTGGGACTCAACATCGCCGTACACAATGGCAAGCAGTTCATCCCTCTCTATATCACGGAAGAGATGGTCGGCTACAAGCTCGGCGAGTTTTCGCCCACCCGCACCTACCGCGGGCACCAGGGCAAGTCGGATAAGCGTTCGAGGTAATCATGACGGCACGGGCAATAGCAAAACGAGTGAGGATCAGTGCGCGGAAGGCGCGGCTGGCCGTGGATTTGATTCGCGGCGAGCGGGTACCCCGGGCGATCGCTTATCTTACTCATAGTCCGAATAAGTCCGCCAGCTTAGTGCTGAAGGTGCTCAAGTCCGCCCTCGCCAATGCGGCGTATCAGGACGAGTCCGCCGATGTGGACAACTACCGAGTCACGGTCGCCTACGTCAACGAAGGCACCACGATGAAGCGCTTCCGTCCTAGGGCCATGGGCCGGGCCGGAGCCATCAGGAAACGTACCAGCCACATCACGGTGGAGGTTGGGGAGTGAACTGCTGAAACAATAGGAAACGAGTGGGTCAGAAAGTCAATCCAATTGGACTGCGACTAGGCATCTCCAAGACATGGAACTCGAAGTGGTTCGCGGAGAAGGACTACGCAGAACAACTCAAGCAGGATCTGGATATCCAGAGCTTCATCAAGAAACGTCTGCGTCACGCCGCAATCTCGCGGATCGAGGTGGAACGCACGCCCAAGAAGATGAAGGTCAACATCTACACCGCCCGTCCGGGGATCATTATCGGACGTAAGGGTGATGAAGTCGAACGGTTGCGCAACGAGTTGAGTGGCAAGATGAAGCGCGACGAGGTGGTCGTGAACATCCGTGAGATCAAGCGTCCGGAGATCGACGCGACCTTGATGGCGGAGAACATCGCCAATCAGCTTGAACGCCGCATCGCCTATCGTCGTGCGATCAAGCGGGCGATGGCTTCGGCCATGCGCATGAACATCGCTGGCTGCAAGATCATGGTCGGCGGACGTCTCAATGGCGCGGAGATCAGCCGTTCCGAATGGGTTCGCGAAGGTCGGGTCCGGCTCCACACGTTCAAAGCTGATATTGATTATGGAGTTGCCGAAGCCCACACCACCTACGGGCTGATCGGTGTCAAGGTTTGGGTGCATCGGGGTGAGAATTTTGAAGGTTCCCGCTCCCGCCGCCCCCGCAAAAAGGATTAATCATCATGTTGATGCCCAAGCGGACAAAGTACCGCACAAAGATGCGCGACCGTATGAAGCGGAACGCGACGACTGGAAATACTGTGAGTTTCGGATCGGTGGCTCTGCAAGCAACGGGTCGTGGCTATGTGAGCAATCGCCAGATCGAGGCGGCTCGCCGTGTGATCGCCCGGACACTCAAGCGTGGTGGAAAAACGTGGATTCGTATTTTCCCGGACAAGCCAATCACGAGCAAGCCTGCTGAAGTCCGGATGGGAAAGGGAAAAGGTGCCGTCGATTCATGGGTGGCCGTGGTACGCCCTGGCCGCATCCTTTACGAAATCGACGGAGTTTCGGAAGAAATCGCAATGGAAGCCCTGCGGTTGGCCGCCTACAAGCTGCCCATCAAGGCTCAGATCATTAAGCGAACGGCGGTAATATGAAAGTAAAGGAACTCCGGGCACTGCCCATCGAGGAGTTGGCCAACCGGCGCAACGAACTCAAGGAGGAGCACATGCGGCTCCGCTTCAGCAATGTGATCAAACAGTTGGGGGACGTCACCATGATTCGCAAGACCCGCAAGGAAATCGCGAGGATCAACACCCTCATCACTGAGAAGCAGCGTGACGCCGCTACGGAACAGAACGCTGGCGGAGAGAGACAGACATGAATAACCGAAAAGCCCTGAAAGGGGTGGTCGTCAGCGACAAGATGCAGAAATCCGTGGTGGTGCAGGTGGAAACCCGCGTGAAACACCCGCTGTACAAGAAGACGATCAAGCGCACGAATAAATTCATAGCGCACGATGAGCGCGAGACGTTCAAGATCGGCGACCCGGTGGAAATCGTGGAGTGCCGACCTCTGAGCCGCCGCAAGCGGCATCGCGTGCTGTACCCCGCAGACGGAGAGTGAAATGATCCAAAATCAAACCGTACTTGAATCGGCGGACAATTCCGGAGCCAAGCGCTTGATGTGTATCAAAGTGCTCGGTGGCTCCCGCAGGCGTTACGCCCGCGTGGGCGACATCATTGTCGCCTCGGTGAAAGCCTCCCTGCCCAACAGTAAGGTGAAGTCCGGAGATGTCGTCAAGGCCGTGGTGGTCCGGACCCGCAAGGAGTTCCGGCGCAGTGACGGCACCCACATCAAGTTTGACAGGAACGCCGCTGTCATCATCGACAACAAGCGCGAGCCAGTGGGCACCCGTATTTTCGGACCGGTTGCCCGCGAGTTACGCGCCGGGAAGTTCATGCGGATCCTCTCGTTGGCTCCGGAAGTGCTGTAGCAGGAAATCATGGCATCGAAGAATAAGATTGTGGGGCCAAAAAAGAAAACGCCCCGCAAGCGGCGTGTGCCCATCATTAAACGCGGCGACACCGTGATCGTGACCTCCGGAAAGGAAAAGGGCAACAAGGGCAAGGTGCTTTCAGTGAACTGGAAGCAGGAGCGCGTGGTTGTGGAAGGACTGAATATGGTGACAAAGCACACCAAGCCCAATCCGCAGAGCCAGCAAGGGGGGATCACTCGACTGGAGGCGTCGATCCACTACTCCAACATCCAGATTTACAATCCTACGCTCGGACGCGGAGTGCGTGTCCGGTTGCAGCGCACCGCAGAAGGTGTGCGCCAGCGAGTTTGCGTGAAGACTTCAGAAGTCTTGGGGTGATATGACACAAAACCATTTACTTGAAACCTACGGCTCCAAGGTTGTTCCGCAACTCAAGGAGAAGTTTGAGTACAAAAACCTGCACCAGATTCCGAAGATCGTCAAGGTGACCGTCAGTATCGGATTAGGAGAGGCCGTACAGAACCCGAAGGTGATTGAAGCTGCGACGGAGCAACTTGCCGCGATTGCCGGGCAACGTCCGGTGGTGACCCGTGCAAAGAAGTCGATCGCTGGCTTCAAACTGCGCGAGGGTATGCCCATCGGCTGCATGGTTACACTGCGTCAGAAGCGCATGTGGAACTTCCTCGACAAACTCCTGCATGTTGCGATGCCGCGAATCCGGGACTTCCGAGGCGTCTCGCCCCGATCGTTTGACGGACGTGGCAACTACTCTCTGGGAATCCAAGAGCAACTGATCTTCCTAGAGATGGATTTTGACCAGATCGATAAGGTGCGGGGATTGAACGTCGCCATCACCACGACTGCGAACACTGACGAAGAAGCCCGTGAGCTGATGCAGGGGCTTGGATTCCCTTTCCGAAATTGACGGTATGGCCAAAACAGCGTTAATTGTGAAGTGCAAGCGTAAGCCCAAGTTTAAAGTGCGGGGCTACAATCGGTGCAACTACTGTGGACGTCCACGGGCGTATCTGCGGAGATTCGGTATGTGCCGAATCTGCTTCCGTCTCAAGGCGTCGGCTGGGCTGTTACCAGGGGTGACAAAAGCCAGTTGGTAAGAAACAACACGACTAACGAAACAGCTGCTCATGATGACCGACCCTATTGCGGATATGCTCACCCGCATCCGCAACGCCAACCTTCGGAAGCATCCCGAGGTAGTGATGCCTTCCAGCAAGATGAAGGCCAGCATTGCGCAAGTACTTCAAGAAGAAGGCTTTGTGAATGGAGTTCAGGTGGAAGAAGACGGGGTGTTCCGTACCCTCAAGATACAGCTTCGCTACTGGCAAGGGGAGCCGGTGATCCGCAAGATCGTCCGGATCAGCAAGCCAGGACTGCGGCAATACACCAAAGCCGGAGATCTTCGCTTCGTTGTCAACGGACAGGGGGTCGCCATCGTGTCCACCTCCAAGGGAGTGATGGCCGATCGGCAATGTCGCTCCGAAGGGATCGGTGGCGAGTTACTGTGCGAGGTTTGGTAAGAGAGAAAACAAATGTCACGAACTGCTAAGCGTCCCATCGTCATCTCCAGCGGAGTCACGGTCAACTATCAAGATCGGCAACTCTCGGTGAAAGGGCCAAAGGGGGAATTACAGATGAAGGTCCACGAGTATGTGGATCTAGATATGGACGGAGATGCGATCCAAGTCAAAACCGCAGGCACCTTCCGTAGGAAGGTGCCAATGCTGGGCACCACTCACGCCCTCATCCGGAACATGCTTGAAGGCGTCACTAATGGCTACCAGAAGCACCTGAATCTGGTGGGCGTCGGCTATCGCGCAGCCGTCAACAACAATGTGCTGGAGATGAGTTTGGGATTCTCCCATCCCGTAAATTACCCTCTTCCGGACGGGGTGACGGCAAGTGTCACCACTAACACGAAAATCACGCTTGAAAGCACTGACAAGCAGTTGATTGGGCAGGTGTCCGCTGAAATCCGGAAGTTCCGCCCACCGGAACCCTACAAGGGCAAGGGCATTCTTTTTGAAGGCGAACGCATCCGCCGCAAGGCCGGCAAGAGCGGGAAGAAATAAGCAACATGGCTAAAGCATTGAGCCGCGCAGAGGCGCGGAAAATACGACATCGGCGTATTCGTAAGAAGCTTACGGGCACAATACAGCGCCCCCGGCTGACGGTGTTCCGATCCAGTCGCCACATTTATGTTTCAGCAGTAGACGATGAGGCTGGGCACACCTTGGTGGCGGCGAACACCCTGCAAATCAAGGAAACGCTGAAGGTGAGTGCGGGAAACAAGGATGCCGCTTACGAGGTGGGCAAGGTGGTCGCTCAGAAGCTGCAAGAGCAGTCGATCAGCGAAGTGGTCTTTGACCGTGGTGGTTACCTTTATCACGGTCGGGTGAAATCGCTGGCGGAAGGCGCCCGTGAAGGCGGGTTGAAGTTCTGATTGCATTGGACATAGGAAAACGGTGGCAGAGAAAAGCAGAGAGAGAAACAGAGACAAAAGCAGAGAGAGAAACACAGAGAAGGGTGAGAAGAACGAACTGCTCGAGCGGGTGATTCAAGTCAACCGTGTGGCCAAGGTGGTCAAGGGCGGACGTCGTTTCAGCTTTAGTGCACTGGTGGTGGTTGGTGACGGCAATGGTCGACTCGGACTCGGGCTAGGCAAAGCCGGAGAAGTGACCGAAGCGATCCGCAAGGCGATTGCACAGGCCAGCCGAGATTTGGTGACGATCCTCTTGGAGGGCACCTCTATTCCGCATGAAGTCACCTGCAAGTTTGGCGCAGGCAAGGTGTTGATGAAACCTGCTAGCCAAGGTCATGGAATCATCGCCGCAGGTTCAGTGCGTGCCGTCATGGAAGTGGTTGGGGTGACCGACATTTCAGTGAAATGTCTCGGCTCCCGGAACCCGCAGAACCTTGTGCGCTCCACGATCAAGGGGCTTCGCTCGTTGCGTAGCATGGATCAGGCCGCCCGTATGCGCGGCAAAACCGTTGAGTACCTGAAGCAGGCCTGAAACGATGAACAGAATTCGAGTAACGCAAATCCGGAGCCAGATTGGGCACCGACAGAACCAGCGTGAATGCCTCAAGGGATTAGGGCTGCGGAAGATCGACAGCATGGTCGAACTTCCAAACACCCCGGAAGTCCGAGGGCTGCTCCGCAAAGTAATGCATCTTGTTAAAATCGAAGAAATCTAAAATAGACTATGTTTCTGCACGAACTGCCCGCATCGGACAACGCCAAGCGCAAGCGCGTCGGGCGTGGTCCGGGAAGCGGAAAGGGCAAAACCTGTGGACGTGGGCACAAAGGTGCCGGTGCCCGGTCAGGTTCAAAGACCAAGCGCGGTTTTGAGGGCGGGCAAACCCCGCTCAACCGGAGGCTTCCGAAGTTTGGATTCACCAGCCGCAACCGTGAGGTGTTCCAGCTGATCAATTTGGGTCGTCTTGAAAAAAGCGACAAGGTGGTCACAGGTGTGACCCTCACCAAGACGGAACTCTGCAAATTGGGATTTATCCGCAACGAGAAACGCAAGGTCAAGCTGTTGGCTAAGGGAGAATTCACCAAGACGCTGATGATCACGGTTGATGTCGCCAGTGAGCAGGCCGTGGCTTTGGTCCGGCAGGCGGGTGGTGAAGTCGTCACCGCCAAGTAAGTCAAAATATGTGGGCAACGATCCAAAACATCTTCCGGATTGAGGAACTGAGGGAGCGGATCATCTTCACGCTCTTCATGCTCTTCGTCTTCCGCATCGGTGCGCATATTCCCACTCCCGGGATTGACGGCTCCGCGCTGACGGCCTTCTTTGAGGCGCAACAGGGCTCGATTCTACGCTTCTTCGACATGTTCACGGGGGGGGCGCTTGCTCGCCTGACCGTGTTCGCGCTAGGAGTGATGCCCTACATCAGTGCATCCATCATCATGCAACTCCTCACGGTCGTCTTTCCGTACTTGGAGCGCTTGTCAAAAGAAGGGGACGCTGGACGCCGGAAGATCACCGCCTACACGCGTTACGGTACGATCGTGCTCAGCTTGGTTCAGGGCTTCGCCATTTCTGTTGGTTTGGAGAGCATGGCAGCCCCAGACGGTTCTCCCGTGGTGATCTCCACCATGAGTCCGTGGGGTTTCCGGGCGCTGACCGTGATCACCCTGACTGCTGGAACTGCTTTTCTGATGTGGGTGGGTGAGCAGATCAACGAGCGCGGTATCGGCAACGGCATCTCGCTGTTGATCTTCGCCGGGATTGTCGTGGACATCCCAGGGGCGATCATCAACTCCATCCAACTGGTGCAGACCGACCAACTCGCGCCGCTGGTGCTTGGAATTGTCGCAGTGCTGATGGTGGTTGTGATCTTTGCAGTCATCTACATGGAAACAGCGTACCGCAAGATTCCGGTCCAGTACGCCAAGCGAATGCAGGGCAACCGCATGTACGGGGGGCAGTCCTCGCATCTGCCGCTTAAGATCAATTCTTCCGGAGTGATCCCGCCGATTTTTGCATCGTCGATCTTGGCATTCCCTGCGACGATCACGGGTTTCATCGCGGTTCCATGGGTACAGGCGATCAGTGGACAGCTACTACCAGGGCGATTACTGTACTCGGTGCTGTTCGTTCTCATGATTTTCTTCTTCTGTTTCTTCTATACCGCGATTCAGTTCAACCCGGTGAAGATCGCTGAAGAGATGAAGCGCCACGGTGGCTACATTCCTGGAATCCGTCCCGGCAAGAAGACCGCCGAATACGTCAACCTTGTCCTCACACGGCTGACCTTTGGCGGAGCTGTTTACCTCTCGGCGGTTTGTATCCTGCCGAGCATCCTTTTCGTGATCTTCAACGTGCCCTTCAGTTTTGGTGGCACGGCCTTGCTGATTGTGGTGGGTGTGGGCTTGGACTTGGTCAACCAGATCGAAGCCCACTTGCTCAACCAAAATTACGATGGTTTCATGAAGAAAACTAAGCGCCGAAACTACGGCGGCACCAGTGCACTGAGGCTTTAAGGAGACCCGATGAAAGTTCGTTCATCGATCAAGAAAATGTGTGAGAAGTGCAGGATCATCCGTCGCCACGGGGTTCTGCGCGTCATCTGTGAAAACCCGAAGCACAAGCAACGGCAGGGATAGGACGCATGGCAAGAATCTCAGGAGTTGACCTCCCGAACAACAAGCGCATCGAAATTGCGCTGACCTACATCTACGGGATTGGCCGCATCAGTGCTACCAAGATCGTTGAGCAGACCAAGATCGACCCGGATTTGCGGGCCAAGAACCTCTCTGATGAGCAGATCAGCCAGATCCGCGGCGTGATCGAGAGCGACTACATGGTCGAGGGGGATTTGCGTCGCGAGACCAATCTCAACATCAAGCGACTGATGGACTTGGGCAACTATCGAGGACTGCGGCATCGGCGTGGATTGCCGGTTCGTGGACAGCGCACGAAGACCAACGCCCGTACGCGGAAAGGCCCCCGCCGTTTGGCTGTGGCCTCCAAGAAGAAAATCTGAGAACGAACCGGACACTATGGCCGTTGCAAAGAAGAAGAAGGAAAAACGAGTTGTTGAACAGGGGCGCATTTACATCAAGGCGACCTTTAACAACACTATCATCACTGTGACCGACGTGCAGGGAAACGTTGTGGCTTGGTCTACGACCGGAGCCAGTGGGTTCAAGGGATCTCGGAAGAGCACTCCCTTTGCAGCGAAGGTGACAACCGAAGCAGCGTTGCGCAAAGCCAGTGAAATGGGCATGAAGACCGTTGAGGTCTTTGTGAAAGGTCCTGGAGTTGGCCGCGAATCGGCGCTCAGAGCCATCGGCAGTGCCGAGAACTTGAGGATCACATCGATCAGTGACATCACCCCGATCCCCCACAATGGTTGCCGCCCTCCGAAGCAGCGCCGTACTTAAATAACCGTAGTTAAGGGAACACGAATGTCCGAGACAAGTGAAGTGATTTTGGAATCCACGGAGTCCATGAACACGGGCAGCCGCGATATCTCCAAAAATTGGACGGAGATCGCGCAACCCAAACGGATGAGATTTGAACGGGAAACGCTGAGCGAGAGCTACGGCAAGTTTTTCTTGGAACCGCTGGAGCCAGGGTTTGGCACCACCATTGGTCACTCCTTACGGCGCATCATGCTCTCCTCTATCCGGGGGACCACGGTGTTTGCGGTGCAGATCGAGGGAGTTTCCCACGAGTTTGGCAACATTCTAGGCGTGTTCGAGGATGTCATCGAAATCCTCCTCAATATCAAGGAGTTACAAATCGAGCAGTTTTCGGACGAGATTGTGGAAATGGAACTCATCGGCGAAGGACCGTGTGTGCTGACCGGTGCAGACATTGCGACCTTTGAGAAGGCTCGTATCCTCAATCCAGAAACGAAGATCGCCACGCTTGAAGAGAACTCGACGATCAGCATGACGATCTACGCCCGCTTCAACAAGGGCTATGTCACCTCCGAGGAAAACCAGAAGGAGGATCTTCCGGTGGGTACCATCTATCTGGACGCCAATCACTCGCCGATCCGCCGCATCAAGTATGAGGTGGAGAACGCGATGGTCGAGCAGCGCACGGACTACGACCGGCTGGTGATGGAGTTGTGGACCAACGGTTCTGTGCGCCCGCAGGACAGCTTGGCGTATGCCGCCAAGATCCTGAAGGAACACACGGAGGTCTTCATCAACTTTGATGAAAACAGCCCGGAGGACTTAGATGAGGTGGTTCAGGCTCCCGAGCTCAACGAAAACCTCTGGCGCAGTGTGAGCGAGCTTGAGTTGTCGGTGCGCTCCATCAACTGCCTCCAGAACGCAAAGATCGAAACCATCGGTGACTTGGTCCAGAAGACGGAACCCCAAATGCTCAAAACCAAGAACTTCGGGCGGAAATCCCTCAACGAGATCAAAGAAATTTTGGTTGCGATGGGACTCTCGCTCAGCATGGAATTGGAGGGCTTTGACGCGGCAAACAATCCCTATGAGAAGAACAAGAAGCTCTGAGTCAATTCAATGCGACACCTGAAGGCAGGACGGCGACTCGGCGTCACCACCGCACACCGCAAGGCGATGATGCGGAACATGGTGACCTCAATCCTTGAAACAGGACAGGTCACGACCACTTTGGCTCGTGCCAAGGAAGTACGCCGCCCGTTGGAAAAAATGATCACTTTTGCGAAGCGTGGGGATTTGCACGCCCGCCGCATGACCTTGCGTTTCGTGAAATCGAAACTGGCGATGGCGAACCTGTTCGACGACTTAGCCGGGCGCTACGCCGATCGTCCCGGAGGCTACTGCCGGATCATCAAGCTCGCCACCACGCGAGCAGGTGATGCTTCCGATATGGCCATTGTCCAACTCATCGGCAGTGAGCGGGACGTGCTTACCGACCTCAAGGACGCCAAGAAAAAGCCGAAGCCTGCCAAGAAGTCGAGCAAGACTCTGGAGAAGGTTAGCACCGAGATAAAGGCAGACGAGAAGCCGAAAGCTGAGGTGGCGACAGAGGAAACTCCTACCGAGGCAGTTCCGGAAGTAGCTGAGGAAAAAGCCGAAGCGGTGGCTCCGGCAGCAGTTCCTGCCCCAGAGGTGGCCAGTGCAGAGGACATTCCGGCAGAGGATGCAAAGGCAGACACCAAAGCAACTGAGTCCAAATCGTAACTCAGTACCGATCACATCCGGAGTTCTGATGCACTCTGGAATCATGACATCCTGCCGATGATTTGTGGCAGGTACTCACCCCTTTTGATGCGGGTGCCGTTCAAGACGGTACCCGTTCAGATCCCATGACAACCGTCGCCTCCAAGCGTATCTATCTGGAAACCCTCGGTTGCTCCAAGAACCGGGTGGATTCCGAGGTCATGCTCGCCCAGCTCACACAGTCCGGGCATGAGCTTGTGGAATCCGAACAGAATGCGGAGGTGATTGTGGTGAACACCTGTGGGTTTCTGACTGCTGCCAGTGAGGAATCGGTCAATCGCATTCTCGAACTAAGCAAGCAGAAATCCTCCGGAAGCTGTGAAAAACTTGTAGCGACCGGATGCCTCACCCAGCGTTACCGCGAAGAATTGTCTCAGGAAATCCCGGAACTTGACGGCTTGTTGGGTTCGCATGGTTTCGAGCGCATGCCGGAGCTGATCAGCGCGATGTACGAGCATCCGGAGCATCCGCAGATTTTCCTCTCGAAAAAACCCCACTACACGCATTACGAGCAGCAGGAGCGCATCCAGAGTACACCTCGGCACTTTGCCTATGTGAAGATCGCGGAGGGCTGCTCCAACATGTGCACCTTCTGCAACATCCCCTACCTGCGAGGCGGGTTCAGCAGCCGCACGGTCGAGACCGTCACGGAAGAAATCCGGGGCTTGGTCGCCAAGGGCGTGCGGGAGATCAACCTGATTTCGCAGGACACCTCCTCCTACGGACGGGATTTCGGTGATGGCTCGACCGACTTGACCGCCTTATTGCGCTCGATTTCTGGGTTGGACGGTGATTTCTGGGTACGGATGTTCTACTGCTATCCGAACACGTTCACGGAAGCAACGCTGGAAATCATGGCGGCGGATGCGCGTTTCTGCCGCTATCTCGACATGCCCTTTCAGCATGTGAGCGATGCCGTCCTCAAGCGCATGAACCGCAAGATCACGCGCCGACAAATCGAGGAGCGGATGCAGCTCATCCGCAGTTACCTTCCGGAAGTGGCGTGGCGCACGACCTTCATCGTGGGTTTTCCCACAGAAACGGAAGCGGATTTTGAGGAACTGCTAGAGTTTGTGCAGGAGGGACACTTCCAGCACGTTGGTGTGTTTACTTATTCGCACGAAGACAACATCCGCTCGGCGAAATGGGGCGATCCTGTGCCGAACGCGGTCAAACACAAGCGTCGCAAACAGCTCATGGCCGCACAGCAGGCGATCAGTCTGCAACACAACCAGAACCGCGTGGGGCAATCCATGCGGGTGTTGGTGGACGGTTATAGTGAGGAGACAGATTTACTCTTGCAGGGGCGCACCGAATTTCAGGGTCCGGACGTGGACGGGGTGGCGTACATCAACGAAGGTACGGCACGTCCGGGATCGTTTCATGAAATCGTAATCACCGATGCCCACGCCTATGATCTGGTGGGCCGGATCGTCGAATCCAACTGAGGAGAGCAGCATGGCTGGACACAGCAAGTGGAAGAACATTCAGCACCGCAAATCCGCACAGGACGCCAAGCGCAGCAAGATTTTCACGAAGCTCATCAAGGAACTCACGGTGGCCGCGAGGATGGGCGGTGGTGACGCAGACGCAAACCCGCGATTGCGGGTGGCCATCGCGAATGCACGTTCCAGCGGGATGCCCAAGGACAATATTGAGCGGGCCGTCAAGAAAGGCTCCGGAGGGCTTGAAGACGAGCAGTTCGAGGAAATCCTCTACGAGGGTTATGGCCCCCACAACGTGGCGGTCATCGTCGAAGCCATGACGGACAACCGCAACCGCACCATCGCCTCGGTGCGCTACGCCTTCTCCAAGAATGGAGGCAATCTTGGCACGACCAATTCCGTGCAGTACATGTTCGACCGCATTGGGGAAATTCGCATCGGCAAGGACGTGATTGACGAGGATCGGCTCACTGAACTTGTGCTTGATGCTGGAGCTGAGGACATCGAAACTGACGATACAGAAGAGTTCCGGATTTTGACCACCACCGAAGACTGTGAAAACGTCCGGAGTTTTTTGGAGGAACAGGAGGTGGCGATGCGCTCGGCGGGCATGGTTTGGAATCCGCAGAACCGGGTGGAGGTTGACGATCCCAAACACGCCGAACAGGTCATCCGTTTGATTGACATGCTGGAAGACGATGATGATGTGCAGAGCGTCCACTCCAATTTTGATGTCAGCGAAGCCGTGATCGCCCAACTTGGCTGAACCGCTCCGCATCCTTGGGGTTGATCCGGGTAGCGGCAAGACCGGCTATGGAGTGATCGATCATGCTCAGGGCCACAGCCGTCACATTGCCAGTGGTTTCCTCAAGCTGGATCGCAAACGCCCGCTATCGGAGCGGCTGCTGGCAATTGCGGAAATGCTGCAAGCCTTGATCAAGGAACACCAACCCGATTGCGGGGTGGTCGAGGAGGTGTTCTTCGCGCACAGTCCGCGCACCGCGATTGTACTGGGACACGTCCGAGGGGTGGCACTGTTGCAATTCGCCGCATTCGGGATTCCGATTCACGAATACTCTCCCACCGAGATCAAGCAGGCGATTGTGGGGGTGGGGCGTGCCGAGAAATCTCAGGTGCAGCACATGGTGCGGATCCTTCTCAACCACCAAGGCACCTTGCAGGAAGATGAAGCCGATGCACTGGCGGTTGCAATCACGCATGCACACAGGATTCTGAACTACCGCATCCGGGACTGAGTTGAACAGAGCAAGTCCACAATGATCGCATATCTGGAAGGGCAGATACTTTCTACAGATTCCGGGATATTGGTGGTGAAAACCCTGTCCGGAGTCGGCTACGCCGCAAACATCCCGCAGCCGTTGCTGGTGCGATTGAAAGTTGGGGATGAGGTGGTGCTGCACGTCCACACACAGGTCCGGGAGGATGAGATTTCACTCTACGGATTTGCGACCACTGCCGAGCGGCATTTGTTTGAACTCCTCATCCGAACCTCCGGAGTGGGACCGAAGATGGCGCTGGGGGTGCTGTCCGTCATGCTGCCGCAGGAGTTGATCGATTCGGTGCAACAGGGGGACGCAAACCGCTTCGCGCAGGTTCCGGGCATTGGCAAGAAAACTGCCACCAAGCTCTGCCTCGACATGCGGGACCAACTCAAGAAACACCCGGTTCCGGGATTGGAAGCAGTCATGGACGGTGTGGCGGATTTCGAGTTGCCCGGAAGAGGACCGGAGTGGGATGACGTGTATTCAGTCCTTCGAAACCAAGGTTTTACGGAACGCGAAATCCTGCCGGTGTTGCGGCAGGTGGGCAATGGTGAGCAGTCTTTTGAGGTGCGGTTGAAAAAAGCACTTTCCTTATTGAACCCATTGCGTTAGAACAAAGCTCGTTTTATTCGAAATTGCAAAAGGGAGTATGGGAAGTTTGAACAAGGTGATGCTGATTGGCAATCTTGGCAAGGATCCGGAAATTCGCTACACGCAAGCGGGGAGCGCCGTGGCGAATTTTTCGCTGGCTACCACGGATCGCTGGACCGACAAACAGGGCAATCGGCAGGAAAAGACCGAGTGGCATGATATCGTTGTCTTTGACCGCTTGGCAGATCTGGCTCAAAACTATTTGAATAAAGGAAAGCCGATTTATGTCGAAGGACGGCTCCAAACCCGTAGTTGGGAGGACCAGCAAGGGCAGAAACGCTATCGCACCGAAGTGGTTGCAAACGTGATTCAATTTCTGGATTCAAAAACATCGGATGGCGATTCGGGCGGTTCCAGAGGAGGCGAAGCTCGTTCTGCCAATCAGCAAAATCCCGGAACGCAAGGGGCTGCAGGTGAAAGCGGCAGAGACGACCAAGGCGGCAACTCGGTGCAGGAGTCGCGTCCGGATGACGATTTTATCAAGGACGACATCCCTTTTTAGGGGATGAGGTTGTAGGGGGGATAGCCTACAACCAACAACGTTAGTTTTTGATAAGCGAAGAAGGATGCCGGATGGGCTTCCTCCTTTCCTAAACTCACGTTAAACACTAATCAATGATCGGTCCAAAGACAGGGAAGTCATGCGGATCAAGAGCCTGAGAGTCTCTGGCTTCAAGTCTTTTTGTCATGCGGTGGAGCTGGGCTTCACCGAACACGGCACCACCGTGGTGGTCGGTCCCAACGGTTGCGGCAAGAGCAACGTGGTGGATGCGATCCGCTGGGTGCTGGGTGAGCAGCGTCCCAAGCACCTGCGTGGCGGCTCGATGGAGGACGTCATCTTCGCCGGGTCTGCCTTCCAGAAGCCTCTCGGTATGGCCGAGGTGACGCTCACCTTCGCCAATCCCACCGGAGACACCCTTTCCCGTTTCAACGAATATTCCGAAATCGCGGTCACGCGCCGCCTCTACCGCTCTGGCGAGAGCGTGTACATGATCAACAAAACTCCGGTGCGCCTCATGGACATCCGAGAGTTGTTCATGGACACCGGCATTGGCAGCACGGGGTACTCGATTGTCGAACAGGGGCGTGTGGGGGAGATTGTCAGCGCGAAGCCGGCGGAGCGCCGCACCCTCATTGATGACGCCGCCGGGATCGTCAAGTACCGCACAAAGCGACAGGCGGCGGAGCGGCGGTTAGAGGAAACAGGCCAGAACCTGCTGCGCGTCAACGATGTCCTAGGGGAGTTGCAGGATCGGGAAGAAGGTCTCCGGGAGCATGTCGAGAATGCACAAACCTATCTGGACCTCCAGAGTCAATGCCGTTCAACCGAGCAAAATCTGCTCGTGGTTCGTTGGTATGAGGTGGGCCTTCAGGAGGAAAAACTGGATGCCAAAGTTGCCGAAGAACAGCAACGCCAGCAGGATTTGCAGACCGAGAAATCCGTGGTTGAGACCGATCTGCAACGCCTCAGCCTAGAGCAAACTCAACGTACCGACCAACTCACCCGCAAGCGCGAAGCGTTGTTTCAGAAGGAACGCGATATTCAGGAAGCCGAGAACCAGCGACGGTTGGAACAGCAAACCATCGAAAATGCTCGGGAGCAACAAGGGCGGCAGGAACAGGAGCTTAATGAGTTGCAGGAGCGGCTGGCGCGGTTGGAAGGCGCGGTGCAAGACGCTTCCGGACAGTTTGAAACGTTGACCGAAAAACGTGAGGTTCTGGAAACCGAAGTTGCCGAAATCGAACGGGCGCGTACGGAGCAGAATGACGTGTTGCAGGAGGTGACCAGCGTGTTGCAGTCCTTGCAAAAGCGCCTGCTCAAGCTCCACATGGAACTGACGAACCAGACGAACCAGCGCAATTTTCTGGAAGAACGGTTAACGCAGTTTCAGGAACGGCTCCAGCGTTTGCAAGGGCAACGCGACGCCAACGCCGAACTGGTGCGTCAGGCGGAGGATCGCGCCCACGCCAGCCGGCAACAGCTGGGATCGCTGCAAGCCAAGCAAACAACGCTGGAAACACGAGTCGAAGCCTTGGGACTGAGCTCCTCCCAGCAGGAAAGCGACCTCGACGAATTGGATCAGCGCATCCGGGAGCTTCGTTTTCAGCATGGTGCCTCCCGTTCCCGTTTGGAATCACTCCAGCAGATTCAGGGGCAGTACGAGGATTTCAGCGACAGCGTCCAGCAGTTCATGGAACGACTCCGCGAGCAACCGCAACTCCGGGAGCAGTGGGGCCTCCGGGGGCTGTTGGCGGATCATTTGATCGCTGAACCAGAATGGCTGGAACAGGTCGCGCCTGTCTTGTCGGAGGTGCTGGATTGGATCGTCGTGGAGCGTTCCGCGCAGCTTCCGGAACTGGCCGGGTTCTGTCAGCAGGAGGGTTTTGGCACCCTGCGTTTTCTGGCGCTCGACCGACTGCCCAGTGTTCCGGAAGCGACCTTGCCGGGCGTCTCGCTCAACGATCACCTCAGTTACCGGGAACCCCTTGAGGAATGGGGACGCCGTTTTTTCCAGCGTTTCCGGATGGACGAATCCGGAGTGTGGTCGCACCTTCGGGAGGCATGGTCGGACGGTTCTGTAATTTGGGTGGGGCCGGATGGTGTCCGGATTGACGAGGTGACGGTGCAAACGGGTTCGGTGCAGGAAGGCTCGCTGGGTTTTCTTGCCCGCCAGCAGGAGATTGAACAACTGGAGCAGCAGACCTCCGGACTCTCCGAGGGCATCACGGAACAAGAGGGGCAGCAGAAAACATTGCGTGAAGCGTGGGGCCAGACGCAGGAGGCGTTGGAACAGGTGCAGTCGGAGCAGCGCGAGCAGGAGTTGGAGGTCCTCGGCCACACCAAGGAACTGGAGCATCACCAGCTTGAACTGAATCGTGCCCGACAAACGTCCAAACAGTTCGATTCCGACCTGCGGCAGCTTCAGGAGGAAATCTCCGGAGCCGAGTCCCGCTATGAAAACACGACCAAGCTGCTGGGTGAACTGGAAGTCGAACGACAGGAATTGGAGACGACTGCCGAAACTCAACAGGAACGCATTCAGTCCCAAAGTCGCCGGGTTGAGGATGCAGCGGAGGATTTGCTGCAACGGCGGATCGCGTTCACCGAGGTGATGGAACAGCAGAAGACCGCCGAGGCCACGCACGTTCGCCTGTGCCAAGAGCATAGTGAGTCCCACCAACGTCTGCAATTACTGGATTCCGGACAATCAGAAAATAATCGCCGTCTCACGCAAAGCCGTGAGCGCATTGAGACGATTGACGCTTCATTCGGGGGCTTGTTGCAGTCGCGGGATACGCTCAAGGTCGAGTTAGATTCGGAAACAGTTCAGCATGTTGAACAGACGGAGCAGCAAAACGAACTCACTCGGACGCTGCAAGCCAAGCAAAAGACACTGGAAACCGTGGTCAGTGCTGCTCACGACACCTCGCTCAAGCTCGCGGAATTCCGGATGCAGCGCGAGCAACTGGAAATGCAACTGCGCGATTTCACCGAGCAAGTTCCGGCAACGCTGGTGCAGGGACTCGATTTGGAGAACCTGAAGGTGCGCGAACTCTCCCGCGAGGTCCAGCGACTCAAGGCCAAGCTCAACGCACTGGGGCCAGTCAACCTCGCGGCTCCGGACGAACATGCGGCCTTGGTGGAGCGACTGCAATTTCTCACGGAGCAGTCCGAGGATTTGCAGAAGGCAGTGGACGACCTCAAGCGCACAATCCGCGACATCAACGTCGAGTCGCGCCGTCGCTTTCGGGAGATGTTCGATCAGGTGAACGAGCATTTCGGGGAGGTCTTCACCAAGCTCTTCGATGGGGGTGAGGCACGGATGGTGCTGACCGAGTCCGAGGATTTGCTAGATGCAGGCATCGACATCGTAGCCCAGCCTCCGGGCAAGAAGCTCCAGAACATCAACTTGCTCTCCGGGGGTGAGAAGGCACTCACGGCGATCTCGCTGATTTTTGCGATCTTCCTCATCAAACCCAGCCCGTTCTGCCTGCTTGACGAGGTGGACGCTCCACTGGATGACGCGAACGTGGGGCGTTTCAACAACCTCATCCGGCAGCTTGCCGACAAATCGCAGTTCATCATCATCACCCACAACAAAAAAACGATGGAGCTGGGCGATCGACTCTACGGCGTGACGATGGAGGAACCGGGCATTTCCAAGACTGTCTCCGTCCATTTCCAAACTGCCGAACGCATGGTGGCGTGATGCAGGTGAAGCTTTTTCACGGGTTTGACGAATTCCGGAAAACCTTTGGGACGATGGAACCTTCACCGGATGTTGCCGAAACCGTCGGGGCGATTCTCAAGGATGTCCGCAGTCGAGGCGATGCAGCGGTGCAGGAGTACACCGCGCGTTTTGACGGTGTGCATGTGGAGGACTTCCGGGTTCCGGAACCACAACTTCAGCAAGCACTCGATGCGGTTGATGTGGAACTCCGGAACGTGTTGGAGCGAGCAGCCGCGAACATTCGTCGCTTCCACGAACGCCAGAAAACCGACAGTCAACTCGACTTCAGTCCGGACGGCACCATCCTTGGCTGGAAGGTGACGCCCGTGGACAGTGCCGGAGTGTACATTCCGGGCGGGCGGGCATTTTACCCGTCGTCGCTGCTGATGAATGTCATTCCCGCGCAAGTTGCCGGGGTGCCGCGCATTGCGATGGTTTCGCCTCCAGGAAAGGACGGACGCCCCCACGAACTCGTGATGGCGTGTGCCACTCTGCTGGGAGTGAACGAACTCTACGCAGTCGGCGGCGCCCAAGCGGTCGGTGCCTTGGCGTATGGCACAGATTCACTCCCGAAGGTCGTCAAGATCACCGGACCCGGCAACGCCTACGTCGCCGAAGCCAAGCGGCAGGTGTACGGGATCGTCGGCATCGATTCGTTCGCGGGGCCGAGCGAGATCATGATCGTCTGCGACCGCGAGGACGTGCCGACCGAATACCTCGTCCGCGATCTGCTCTCGCAGGCCGAACACGATCCGGAAGCCGGGGCGATTCTGGTCACGACCTCCGCGACTCAAGCCGCAGCGGTGCGGAAACGCCTGCTCGAGTTGGTGCCCACGCTGCCCCGGCGGGAAATTCTGGAAGCCTCTTTTTCCCACCGCTCCGCCTTGATCGTGGTGGAATCACTGAAGGAAACCTTTGAGGTGGTCAACGAACTGGCGCCGGAACACCTCGAACTGCTCACTCAAAACCCACTGGAAGACATCGCCCAGATCCGCAATGCCGGAGCGATTTTCCTAGGGGCCGACACTCCGGAACCTGTGGGGGATTACTTTGCCGGACCCAACCACACGCTGCCCACCTCCGGCTGCGCGAAATTCGCCTCACCATTGGGGGTGCAGGATTTCGTCAAGACCAGTTCGATCCTCCGCTACTCCCCGCAGCGCCTCCGGGAGGATGGCCCTGCCATCATCCGCTTCGCCGAGGCAGAACATCTCCACGCCCACGCCGCTGCAATCCGGGTGCGGTTGGAGAGCATGGATTCCTGAAGAGGATCACGCCAAAGGAGTTTTTCAATGGATTTCACCCTGAGCGAAGAACAAACCGCATTACAGGAAATGGCCCGGAAGTTCGCGGCATCCGAACTTGGAGAAACCGCCCACGAGGTGGAGGAGCAAGATCAACCTCCGAGCAAAGAGGTTGTCCGGAAGTTCGCACAGCAGGGGTTGCTGGGTATCAATCTGGACGCCGTTTACGGCGGCGGAGGTTTGGGGCATTTCGAAGCCGTGCTGGTCTTGGAGGAAATGGCCAAGCAATCGATTGCCGTTGCCTTTCCAGTGTTTGAATCCTGCTTCGGACCCACCTTGGCGATTGCTCACTTTGGTCCAGAGGAAATGCGCAAACGCCTACTTCCGCAAGTGTGTGCAGGCGAGGCGATTGTCGCGGTCGCGATGTCAGAACCAAACGCGGGATCAGCACTCACGGACTTGACGACGAAGGCGGAGCAGCGCGGAAGCGAGTGGGTGCTGTCCGGCATGAAACGCTGGTGTTCCGGAGCGAACCACGCAGATTACTATGTCGTCTATTGCCGTATGTCGGATGCACCCGGAGCGAAGGGGATCGGAGCCGTGCTGGTTTCCAAGGAGCAGTCCGGCATCAGTTTTGGTCAATGTGAACACCACATGGGGTTCCGGGGGGTGCCGTCGGCAGACATATTCTTTGATGATCTGGTGGTGCCGAAGGAAAACGTGATCATTGCAGCGGGTGGTTTTCCAAAGCTGATGGAAGCGTTTGACCTCGAACGCTGCGGCAACACCACTATGAGCCTCGCACTAGCCCAAAGCGCCTTCGATTATGCCCTTGATTATGTACAAAAACGCCAGCAATTTGGAAAACCGATCGTGGAATTTCAGGCTGTGCAGTTGCAACTTGCTGAGATGAAAATGAAGGTTGATGCCTCACGGATGCTGCTTTACCGGGCAGTAGTCAATGCACAACAAGGGTTGCCTTCGGTTGGCGAAAGCTCGATCGCCAAATGCTTTGCCAACGAGATGGTGCGCGAGGTCACGGGCAAGGCTGTGCAGTTGCTGGGCGGCTATGGCTACTCTAAGACCTACCCACTCGAACAAAAAATGCGAGATGCGTGGGGCTGGGGCATCGCTGGAGGCACCATTGACATCCAAAAGATCAACATCGCCTCCGCACTCGTGGGACAACGCTTTGATCAAAGACGTTGACCGCGGAAAAACCCTTCTCGGGATGACGCATTCGTCACCTCCTGCTTGACATAGAGCGGGTGAACGTGGTCAAAATCCGGAAGCACGCCTTGGTTGAGCAGCATTGCTCCCACTTGGTTGAGCAACGCGGGGTCCGGAAACGAACTCCGCTGACGATTGGGATTCACTGGATGCTTTGGTTCCGGAAGTTGAGCATAGCGATTGACGCTTAAACGATGTAGCAAGACGGGTCCGGTCAGGTGCGAAAGCAAGGCCGCACCGTCCCTGACGTGTTCGATGTCACCAAGCCGCACCGGAGTTCCTGCTTTGCCTTCGTAACGTGCCCGGAAAAGCTCGTGGCGTGTGCAGTTGAGTAGCACCTCAAACGGCTCCGGGACTCCATCCACTTGAGCGGCGAGTACATCCAATGACGGTACCGGAATCAACGGAATTTCACAGGCTTGCGCAAAAGTCTTGGCAAAAGACAGCCCGATGCGAACCCCTGTGTAGGATCCCGGCCCTTGATTCACTACAATGGCAGAGATGTCCGTTTTCTGGAGGTCAACCGCACTCAACAGCAAATCGAGCGTGGGCAGCAACAGCTTGGAATTGCTGCGCCGGGAGCGAGCGAAATGGCTCGCCAGCACTTCCCCGTCGTGGCTGAGGCAGTAGCCCAAGTGCCCAAAAGCGGTGTCAACGGCAAGCAGGATCACGGTAATTTGTGGAGACGATTCAGAATTCCGGAAAATTCCGGAGCAGCACTGCTCAACTTTGCCTTGCGAATCTCGCTCCCGGAAACTCCAATCTCAAGGTGCAGCACGGGTTCGTCCGCAGTAAGCCACGACTGGATCAGCTTTGGCCACTCCACCAACGAAACCCCATCCGGAGGCAAGAGGTCATCCCGATCAAAGTCGTCAAGTTGTTCGGGTTGTTCCAGTCGGAAGAGATCCACATGGGAAACCGGCAGTCGTCCGGGATAGAAGTTGGCAATGGTGTATGTGGGCGAAACCACCATCGTTTCCGGAACATCAAGCCCAGTGCAGATGCCCTTGGCAAGGGTGGTTTTGCCCGCGCCCATTGGCCCATCCAGCAGCACGATGGCTCCGGGAAAGAGCGCGGAGCCGAGCTGGTTCCCGAATTTCAGAGATTCTTCAAGCGAAGACAAACACCGCTCCACCAGCACAGCCAAGGTCAATGTCGGGAAAATTGTTGCTGAATTGCCGTGCGCTCGGACATTATGAGGAGCTGGACGAAGGAGACGAGACGACTCGGCAGTGGGATGTGCGTGATTTGTCGCTGACCTTGCACTCCCGGAAACGCTGCCAAGTGGTGTGCGCAACCGCCGAGCAAGAAGAGGTAGTATGGCGTTTGCTGCATCTCAAGCTCAAGCCCAAAGCAGGAGGACTGGCCACTGCTTCTGGAGTGCATCCCTGCACCGACGAGCAAATTTGGCAACGACTCAGCCCCGGAGCATCGCTACGGGAAAGCCTTGCCTCCAAGCTTTTTGAAGAGCGCCCCTGGCTGGGGGGGCGCCGCTGGTTTGTGAACACGCTGATGGACCATCTGGAAATGACTCCGGAAATGCAGCGGAGCAGTCCGAGCCGTCTGAAGGGCGAGATGCGTGACCGCTTCCAACTGGTTTTGCTGATTGCGGCGCGGACTCGGCTGGTGCTGCTGCGCAAATTGCTGAAGAGTCCGGATCGCAGGGTGCAAGAGTTGCTTGGCCAGTGGGCACTAGGTTATTTGGGGGGGATTTTTGCCTTTGGCGAAAACCTTCCGTTTGCCTGCACTCACCGGCTGCATGTTGTTGCCGATGGCCGTTGCCGCTTTGAAGACCTGACCTCTGCTGTTGAACCTTCCTGATGCGTTTCTCCCAAGATTTCATTCGCAAAGTCGAGGACGCCACCGATCTGGTTGGGTTGATCCAAGACCAAGGGGTTGCCTTGCGCAAGGCTGGAACCTCCTTCAAGGCGTGTTGCCCCTTTCACAACGAAAAGACACCCTCCTTCAACGTCAACCCGCAGCGTGGGTTTTTTCATTGCTTCGGGTGCAATGTTGGTGGAGGGGCGGTGAAGTTCCTCATGTTGCACGAGCGCGTGAGTTTCGTGGAAGCGATCACGGAACTCGCCCGCAAGGCCGGTATTGCCTTGGAGGGGGAATCCGGCCCCCGCAAGCGAGACGATGCCGACGAAGGCATGGCGTGCCTCAAGCAGGCGCAAACCTTCTTCTGTCAGCAGTTACGGGAACCCGGCGGGGAGGAAGCTCGGAACTACCTCGAAGAACGCAAGGTGCCCACAGCATTGCAAGAGCGTTTTGCGCTGGGTTATGCTCCGGACGACTGGCAAGGGCTGCTGCGGCACCTGCAAACGCGCAGCATCCCGAACGGCTTGGTCGTCAGGGTCGGACTGGCTAAAACCAGCGAACGTTCCGAACGCCCCTACGACCGCTTCCGGAACCGCCTGATCTTCCCCATCCGTGATCCTCGTGGACGCTGCATCGCGTTTGGCGGTAGAATCCTTGGTGCCGAGGACGGCCCGAAGTACTTGAACAGTCCGGAAACCGATTACTACCACAAGAGCCAAATCCTCTACGGGTTGTACGAAGGTTTGGACTCCATCCGCCGTAGCCGCAAACTGCTCGTGGTTGAGGGCTACCTCGATGTCATGCGGCTGCACGAATATGGCATTGGCGAGGCGGTTGCACCATGTGGAACCGCGCTCACCCCCAAGCACGTTCAGGTTGCAGAACGCTATGCGGACGTGGTGACGTTGCTCTTCGACGGTGACGAAGCCGGACGCAACGCGGCCCTCAAGAACGCGAGGCTCTTTCTCGCCAGCAAGGCCGAGGCACAGGTCGTCACCCTGCCGCTTGGCGAGGACCCGGACACGTTCCTGTTGAAAAACGGGGCCGAGGCCATGCGCGATCTGCTTGCAGACGCTAAGCCGCTGCTAGAGTTTTTGGTACAGGAAACGCTCTCCCGGATGCCCGATTCCGTGCAAGGCCGGATGCGGGCGGTGGAGGAACTGGTCCCGCTGCTGGCGCAAATCCCCCAGCAGGACCGTCGGCAGCTCACGCTGGTTGCACTTGCGGATCAGCTCAAGGTCAGTCCGGAGGTGTTGTTGAGAAAACTGCCGGAATCGTTGCATTCCGAAAATGAAAATGCTAAACCTATCCATTCTGCACACACCGAGAGTAGTCGTACAGACGAATGGTGGGTCGTGCAAGCGTTGCTGGCTCAGGGGCAGTTATGGTCCTTGGCCCGTCAGTACCTTCTCCCTGAAGAGATGCAGGACACCCGACTCCGGCACATCTACTCGCGCCTGATGCAACTACCTCCAGACCTGCTGCACCCCCTTGACCCTTCCGGAGTTGAACGTCAGGATCCCGAACTGCATCGCGATCTGGCCCCGCTGTTGGCCGAGGATTTTCTGGAGCGTAATCTCGAATCGCAGTTCCGCTGGTCCGTCCGGCGGCTCAAGGAACGCTCACTCAAGTTGCGCTATCAGGAAAAAAGTGCGGGTCTGGTCGAGGAAGACCGCCTGCGGGCCGGAATGGAACTCCGGCGCTTGAACGCTCAGTTGCAGCAGTTGCTGCCTCAAGCGGAAACGATGCAAGCCCCGTGAACCCGACCAAGGCAGGCGACATGAACCACCTCAGCGTTATACCCTCATCCTTTACGGCACCGGGAACTCCCGGAGAACTGGGTCGCAACGAAATCCGTGTGGTGCGGGGATTGGTGGCTGAAGGGCGCGAGCAGGGTTACCTCAGCCTCGATAACATCAATCAGCAGCTTGCCGACTCGACTCCGAACCCGGAACAGGTGGAACAGATCCTCAACATCCTCTCCGAAATGGATATTGACGTGATAGACGGAGGTCGCAAGATCAACCTTAGTCAACACGACTACGACCCCGAATTAGAGGATGAATTTTTCGGAGAAGACGGACTTGACCTCGACCCCGGCACTGACACGGCCACCGAGGATCCGGTGCGCATGTACCTCCAGGAGATGGGGGCTATCAGCCGACTCACCCGCGCCGGCGAGGTGGAGGTCGCACAGCGTATCGAGGAGGGCCAGCAGAAGGTGATCGAGATTCTGGCGCAATCCAACCTGATCGCCCTCCAGCTCATCGAGACCAACAAGCGGCTCAAAAGCCAGAAACTGCGGGCGCGGCAGCTAATCTCCGGACTCGATGAGGACGACAACGTGATCGAAGACGATGCTGCCGCTTCCGAAAAACTCAGTGAACAATTGGACGTGATGCAACAGCAGCATGAAGCGGCAATAGCACTGCGCCAAAATGCTGGAAAAATGCTGAGCAAGAGCGACAAGGCCAAACTCGCTGGATACGAAAGCAGGATTCACGAGGTCATCCGCTCCATCAGTTTCAATTCGCGGCAATTGGAGGAGATGTGTCAAAACCTTTTCCAGTACAAGCACAAGATCGACCTCACCAGCCAGCAGGTGGAGTGCCACTTCAAGGAGCTGCGCCTACCGCCTGAGCAGGCGGACGAGCTCTTCCGGCAGTATCGGCAAGCTGGAGTGCGCAAGCGCAAACGTGTGGCATCGGAAATCACCGAGCAGACGGGACTGCGTTTCAGTGTCGCCAATCGCTGCTACGAAAAGATCGAGTCCGGACGCTGCCGCATTGCTGCCATGACGGAGCGGGTGTTGCTGAGCCGGGAGGCGTTTGTGGAGCAGGTGAAGGAATTGCGTCGTACCGAATTGCAGGTCAAGCAGGCGAAATCGGACCTAGTGGGTGCAAACTTGCGACTCGTGATCAGCATTGCCAAGAAATACACGAACCGAGGCTTGCAGTTCCTTGACCTCATTCAGGAAGGCAACATTGGCCTGATCAAGGCGGTGGATCGATTTGAGTACCGCCGGGGTTTCAAATTCTCGACCTACGCGACGTGGTGGATTCGGCAATCGATCACGCGGGCACTTGCAGATCAGGCTCGCACCATCCGGATTCCGGTTCACATGATTGAGGCGATCAACAAGCTCTCTCGCCTGACCCGGATGTTGGTGCAGGAGTATGGGCGTGAGCCGACCGCCGATGAAATTTCTGATCACTTGGGCATGCCCTTGCATCGAATCCGGAAAGTGCTTAAAGTCGCGAGGGAACCCGTTTCGCTGGAGACGCCAGTTGACGATGATAACGATTCCCCACTCAGCAGTTTCATTGCTGATGAAAAAGCAGACAATCCTGACGATGCCACGTTTTATACCCACATGAAGGAAAAAACCCGGGAGGCGCTCAACTCCCTGAGCATCCGGGAGGAAAAAGTGTTGCGGCTCCGTTTTGGCCTTGACGAGGTGAAAGAGTACACGCTGGAGGAAGTCGGACAGGATTTCGAGGTCACCCGCGAACGTATCCGGCAGATCGAATCCAAGGCGCTACGCAAGCTCCGGCATCCTTCGCGCTCCAAATACCTCCGCCCCTTCTACGAAGGCTGACCCGGAATGCCCGTGCAACGCTTGCTGTCCCATTTTCTCCGCACCCTTTTAGTGCTTGGGGTGCTACTGATCCTGATCGGTGTTGAAACTACTCCTGTGTTCGCACAAGCTGCGGAGGTTCAACAGATCGAACTAGTCCGGCGTGGACGGCAGCTCAGCATCCGGTTGTTCCTCAACCAGCCCCCGGTTTACCAGATCTCGGAAAATCTGGACGCCCACACCCTCGTCGTCAAGTTTCGCAACACCAAACCCAGCTTCCCGGACGGCAACTCGGTCAAGCTCTTCAACGACTCACAGGTGGAGGGGGTGCGCTTCTTGGAGGTGGGTCCGGACCTCTGGGCGCAGTTCAAGTTTCGGACAGCGGGGCTGGTGTTTGACATCGATCCCCCGGAAGTGCCGAACATCCTGCAACTCACTTTCCGCCCCTCCAAGCAGCTTGAGCCGCTGCCGCCCATCGAACCTGGGGCCAAGGTGCGACTGTTGGCAACGAATTTCCGCTCCGTTACTGCGGAGGGTGGGCTGTCTGGACACACACGCCTCACCCTGATTTTCTCGGAAGCCCCACGGCTTTTCATGCAGCAGCACGGTAGGGAAATCGAGTTGCGTTTCCCGGACACCCTGCCCGCTGAGGATTATGAAACGCCGGAGTTTGAAGATGGGAGAGTGCGCTTGGAGAGTCTAGATTCGGATGAAAGCCAGATTTTCCTGACTCTGGCCATGCTGGGGGCGGAGTCTCGGGTGGAGCGCAACCTGCGGGAAACCCCTCCACGCTGGGAGGTGGATGTGTACGGCGTGGCTGCAGCTGCTCCGGAACCGGAGCCGGAGGGTGAGCTTTCCCCGGAGGAGGAACTGCGCCTGCGCAACGAGCGCGCCATTGTCAAAAACCGTAAGATTCAGGTTCAGAATTTCTACCAACAAGGCGAGAACGCCTTCCGGAAGGGCGACTATGAAGGAGCGGTTGGTTTCTTCAAGCAGTCCTACTCGGCGGCAAAGAATAATGTGGGGGTGTTTGAGGACACGATGGAGCCTGCGGCCATCCGGGCGCTCTACCGCAAGGCTGACACGATCTACACGATGCTGGAGCGCCGCCGGGGGCGCAATTTCCACGAGGCGATTGACGCTTACCTCACGGCCCTGCGCGTGTCGGAGGATTACGGACTCATCGAAGACCTCGCCCCACATGCTTATTTCCGGATTGGACGCAGCTACCAGCGCATGAAATTCACGCAGGAAGCGAACACCAGTTTCGAAAAACTCAAGAGCAAATTCCCCACTTCGCTGGAGGCGAGCGAGGCGAATTTCTGGAAGGCGCTCAACCAGATCGAACGCCGGGATTGGGAGCAGGCGATCAAGGATTTCGAGGAGTACCTGCAAGTGACACCGAATCCGCGCTTCCTCGCCGAAACCCACTACCGCATGGCGCAGGCGTACTACCACTTGGATCGGCCCATCATCGCCAAGGAGCATTTCGACAGCGCCCGCGATCTGGACCCGCAGTACGTGCTGGAAGACCCCACGCTGCTCTTCCACATGGGTGAAACGTATTACGAGAACGCAGATTTCATGACCGCCCGCGAAGCGTTCCGCGCCCTGCTAGAGCGTTACCCCAAGCAGGATTTCACCAAGCTCGTGGCCCTGCGGCTAGGGGATTTCCTGCGGGACGAGGGCAAGGAGGAACAGGCGATCCGGGCCTACGAAAAGGCGATCAACAGCTACTCCCGCGAAATCGTCCTGCTCGGCAAACTCCGCATCGCCAACATTCAGGCAACCCGGCCCTATTCGGACGAGTATCTGGAGGCCATTGACCTCTACGATGAAATCGTGCGGCTCTATCCGGATGCGCCGCAGTCGGAGGAAGCTCTGCTACGCAAGGGGTTGACCCTCACGCTTTACGGAATGTACAAGCCCGCGATTGAGGAATTGGAGAAGTACCAAGAGAAGCACCCGCTCAGTCCTTACGTCCGACGCGGCGTCGTCCGAGAAAACATTGACGAGAACCTCAAGGGGTTGATTGACGACCAGTTCCAGCGGCAGGAGTTGTTGGAACTCATTGCCAACTACCGCGACTACAAGGCGAAGTACTTGCTCAACTTCCGTTTCGATTCCACCCTCTTTCAGGTTGCGGTCGCACACCAGCGCCTTGGGTTTTACGAGGAAGCCCTCGATTTGCTCAAGTTTCTCGACTCGCGGGTACAGGGCACAATGCTCGAACTGGCCCGGCTGCAAACGGCGTTGGCCCTCGTCGAGAAGGGCGATCCCTCGCTCTCACGGGATCAGCTCACTCGCTTTCTCGCGGACTATCCGGACAGCCTCTATGACGCCGATGCCCGCTTCAGCCTCGCGCAGGTTTACCGTCAGGCGAAGGAGTACGACAAGGCTCGTATTGTTTACGAACAGACCATCCAGAAGTATGACGACGACGAGGACCCTTTGCGGATGGAGGTGGTCCCGGAACTCTGGTACGAGCTTGGGCAGATGTACGAGGAGATTGGCCGTTACGCCGAATCCGGACGCGCCTACCGCGAAGCGATTACAAAGTACCGACACCCCGTGACTGCGCAGGACACCCCGCAGTTCATCATTGACAGCCACTTCCGGGCCGGGGAAATGCTCACCAAGGTCCAAAGCGATCAGGAAGCGCTACGGCTCTACCAAAATGCCGTGGCGAACTACGCTGAACGCGAAGGCCCGGAAACCCGCAAACAGGTCAACTGGGCACGTTACCAAATCGGAGTGATCCAAGCTCGGCTCGGTATGGAGAAAGAAGCTCTCGAAACCTTCCGGCAGTTGGTTGCAAGCCCGGAAGGCGAAGGGGAAATGTGGAAACGCCTCGCCAGTCAAAACCATCAGAACCTCACCCAGCAACTCTCCTACCAGCAGTACCTCAATCAGTAACGAGTTTGGTAGTGGTATGCGACTTTTTCAGCAAGCCCTAACTCGATCTTCCTCGGATAGTCTTTGGGACTCTCAATCTCAAAACCTTCATCCAATTTGGGGACGCTTAATAAAAATTCCTTAAAGCTGGGTAGATTGGTGGTTAGCTCTTCATACGCTTGGGTCGAGAGTACGACCACGGCTTTTTCACCGCGACGAGTCACATACTGAGGGCCATGCCGCAAAGCATCGTCCACGACTTTGCTGAACTGAGCCTTGGCAACCTGTAATTTCCATGTAGCGCCCATACCGTCTCCTTGATTTGTTGATCTTCATGAACAGCCTAGTCAGGCTAGTCACTTGATGGATGCTCATCAAGATGTTTCTGTTGCTGGCTGATTGATCCGGAAATCAAGCTGCTGGAAGCCTTGTCCTGCAAGACGGGGAGTGGGGCTGCTAAGTCACTACTGCGGGGGCGATGAAGTCCGCATCGCTCCGTTTGACATGATCGCTTTCCCGCTCTCCAGCCTGTGGGGCGGAGTGATTGCCATGTCAGTTAACGAAACTAACGAAGTCCGCTATGAACACATAACTTTTTATAAAAATCGATTTTTTTCAAATCGCACAGCATTGTTACAATCTCCTTCTTATTGAAAGCAAAGAACGCAGCAGTGTAAGGCGACTGTGGCCAGTCGAGCAAAGGTGATGGAAATCCGTGGTGGCGCAGACGGGTCATAAAATCATAGCTAGAAGAGCAGCTTGTGCTTCCGGGCTTGAGTTCCCGCGACATTCCGCTAGACTCAATCCGGTATGGAACTCAGGACGTTTATGCAAAAGCAACATCTGGTGCTCTGGCTGGTGGTGGCTCTGTTAGGGGGCGCGTCTCCGGCGTGGGCTTTCAAGATCGGGGTGGTGGACCTCAACCGTGCGCTCAACGAATCGGAATCCGGTATCCGCTCCCGGAACGTGCTGGAAGCACGGGGGCGTCAGAAGCAGAAGGAGTTTGAGGTGGAGGAGGAGGAGTTGCGGCAGTTGGGGGAGGAATTGCGCAACAACCCTTTGCTCACCAAAACAGCACGACAGCGTAAGGAGCAGGAGTTGCAGCAACGCCAGCAGCAGTTGCAGGAGCAGGCGCGGCAGTTCGAGCAGGAGTTGCGTGGGCAGGAGCGTCAGTTGACCGAGGCCATTTTCAACGAGTTGAAGGGGTCAATCCGCACGGTTTCGATGCGCGAGAAGTTCGACCTTGTGCTGGAGCGCAACGCCACTCAGGTGATCCTTTACATGCAGGAGGACACCACCGACCTCACCCAGAAGGTGATTGACCACTACAACGCCCTCAAAGCATCGGAGTGACCCGTGACCAAGGACATTGAAGCGATCCGCAAGATTCTGCCGCACCGCTACCCCTTTTTGATGATTGATCGCGTACTGGAGGTGCGCGAGGGGGAATTTTGCAAGGCAGTCAAGAATGTCACCATCAACGAGCCAATCTTTCAGGGGCACTTCCCGGAAATGGCGGTGTTTCCTGGGGTGCTGCAACTGGAGGCGATGGCGCAGACGAGCGCGTTCATCATTGATTCCGTGATGCAGGAAGACCACGGACTGATGGCGTTCTACGCCGGAGTCAACAATGCGAAATTCCGCAAGCAGGTGGTGCCTGGAGACCAGTTGGTGATCGAATCCACCCTCGCCAACCGCAAGAAGAATTTTTGGGTGTTCAACGCCAAAGCGCTGGTGGAGGGCAAGGTGGTCGCCCAGGCTGAAGTCCGTTTGATGGGGTCACCATGAGTGCATTCAGCGTTAAGGAAGTCCGCAAGATCGCCAAGCTCGCATCGCTGGAACTGACTTCAGAGGAGGAGCAGGAATTCGCCCAGCAGTTCGGCACCATCCTCGAATACTTTGAAAGGCTCAACGCCGTTGAGCTTCCGGAAAATTCGGAAGCCCTCAATCCCATCCTCGCCCCGCGTGTCCGTGAAGACCGCGCCGTTGATTCCCCGGTCACGCCGGAACAGTTCAGCCCCTACCTGGAAAACCGCTTCTTCAAGGTGCCCCGGGTCATTGATGCGTGACCGATGCCGGGGACGCCGCTGCCGCTCCGGCTGGGCATCCTTGGGCTGGTTCTCGGACTCCACGCCGCGCTAATTCCGCTCTTGCCGCAGTGGTTTCGCCCACCGCCACCCCCGGAAAATTCCCTGCTCATCGAACTGGAACGCTGGACGCCACCCACGCCTGTTCTGCCTGATTTCCAACCGGAACCACCGTCGCAGCAGCTCACGGCTTCATCGTCTGCGGAGCAAACACCCATCCCGGAACCTCCCGTCGAGGAACTGGAAACGGATCAATTGGAAGACCTGATTCAGGAAACTCCGGCGGAACTGCTCAGTATGAAGCAGCTCAAGAGTGCCGTCCGCCGCTCCGAACCTCAGCTTCCCGCGCCGGAACCCCAGCCTGCGGAAAAATCGACGGTTCAGCCTCCCGCCGAAGCTGAAACCTCCCCACCGGAATCAACTGAACCGGGCACCGATTCTGCCGAAGCTGAGGAAAACTTGCTGGCACGACTGGAACCACAGATGCCGAATCCGGCCTTGAGTCCGGGGCAGCCCTCGCTTCCACCCAAGCCACAGCAAGCCGTAGCGATTCCACTGGCTTCCAAAACGCCGCTGCTTCCGGAGCAGTGGTTTTTGCGCGAAGGCATGTCGGTGCCGCTCAAACTCCCGGAACCCTCCGGACCACTCCAAGTCGGAGGGGAATTGCCCAAACCCACGCTCCTCTCCGTTTCTCCAAATCGCAAATCCGCGCTCCCGCCCCCGCCGGGAGCGGGAGACTCCGGACGATCCGGCGGGGGTTTCTTCACGCTCAGTTCCTACGACTGGCCCTACGAGTCGTACATGGGGCGCTGGGCGCAGACCCTCCAATACACTTGGAACAACAATCCACCGCTCGACTACGCCCACGGGCTGCGTCCGCAGGGGGGCGATGTGTTTGTGCTGGTGCGCGTTGACCGCTCCGGCACCTTGGAATCCTACGAAATCACCAACGTGATCCTCGCTTCTCCGGAAATGGAGGCCTCCGTGATCTCGGCCCTGTTGGCATCCGGGCAACTGTCTGCGCTGCCGGATGATTTCGGGGAGGACGAACTGGTGGTTCACTTCCGCTTCATCTACCCGCCCCTGCGTTGAATCCGGGGGAATCGTCTTGTGAGGCGGAGAGCCGCTTGGTAGCCTGCTTGCTTGCATACCGATGCGGGGATTCTCGGTACGCGCACTCCAAAATCTGACGAAAAATCACCCCCCTGACCCTTCCATGACCGGACAACAGAAACGCTACCTGCGCGGACTCGCCCACGCCCTCAAACCCGTGGTCAACATTGGCAAATCCGGACTCACAGATGAGGCGTTCAAGCAGATCGAGGCCCGCTTGCTCACCAACGAATTGATCAAGGTCAAAGTGATGGAACACAGCCCTTTCTCCCAGAAGGAGTGTGCCGCCAAGCTTGATGGACGCGAGGAGGTTGCGGTGGTGCAAGTGATCGGCAAGACAATCGTCCTCTATCGCCCCCATCTGGAAGAACCGATGATCACACTGCCAGGGGAGTGACCGCCATGCGCCAAGGAGGAAGTAGGTCAGAACGAACTGACACTGGGCGAGATTTACGACAAGTCAACTTCCCGGAGCTTCAAGAAACGGCATGAGCGAGACCTTCTACGTCACCACCCCGATTTACTACGTCAACAGCCACCCGCACATTGGGCACGCCTACACGACGATTGCCGCCGATGTGTTCACGCGCTACCGGCGGCTTTTTGGCGAAGAGGCGTATTTCCTGACGGGGACGGACGAACACGGGCAGAAGATTGCGGAATCGGCGGCGCAAGCCGAGATTGATCCGCAGGAGTTCGTGGACCGGATGGCGGGCGAGTTCCGGGACATGTGGCCCTCCCTGCACATTGCACACGATCAGTTCATCCGCACGACCGATCCGGAACACAAATCCGCAGTGCAGGCGGTGCTTCAGAGAATCCATGACCAGGGCGAAATCTACCTCAAGGAGTACGAAGGGCTGTACTGCGTCGGTTGCGAACGTTTTCTTGATGAATCGGAACTGACGCCGGAAGGCGATTGTCCGGATCACCAGAAGCCACCTCAGCCGCACAAGGAGCAGAACTACTTCTTCCGGATGAGCGCCTATCAGGCTTGGCTGGTGCAGTTGCTGGAAAACAATCCCGAACTGGTGTACCCCGGACGCTACCGCAACGAACTGCTGCGCTTCTTGGAAGCTCCCCTGCAAGACCTCTGCATTTCACGTCCGAAAAGCCGCTTGAGTTGGGGAATCGAACTGCCCTTCGACAAGGAGTTTGTCACCTACGTCTGGTTCGATGCGTTGCTCAACTACCCCAACGCCCTTGGCTGGCCGGATGCCCCGCGCTACCAAAAATTCTGGCCGCACTGCCACCACATCATCGGCAAGGACATTCTCAAGACGCACGGCATCTATTGGCCGTGCATGCTCAAAGCGGCGGGGATTCCCGTGTTTCAAAAACTGGTGGTTCATGGACACTGGGTGATCGGCGGCAGCAAGATGAGCAAGTCGCTCGGCAATGTTGTCAATCCACTGGACATGAAGGATCGCCTCGGTGTGGATGCGCTGCGCTACTTCCTGCTCCGCGAAATGAGCTTTGGGGAGGACGCGAACTTCACGGAAGCCCTCGCGCTCGCTCGCTACAACGGAGACCTCGCCAACAACCTCGGCAACCTCATCAGCCGCTCAATCACGCTCGCTCGCAAGAATTTTGACGGACAGGTGCCCCCGTGTGGAGAATTAGCCGAGTTGGAAACCAACTTGCGGCATGAGTTCACAGCAGGCGTGGGGCGCGTCCGGGAATTGGTGTGTGCCTTCCAACCGCATCGGGCGCTTGAGTTGGTGACACAACTCAGCAGCGCGGTCAACAAGTACATTGACGAACACAAGCCGTGGAAGTTGGCGAAGGAACCAGAACAGTGTGAACTCCTCGGAACCGTGCTGTACTCCGCGCTGGATTCCGCCCGCATCCTCGTGGGGTTGCTCCAGCCAGTGATGCCGGAGAAGATGGCAGAGGCGCAGCGACTGCTTGGCCTGCCTGTGCAACCGCTTGCGTTTGACCAGCTTGTCCCCGGAACGCTGGAGTCGGGAACTCCACTTCCGGAGCCAACTCCGCTCTTTCCCAAGTTGCAGTCGGCTCCGGCGGAATCCACGCCCAAGCCGACCAAAAAACAGCAGTCCGCAGTGGCTCCGAAACCAAAGGCGGACGAATCAAATTCCGGAAACGAAATCGGCATCGACACCTTCCAGCAGATTGAACTGAAGGTCGGAATCGTCCGGGAGTGCCGACGCATGGAAAAATCGGACAAGCTGCTGGTCTCGCAGATTGATCTCGGCGAGGGTCGGTTGCGCAGCATCGTCTCCGGAGTGGCGGAGTTCTACACACCGGAACAGATGGTCGGCAAGCGCGTTGTGGTCGTGGCGAACCTCAAACCCGTGAAGCTGCGCGGCGAGCTTTCGGAAGGCATGGTGCTCGCATCGGACGATGGCACGACAATCACTGTGGTGGAGGCACCCCAAGCAGCGGCTCCGGGCACGGTGGTGCGCTAGAAATTCAATTGACAATCGCAGGGTCTGGTGAAATACTGCGAAGACTTTAATTGGATCCGTCTGTCCATCTCAAAAAACGTTGCATGACCATCACTAACGATTATCTCCCCATCCTGATCCTGATTCTTGTGGGTGCAGGCCTTGCGGGGATGTTCACCATCATTGGTTTGGTGGTCGGCCCCAAGCTGCGTACCCGTGAGAAGGCGGCCCCATTCGAGTCCGGCTTCATCGGCAAAGGCATGGAGGGCCATCGCTACGACGTCAAGTTCTTCATGACTGCGTTGGTCTTTTTGGTTTTTGACGTGGAGATTGTCTTTCTCTACCCGTGGACGGTGCAACTCCGTGAGTTGGGCTGGTTCGGGTTCATCGCGAGCATGGTGTTCATTTCGGTGCTGACGCTTGGGTTGGTTTACGATTGGAAGAAAGGTGCACTCGAATGGGAGTGACGAAACAACGATATTAGGAGACGATATGGCTGCGGCAAACTACGGAGATTTTCTGACCACCACCTTCGACAACGTGGTGAACTGGTCGCGAAAATTCTCGCTGTTCCAGTACCCCTTTGTGACGGCGTGTTGCGGGATGGAGTACATGGCGGCAGCGTGTTCGCATTATGATATTGCACGCTTCGGTGCAGAAATCCCACGCTTTTCGCCAAGGCAGTCGGATGTCCTCTGGGTGGTCGGCACGATCACGCACAAGATGGCTCCGGTGCTGAAGACGATCTACGACCAGATGGCCGAGCCGAAGTGGGTGATAGCCTTTGGCGCCTGTGCGTCATCCGGGGGTTTTTACCAGAACTACTCGGTGCTTCAGGGCATTGATCGCCTGATTCCGGTCGATGTGTACATCGCCGGCTGCCCCCCGCGTCCGGAAGCCGTGCTTGACGGTCTGATGGAGTTGCAGCATCGCATCCAGAACGATGGGCCGACCGTCGAGAGCGGGATGCTCAACCCGTCCATGGCGCGGCACCGCGAGCAGAAACTCGACCACCTCAGTCGCTACTTCGAGATCCCGGACAAGCAACTGTTGGAAAACACTCAGAATCCCAAAAGCAACCGCAGCACCAAACCCGGCTATGTGTATTCCGATGAAAACGTGGTCGTGCGCCCGCACATGGGTTACGACTCGCCTGCTGACCAGCGCAAGAAAGAGGCACTCCGCGAAGAGTCCTGATCCTGCGGAAAAACTCGTCCTGACCCACGCACATGACTGAAACCACCACGGTTCCGGAGTCCGAAACTCCGAGGGCGCTCACGGCCCTGCTCCAGCAGCAGTTTCCGGACACGCTCATTGATTTCCACAATCACCGCGGCGATGAAACGGTCCGGGTCAAGCGCGAGGCGATTGTGTCCGTCTGCCAGTTCTTGCGCGATGATCCCCGTTGCAAGTTCGAATTGATGGTTGACCTGACCGCAGTGGATTATTTTGAACAACACCGCGAACCGCGCTTTGAGATGGTGTATCACTTCAAATCGCTCACCCACGGACACCGCTTGCGTGTCAAGACTCCGGTTCCGGAGGACGATTGCCGGGTGGATTCGATCCACGAACTTTGGGAAGCGGTCAACTGGTATGAGCGTGAGTGCTGGGACATGTTCGGCATCGAGTTCACGGGGCATCCGAACCTCACGCGCCTGCTCATGTACGAGCAGTTCGAAGGGCATCCCCTGCGTAAAGACTACCCCATGGATCGCCAGCAACCTATTATAGAACTGCGCGAGATTGACGAACGAAATCAGTACGGAAGGGCATGAGCATGGAGAGCGCACTCGCAGAACCTCAACTTTCTAGACTCCCCCTCGAAGCCGAAGAGGATACTTCGATCATGGCGATTGAGGTGGGGCCGGCGCATCCCGCGATGCATGGAATCGTGCGCTTCACCACCTATGTGGATGGCGAGACAATCGTGGACATGGTTCCGGAAATCGGCTACTTGCACCGGGGCTTTGAGAAGGAATCCGAAAACTCAAAGTGGATTCAGGTCATCCCCTACACCGACCGCCTCAACTACGTCTCGCCTCTGCTCAACAACATCGGCTACTCGATGGCCGTGGAAAAGCTCTTCGGGGCCGAGGTGCCACGGCGGGCGGAGTACACCCGTGTCATCATGGGAGAAATCTCCCGGATCACCGATCACCTCACCTGCGTTGGCGCGGCGGCGATGGAAGTGGGTGCGTTCACCTTCTTCCTCTGGTTCATCAAGGCCCGCGAATACCTCTGGGAACTCATCGAGCAGGTCAGCGGGGCGCGGATGACGACGAACTGGACGCGCTTCGGCGGCAACGCCACCGACCTTCCGGACGGCTTCCTCGACGACTTGCAGGAACGGCTCGACAAGGTCAAGGACATCCTCGACGAGTGCGACAAGCTGCTCTCGAAAAACAAGATTTTCATTGACCGCGTCAAGGACGTGGGGACGATCTCGAAGGAAGACGCGCTTTCCTTCGGGTTCTCCGGGCCAATGCTGCGTGCTTGCGGGGTGCCGTTTGACGTGCGGCGCTCCGATCCCCACTCGGTCTATGACGAACTCGATTTCGAGATTCCGGTCGGCACTGTGGGCGACTGCTTCGACCGCTACCTCGTTCGCATGGAAGAGATGCGCCAGAGCATCTCCATCATCGAGCAGGCGGCGGACAAGATGCCCTACGGCCCGATCATGACCGACCAGCGCTGGGTTGACTATCCGGACAAGAAGGAGGTGTACGGCAACATCGAGGGATTGATCGAACACTTCAAGATGGTCATGGAAGGGCACCAGCCTCCGAAAGGCGAGGCCTATGTAGCCGTCGAGGGCGGCAACGGCGAGGTCGGTTTTTATGTCGTCTCAGACGGCTCCGGAGACCCCGTGCGAGTGCGGTTGCGCCCTCCGTGCTTCAACTATGTTCAGGCCATGAGGCACATGACCATCGGCCACTACATTGCCGACATCGTGCCCATCTTCGGCTCCATCAACATGATCGGCGGGGAGTTAGATCGCTAAAGAATGCTCTGCCTAAACGGATTCCGTGGTCTTTGTTCCCCATGCAGAAAGTGAGTATCAACGACTTGTCGCTGTATTGGATAATTTGATTGATGAAGTGGGTGAAGATGAGAATCCTCCCTTGGTTTCCTTGATGGAAGTCGTTGGAGTTCTGATCGAGAAGTATGAGGATGAGCATGTTCCAGAATTGTCAAAAATCTAGAAGTTGTTAATATCCGAGATGCGAACAGACACGATCACTATCCCCGCCCGTCGCGGCAAGGCCGCACAGGTCAAAGCCGGACAAGGCGTGAAAGTGATCAACACGCATGGGGCGCAGGTGGTGGACACTTGGGCGTTCCGAGCCGATGACCTGACCGAGTTCATGTCGATGGAACACAGCCGACCCTACTTCATGAAACTGCGCCCAGAAGCGGGCGACACGCTCGTGACCAACCAGCGTCGTCCAATCCTGACTTTGATCGAGGACACCTCCGGAGGCATTCATGACACCCTGATGGCGGCGTGTGACAACCCACGCTTTGGCTTGCTCGGCTGCACGGAGTACCATGACAACTGCACCGATAACCTCGCTGCCGGGATGCAGGAGCTTGGACTCAAAGAGCCGGAAACTCCGAGTCCGCTCAACCTTTTTATGCACATTCCGTGGACGGTGGAGGGCGGCTTGGCATGGGAAGCTCCGGTTTCGACTCCGGGAAGCTATGTGGTGCTACGGGCGGAGATGGACTTGGTGGTCGCGTTTTCGGCGTGCCCCCAAGACATTCTGCCGATCAACGGCGTGATGCGAGCGCCCACTGAGGCACACTTTCAAATCCTCGACAACCTGTGAACCCTTTGCCGCAAGGCAGAGAACGTAAATGAATCCACTGCTTGAAATCCTCTCGATTCCGCTAGTCCAGACGATCCTGAAGATCATGTTCATGATCATGATCTTCGCCATGCCGCTCGGCACTCTGATGACGCTGATGGAGCGCAAGTGGAGCGCCATGGTGCAAGATCGGGTAGGACCGAACCGGGCGAACGTTGGGAACTTCCGGGGGCGCGGACTCGCTCATATTGCGGCGGACGCACTCAAGTCCATCTTCAAGGAAGACACGATACCGGAAGGCTCAGATCGCTTCCTCTACTTGATCGCACCCTTCTTCGGATTGATCGCCGGGGTTTCGGTTTTTGCGATTGTGCCCATCGCCGCACCGATTGGAAACTTCACCTTTCAGATCACGGATATTGAACCCGGATTGCTCTTCATCTTCGCCATCACCTCCCTGAGCGTCTATGGCGCGGTCCTCGCCGGAGCCAGTTCCAACAGCAAGTTCGCCTTACTCGGCGGCATCCGAGCCTCAGCGCAGATGATCTCCTATGAAGTCTTCATGGGTCTCGCGCTCATGGGCATCTTCATGGTCTATGGCTCCACCCGCGTCAGCGAAATCGTGGACGGCCAGAACGCCTACTGGTTTGGAAGCTTGATTCCAAAATGGGGAATCCTAACCCAACCGCTCGGCTTCCTACTCTTCACCACGGCTTTGGTCGCAGAAACCAAGCGGGCGCCGTTTGACGCTCCGGAAGGCGAATCCGAAATTGTCGCGGGCTACTTTTTAGAGTATTCTGGAATGCGCTGGTCGGCGTTCATGCTTGCCGAGTACCTTGCCATCGTCGGAGTTGCTGCACTTCTCACCACGCTCTTCTTCGGCGGCTACCATGTCCCGTGGCTCCACCTTTGGGAGAGTGCTCCGGTCTGGTTGGTGCGAGTGCTTCAGTTCACCAAGTTCACCGCGTTTGTGCTCTTCTGTTGCTGGTTCCAGATTCAACTGCGCTGGACGGTGCCGAAATTCCGCTTCGACCAAACGATGGCCCTCGGCTGGAAAAAACTGCTACCGCTTTCGTTGGCGAACACCGTGGCCACAGCGGCCATCATCCTGATTTTTGTCTGAGAAAATTTATGGAACTGAAAGTCAAACAGATGCAACGGGTGGACGGATTCAAGGAATCCCTCTACCTGCCCGCGCTCTTCATGGGATTCCGCCTGACCGTCCGCCACTTCTTCCGCAACCTTTTTGGGTCAAAGGATGTGGTCACGGTGCAGTATCCGGAAGAGCATCGCCCGGTTTCGGTGCGCTGGCGTGGACGGCATCGGCTCACACGCCGGGAAGACGGCTTCCTCAAATGTGTAGCCTGCTACATGTGCGAAACGGTGTGTCCGGCAAAGTGCATCCACATTGACGCGGGAGATCATCCGGACCTCTCGGTGGAGAAATACCCCGTACACTTCGACATTGATGAACTGCGTTGCGTCTTCTGCGGACTCTGCGTGGAGGCGTGTCCGAAGGAGGCGATTCGGATGGACACCGGTGTGATCTCGATGGCCTTTACATCGCGGAACCCCTTCGATTTTACCCGTGATTTGCTCAAGGATGAGTACCAACCCAATGAGGTGACCAAATTCTCGGACGCGGACCTCCCGCAGCCCAAATCCCAAGCAGAGGCGCTTCCTAATTCGGTTGGTCTTCCTGCGGCATAATTCGACAGCGGGGCCAAGCATCCGCTCCCGCTCTCCCAAGTTTTCCTATTGACTGGCGAGTCCTTCACTCCGTACGAACAAGCGCGGCTTGCGCCTTACGTCACCAACACGGACCGCTCCATCTTTGCGCTCACGAACCTCCCAGAGGTGATCAAGGGTGCCCTCTTTTCACGCTACTCCCGTTCCACGCTGGGGCTGCGGCGTCTCCTGCTCCGGGAATTCATTGACGACGATGCGGCTGAATTCTCCGCAATCCAAGGTGGCATAGGAAACATCGCACAAGACACTGCGCTGGCGGTTGGACGTGCGCAGTCGTTCTACGACCGCATCCTCGACGGCTACGGGGACGACTCCATTGGCGAACTCGGCGGGGCGCATCTTGCGGTGGAGGAAGTCTCGATTCTGGCCACCAAAACACTGGAAGACGCTCGCATCGGCGGTTCACCGCTGGAGAAATCGACGCGCTACGTTTCCTTCGGGCAGAAAGTTGCGGGCGATTACCGTTTCTACAAAGAGCCGCGACTGCTCGACTCCCGACACCGCGAACGCTACCTGAACGCCTGCCGGACGCTGTTTGACACCTACGATCAACTCAACGAACCGATCCGCGAGTACGTCCGCAGCCGCTTGCCCCGTGATCCAAACACCCCGGAGGCCGCTTACGAACGTTCCGTCCGCGCCTTGGGCTTTGACTTCATCCGGGGGCTGTTGCCCGCTGCGACCCTCACGAACATGGGGGTGTTCGGCAATGGGCGCTTCTTTGAAAGCCTCATCTCCCGGCTCCACATTGAACCTCTCCAGGAATTTCAGGACATCGCCCAAGCTTCTTGGGAAGAGTTGGCAAAGGTGGCCCCGTCCTTCATCCGTCGTGCCCATCCGGATCATCGGCACTTTCAAGGCTACGCCGCATTCATGGAAGCTCAACGGCAAAAAATTCAGTCGGTTGCCGAGCAGCTTGAACAGGGAAGTGCAGAGCCGCTTTCTCTCCCTGCCGGAACCTCCGGGGAGGTGCGTTTGGTGGAATGGGACGCTGACGCCGAGATCAAACTGCTGGCGGCCTTGCTGTACGAACACACGGCGTTGCCGCTCCAGCAGGTGCAGGAGCAGGTTCGGCAACTGCCCGATGCCGAGCGCGAACGCATTGTCCGGGAAAGCATCGCCCTGCGCGAACACCGACGACACAAGCCGCCACGGGCACTGGAGCGTGTGTTCTACACCTTCGATTTGTTGGGCGATTATGGCATGTACCGCGACTTGCATCGTCACCGGATGCTCACGCAATGGCGGCAACCGCTGACCACGCGGTTCGGTTACAACACCCCTGTGGAACTGGAAGACGCCGGACTCGCCCAGCCCTACCACGCTGCAATGGCACAGGCGGCAGCAACATTTGAAGCAATTGCGGTGGACTATCCGCACGAAGCCCAATATGTCGTGCCGATGGCCTACCGCATCCGCTGGGCGATGCATATCAATCTGCGAGCGTTGCTGTGGCTTGTTGAATTGCGCAGCACACCGCAAGGTCATCCCGGCTACCGCCACATCGCGCAGGAACTCTTCCGGGAGGTAAAACGCGTACAACCTCGGTTGGCCGAGTGGATGAAGTTTGTTGACCTTGGCAACTACGCCTTGGGTCGCCTTGATGCCGAAGTCCGGCAGGAATCCAAGTCACCGTGAGTCCGGAAGCCGCTTTCCCGAGTTGCCTTTCTCGTCGGTTGTTGGTTATGTTAGTAATTTGTTGCTGCCTCCCGTGGTGGAACACGCACCCACAAACAGAGCATGGATAAACCCAAACATATCGTCCTGACCTCTCATCCGGGACGCGAGGAACAACGCGGCCCGAAAATCCAATGGGGGGAGGCCGACCCCAAAGTGCGAGGGCCAGTGATCGGCTCGGTGCAAAACCCGGCCAAGCGCAACGTCATCGGCGCGCACTCCGGCTCGTACGCCATCTACCGTGCCCTTGCGGTGGCGTCCGGACAACTGGATGCGGATCATGTTCCGGACCTCACGGACACCACCCCGATTGTTCCCTTGGGGCCGCATCCGCAGTGGCATGATCCGGACAAGATTGTTGCGCTCGATCCTTTCGGGCATCTCATTGGAGAGGTGTTTGCGGATGAATTGAAATCCGGTCTCGACATCCGCCCGACGATTGCAGTGACGCGGGCGCGGCTGCACCTTCCGGAATTCCAGATGGCGGTGAAGGAAGGCCGCATGATTCCGGACGGCAAAATCCTGCTGAAGTCCGGCGAGGTCAGCGTGACGAAAGTCGCGGTCGAACCGGTCTGGCACCTTCCGGGCGTGGCGAAGCGTTTTGACATTGGCGAGTCGCAGTTGCGCCGCAGCCTCTTTGAGCAAACCGGAGGCATGTTTCCGGAACTGGTGACTCGCCCCGACCACCATGTTTTCCTTCCGCCCATCGGCAGCATCACGATCTATGTCGTCGGCGACCTCGCGGCGGTCACGGACCCGAAACGCAAACTGGCCTGCCGCGTCCACGACGAGTGCAACGGCTCGGATGTGTTCGGCTCCGACATCTGCACCTGCCGCCCCTACCTCATTCACGGCATCGAGGTCTGCGTGGAAACCGCGCAACAGGGCGGTGCAGGCGTAATCGCGTATTTCCGCAAAGAAGGCCGTGCTTTGGGCGAAGTCACGAAATTCCTCGTTTACAATGCTCGCAAGCGGCAGGAAGGCGGGGACCGTGCCGAAACCTACTTTGAGCGCACCGAATGCATCGCAGGGGTGCAGGACATGCGCTTTCAGCAACTCATGCCGGACGTGCTGCACTGGTTGGGCATCACCCACATCGACCGCCTTGTTTCGATGAGCAACATGAAATACGACGCCATCGCGGGGCAGGGCATCACGGTCGGGGAGCGCGTGGCGATTCCGGACGATCAGATTCCAGACGACGCCAAGGTTGAGATTGACGCGAAAAAAGCGGCGGGCTACTTCACTCCGGAAGCGGTGGATTCGAGTTCGCTTGGGGAAACCACCGGACGCGACTTGGGAGAGTTTTGAGCATGGACGCCCAGGAAGCAGTCGCGCACTTGCGCTCTCCTGCAACGATTCGGGAACGCTGCCGAATGGTGTACGAGGCCGCACGGTCGGATCAGCTCGAACACTTTCGGTTGGTTCCGGAACGACTGCCCGATGCTGTGGAAACCGTGGTTGCGGAAATCCGCAAAAACTACCCCGCGCTCGACATTCCGTACCACAGCCGCTGGCGGCATTTTGTGATTGATCGCGTGGATCATGCCACTCCCGTGCTGCGGCCACGGGTGGAAACCGATGCTCGTGAGCGCCTGCGGGTGCAGTTTGAACTTGCCGTCACCAGTGTGTTGCTGGACGCCGGAGCCGGAGCCGGCTGGTGTTTTCAGAATCCCTTAGATCGGCGTTCGCACGGACGCTCCGAAGGACTCGCCCTCGCCAGCTTTTACCTGTTTGCGGATGGTGCATTTTCGAGCAATCCCGACCATCCGTTTCGGGCCGATGCCGAAGGACTCCGGAACTTTAGCGCGGACAAACTGGCAGAGGGGTTTCAGGTTTCTGCCGACAACCCGCTGGTGGGCTTGGAGAAACGGGCGGAACTGCTCCGCAAGCTGGGAGAGGCGCTGACCACCCGCCCAAGTCAATTTGGCGGCGCACCTGCACGCATCGGCGATCTCGCTGATTGGTTCTGGGGTGAGGCAACACCCAACGATCAGGGCACGCGTTCGCTTCCAGCAGCAGCCATCCTGCGGGTCTTGCTCGACAGTTTCAGCAGCATTTGGCCCTCGCGTTTGGAAATTGATGGGCAGCCGCTCGGTGATGTTTGGCGGTATCCGGTGGTGCAGACAAACGACCTCACCAACGGACTGATTCCCTTTCACAAACTCTCGCAATGGCTGGCGTATTCACTGGTGGAACCGTTGGAGGAATCCGGCCTCCGCATTGTGGAACTGGATGCGCTCACCGGACTTCCGGAATACCGCAACGGCGGGCTGTTCGTGGACCTTGGAGTGCTGGAACCCAAGCACCCGGAGGTGCTGGAAACCGTGCATTCGGTGGATTCGGAGGCGATCGTCGAGTGGCGGGCGCTCACCGTCTGTTTGCTTGATGAAATCGCCAAAGGGGTCCGTGTTGAGTTGGGGTGCACTCCGGAAACGCTACCCCTGAGCCGCATTCTGCAAGGTGGAACTTGGAGTGCCGGACGTGCTCTTGCCCAAGCCAAACGTCCGGGAGGGGTGCCGCCAATCCAAATTGAAAGCGACGGCACTGTGTTCTGATTTTCGTTCACTCATTCAGGAGAATTCCATGTCTGAAAACTTTATCCACATCAAGCACCCGCTCGTTCAGCACAAGCTCTCGCTGATGCGCAAAAAGGACACCTCCACCAAAGGATTCCGCGACCTCATCCGCGAGGTTGGAATGCTGCTGGCTTATGAGGTGACGAAGGATTTGCCGCTCAAGTATGAGGAGATCGAGACTCCGTTGCAGAAGATGAACGCCCCCTTTCTTGGCGGCAAGAAGCTCTGCCTTGTGCCAATTCTACGAGCCGGAATGGGATTGCTTGACGGTTTTTTGGCGATGATTCCTGCCGCTCGTGTAGGGCATATCGGACTCTACCGCGATCCAGAAACCCTCGTAGCCGTCGAGTACTACCTCAAACTTCCGGATTCCGTGGATGAGCGGCTTGTGATCGTCATTGATCCGATGCTTGCCACAGGACATTCCGCAGCCGCAGCCGTTTCCCGGATCAAGGAAAGCGGCGCGACCTCCATCCGTTTCGTCTGCCTGCTCGCTGCTCCGGAAGGCATCCGGTACTTCAACAAGGAGCATTCTGATGTCCCAGTTTATGCTGCGGCTTTGGACGAACGACTCAACGATCACGCCTACATTCTCCCCGGACTCGGAGATGCTGGAGACCGGATTTTCGGTACCAAGTGAACCCTGAGTTTGACCTAGGAACGAAACAATGAGGCTGCAAGTCGCCTTTGATCTGCTCAGTTTGGAGGAGGTACTGGCATTGTTGGAGGAAGTGCATGACCTTGTGGATATCGTGGAAATTGGCACCCCACTGATTCTCAAGGAGGGCTTGAAGGCGGTCACGAAGATCAAGGAATGCTACCCGGATCAGGTGGTGCTCGCTGACCTGAAGATCATGGATGCGGGTGCCCTTGAAGCGGAAATCGGGTTTGATGCGGGAGCAGACATGATCACTGTGCTGGGGCTGGCTTCACGGACGACCAAGAGCGCGGCGAAAAGCACGGCTGAGCAACATGGAGGAAAGATCGTCGTTGACCTGATCAACCACCCACATCCTGTGCAGGAATGGGAGGAACTCCGCAAAATCGGTATGGATTTCTGTTGTATCCACACGGCACATGATGATGCACAACAGCACAACACGCCGTTGGAAACACTAGAAAATTTTCACAAAGTCCATGGGGGGAGCAGGGTCGCAGTTGCCGGAGGTGTTAAACCGTCCCTAATTCGTGAGATGAAATCCTTTCCGCCGGAGATCGTCGTGGTCGGAAGCTATATTACTGGTGCGGAGGATGCCCGCGAAGCAGTCCAAAAAATTAGAAAAGCGATGGATTGAGGATGAACTTTGCAGATTATTCCTCAACTGTGTTGAAAGAAATTGAACAGACTCTCAAGCAAGTTGAGGGGTCGAAGCTGTCAGAATTTTCTGTTCAACTGTGGCAGTCGCCCAAGGTCTTTGTGGCCGGCGCCGGCAGAACCGGTCTAGTCATGCGTTGTTTTGCAATGCGCTTGATGCATTTGGGGTTGTATGTTCAAATTCTTGGTGACACCCTTACTGGTGCCATGAAAAAGGAGGATTGCTTGCTGATCGGTTCCGGCTCCGGAGAAACCCCTAGTTTGGTGAGCATTGCTGAAAAAGCGCAGGAACTGGGAGTCCGGATTGTCCTGTTCGGCATCAATCCAGATTCCAGCATCGGAAAATTGGCATCAGATTGTCTGAGGATTCCGGCACCCTCGCCAAAACTGAATCACGCAGCTGCTTGCCATTCGATTCAGCCCATGGGTTCACTCTTTGAGCAGAGTCTGTTGCTCACCTTGGATTCTCTTGTAGGCGTGATGATGCATCAAAAAGGCATGAACTCGAAGAGCATGTTTTTGAACCATGCGAATGTGGAATAAACCGCATTCTGAAAACAACATTAAGGAGAGCCTATGCTTTGAACACTTGTCTTCATTTTATTAGTCAGCGAGGAATTGAATTGATGCCCGGATTCGGAATCCGTGTTTCACTGGCTGACCCTCTATCATGCAACTCTAAGGAGTGACTTATGAAACTGTTATTTAAGAAATTATTGGGGATCTTTGTCCCTTTCATGTTACTTGCCAGCGGACCGGTTCATGCCGGAAAATTTGACGGCATCACGATTCGGGTGCTCTCAAGACCTGGTCCAGTCATCTCAGGTGCTGTTGACATGCGTGGCAAGAAGTTCACCGAACTTACCGGCGCCAAGGTCATTGTTCTGGAGTTGCCGTTCTCCGAACTGTTTAACAAGGTGCTCACAGACTGGTCTCAGGGCACGAACTCGATTGACGCAGCGGTGACTTCTTCTGCGTGGGTTCCGGAACTTGTTGATATGGGGCTGGTCGCAGACCTCAGCGATTTCGTTGCGAATGACCCAGGCCTAAAATTAGATGACATCACCGAGTATTTCCGTGAGTTCAACCAGAAAGTCAATGGCAAGACTTACACCCTGACTCTGGATGGTGATTTCCACATGTTCTATTATCGCACGGATGTGTTGAATCGCTTCAGCCAGGAGCCACCGACGACTTGGGACGAATGGTTCGAAGTGGCGAAGGCAATCCATGGTAAGGACTACAACGGCGATGGCGAACCCGACTATGCGTCCTGCGCGTTCAAGAAACGATCTGCGCAGAGTTACTTCACGATCTGGTCCGTAGCGTCGGCCTTTATTCAGACCAAAGGAACTTCGCAAGGGGTGTTCTTTGATACCAAAACCGGTAAACCGTCGCTGCCCAATCCAGGATTTGCAGAAGGTTTGCGCGTTTACAAAGAGATGGGCAAATACGGTCCGGCTGACGAGTTGAACATGGACATTGCCGATATCCGTGCGCTGTATCTGGCCGGGCGTTGTGCGATGGTGATCGAGTGGGGCGACACTTCTCCGCTGGCACTGGAAAGCGATACGGTAAGAAATCTCTGGGGAGCATCCCAGATGCTGGGCAGCACCAGAGTGTGGAATCGTGACACCAACAGGCTTGAGCAGTGTAATCCCACGCTTTGCCCACACGCGATTAACGGTGTCAATCACGCACCATTCGGAGCGTTTGGTGGCTGGTCTGCGTATATCAACAAAAACGCCGATCCGAAAGTCATTCAGGCCGCGTATGAGTTTTTCTCCTACATGAATGCACCGGAGCAATCGAACATCGATGTCACGCAAGGTTGGACAGGATTCAATCCTTATCGCACATCGCAGTTTGAAGATATCGACAACTGGTTGGAAGCAGGTTTCACCAGAGCTTCGGCAGCTGCGTACCTGAACGGTATGAAGCAAAGTTTGAGCAACCCGAACTTCGTTTCCGATCTCCGTATTCCGGGAGCCGCGCAATATACCAGCGTGATTCTCGATACTGAACTAGCGCGCTATCTAGCCGGTGAGATCAACGAAGAACAGACCATGGCCAACATCGCGGAAGCCTGGGAAGAGGTTACCGAAGACTTTGGGCGTGAGAAGCAGATGAAACTGTATCGGGCTACGCTGGGCCTCAAGGCCAATTATTAGCACTTGCCGATAACAGTGAGTTTTTGTTTGTAGCGTGACTGCACCGCATCAAATGCAGGGCAGGGGCCAGCCGGAGTCAACAACTCCGGCTGGTTCGCTTGTTTCCTCGGCCACGGGTTCAAACCTGAGCGAGTGGGTGGATCGTCACTCACGACAGTTGTTCATTTTTCCCGCCGTCTTTCTAATCCTAGTTTTTTCCATCTTTCCACTGGTTGCCTCGCTCCTGATCACATTCACTCGCATTCGACCCAGAGCGGGGGGATATCAGATTCGCTGGGTCGGGTTCAAAAACTTCAAAAAATTATTTACAGGGTCGGAGCAGTATCACCTGCTTGGAACGTTCGAGGGCATCGGTATTTTCGGATGGGTGGTGATCGTTGTTACTGCTGTGGCAATGATTTACTGGCTCTACAGATATTCGCAGCAGGACTTTCGGCTCGTAGGGTTTGCCGGAAGACTAATCACGGCGAGTGCTACTTTTGGAATAGCGGTGTTATTTGGTGCGACTCTGTTCAGTGGCAATAATTTTGGCACGATACCGATGACACTCATTTATGTCCTGCTCGGTTGCTCGGTGCAGTTCTTGATCGGATTGGGGTTGGCCTATTTGTGTTCGCTGCCCATCGCCGGGCGCGCATTCTTCCGGGTCGTCTTTTTCGTTCCATTGATGATCACACCGGTTGGCATCGCATACCAGTGGCGGATGCTGGCGGACATGCGGTTAGGGCCAGTCACACCGCTGTGGCACTGGGCAGGGCTGGGTGAATTTGCTTGGGGATCGAATGCGCTGGCGGCGCGGCTCATGGTCATGGTCGCTGATGGTTGGATGTGGATACCTTTCATGTTTGTGGTGATGCTTGCCGCATTGGAAACCGTGTCGCGTGACCAAGTTGAGGCTGCGGAAGTGGACGGAGCAGGAAAGTGGTTCATTTTTCGAGACATCACTTGGCCGCAGATTGCCCCGGTGGCAGGCACGGTTGTGCTGATTCGCTGGATCGAGGGCTTCAAGCTGGTTGACATTCCCAATGTCATGACCAACGGAGGTCCCGGCATTGCGACCGAAACCTTAACGATGCATTCGTGGACGCGCTGGCGATCACTGGATTTCGCCGGCTCATCGGCAGTGGCGTACACATTGTTGGTTGTCGCCGTGATCATCTGTGTTTCGTTTTTTAACTTTGTCATTCGCAAGCATGCTCACAGATTATGAATAGCAGCGCTGAGCCCGGTTTTGTAGGACGCCGCAGCCGTTGGTTCGAACCGGCGGGCATTGGCAAATTATCTCCCGGTGGAAAACTGATCACCTATTTCTTTTTGCTGCTGTGGGCATTCGTGGTCTTGTTTCCGATCTATTGGCTTTTGATAACGGCGTTCAAACTGCCACCCGATGTCAACAATGGCCCAGCCTATCTTCCTTGGATCGATTTTCAACCGTCTCTGCATGCTTGGAGGAACATATTTGTCGAGGATTTTGCAGATACATTCCGTTCCTACAGTAATTCGATCATCATCTCGTTTTTCTCTACGATACTGTGTGTGATCATCGGCTCATTGGCGGCTTATGCACTGGTTCGGATTCAATACAAACCAAAGTTCGGCTCCATTTTGCTGTTTGTTCTCAGTCTGGTAGGCGCGTTTATCGCGGTCGGACAGTGGGGAATAGACTGGCGATTCGGTGTGACGGCAGGATTGGCGGTCTTTTTTCTGTTGTGGCGGGCAACCGTGCGGAGACATTTGAGCGACCGGCAGATGTCGCTGGCACTTGGCGTGTTGCTCGTGGTCGCAGCAAGCTCGTTTTTCGCCGCAAGTTTGTCCGCCGAGTTCGCCGAATACGGACGCCCGGGATCGATTATTCTTGTGTTGCTGGTGATTGGGTGGAGTACGGCGCACTGGCTGAAAAGCTCAATCGGCAACGCGGATATTCTGTTCTGGATCATCTCCCAGCGCATCCTGCCCCCGGTTGTGGTCGTGTTACCCATCTACATCATGTTTCAGCGTATCGGTCTGCTCGATACCCACCTCGCGTTGATCCTTACCTATGCCGTTGTCAATCTACCGATCGTCGTGTGGTTGATGCACGATTTTATCTCCACCATTCCCCTAGATCTTGAGGAAAGTGCGCAGTTGGACGGCGCATCGCGTTTGCAGATTTTCTGGGAAATCGTTTTACCGTTATCCAGACCGGGGCTTGCGGCGACCACACTGCTGACATTGATTTTGTCTTGGAATGAGTACCTGCTGGCAACATTTCTTTCTACTACCAAGGCGCAAACCATGCCGTTAATGGTCGCCGCCCAGATCACTCAGGAGCGGGGAATCTACTGGTGGAACATGGCGGTCGTGATCATTATCATGATCATTCCCGTGGTTGCCATGGCGTTCGTGCTGCAGCGGTTCATCGCGAAGGGAGTGCTGCTCGGAGCTGTAAAGGGATGACTAAACTAATGCAAAAGGGATGACTAAACTAATGCAAGAAGATCCGAAGCAGTCCGCAGGCAATGCCAAGCGATTGACGATCACGGGCTTGAACAAATGGTTCGATCAGGTTCATGTGGTCAAGGACTTGAACATTGATGTGGAACCCGGTGAGTTTCTGGTGTTGCTTGGTCCGTCGGGTTGCGGAAAGACAACGGCGCTGCGCATGATCGCGGGCCTCGAAGCGGTAGCCAGCGGTGCGATCGTGATCGGGGATACAGAGATCACGAATCTACTGCCGAAGTATCGGAATATTGCGATGGTCTTTCAGTCGTATGCGCTGTATCCGCACAAAACCGTGGTGGAAAATATCGGCTTTCCTTTCAAAGTCCGTGGCATAAAAGGGGAGGTTCGCGATGCCGCAGTCCGGGATGCTGCGGCGCAAGTGCATATGGAATCGATGCTGGACCGATATCCTCGGCAGTTGTCTGGCGGCGAACGTCAACGAGTAGCTCTCGCCCGTGCGATCGTGCGCCGTCCGGACGTATTCCTGATGGACGAACCGTTGTCCAATCTCGATGCGAGGTTGCGTATCTATATGCGTGCGGAATTGAAACACATGCAACATGAACTCGGCACGACGACAATCTATGTTACCCATGACCAAGTAGAAGCGATGACGCTCGCACACCGGGTTGTCATCATGAATCACGGTGAGTTACAGCAGATTGGAACGCCGCTGGAGGTGTACAACAATCCGAGCAACACATTCGTTGCTGGTTTCATGGGATCGCCGCCGATGAACCTGATTAACGGTAATATTTCCCAAGGGAGTTTTCAGACTGAGGGCATGAACATTCCAATGAATGGGAAGCTACAGGATGGCGCTGTGGTGTTAGGGTTTCGTCCGGAGGACGCTGACATCGTGGACTCCGGCCAAGGGCATTTCAATGCTCGCGTCTTCACCGTTGAACTGGCAGGGGATTACACTCTGGTTACGGTTGTGTTTGGAGACAACAGCGTGACTGTGAAGATGCCTTCAGACTATGACGCCGCGTATGACAGTGAAGTGGCAGTCCGTTTCTCTATGGAAAAAACCTTGTTCTTCGACGCAAAGTCGGGCGAACGCCTTGAACTGGGCGGATCGTAACCTGCACAAACGGCTCGCTTGCTCAGCATGCCCAATCTCCACATCAGCTAGCAATGAGTTCCGCACGACTCGGTTTCATCGGCGTTTCCACAGCACAATCTCTCGTCAATGAACTGTTTCCGAGGTGGTCCAAAACCCTTGGCCTCGGAATCGGCGAGGTGGTGGGGATTGACCTGCCCGTCAATCTCACCGGAGACGCGATTCGCAGTGCGGTGTTGCGCATCCGGGAGGATACTTCCGTGTCCGGAGCTTTGGTGACCACGCACAAGGTTGCCGTTTGGGAACACACCCGCGATCTTTTCAAGAAGTTCGACGAACACGCCCAGCGGCTTTGCGAAGTTAGTTGTCTCTCCCGGAATCCTCAAGGTGACTTGGTGGGCCATGCCAAGGATCCGATCACTGCCGGACTGGCATGGGATCAGGTTGTGTCCTCCTACCACTGGTCCCGGCATCCGGAAGCAGAATTGCTGATTCTCGGATCCGGAGGCGCAGGGGTGGCTCTTGCGTGGAATGTGCTACAGCGTGAATCTGCTCCCCGGATGGTGACACTCACTGAACTGAATCCGGAACGCCTGCTCGCGGCCAAGTCGCACCTTCAGAAATTTGATCGCTCACAAGTCCATGTCAGTCTCACGGGCACCCCTGCTGTAGCAGACCGTCATCTGGGGCACCTTCCTCCGCATAGTGTGGTGGTCAATGCCACGGGACTTGGCAAGGACCGCCCCGGTTCTCCGCTCACTGATGCAGCCCAGTTTCCAAAGCACGGGATTGTCTGGGAGTTCAACTATCGGGGAGAGCGGCAGTTTCTCACGCAAGCTCAGGAGCAGATGCAAGCTCAGCAACTCCAAATTGTGGACGGCTGGGATTATTTTCTGCTGGGTTGGGCACATGTCAGCGCAGAGGTTTTCCATTTTGATTTGACTCCGGAGTGCTTCCAAACCCTTAAGGAAACTGCGCAACCCCTTCGCCCCATTTGAGATGATCCCTCCGATCCGTGCCAACTTTGACGCCACGACGGGCCACTTTCCCCAAGCCACTGGCCACTACCAAAAAACGCTCGAGGATTTGGCAGGGCTCTACTACGATCAGGATGCGTTTGCGGCACTACTGCAGGAGTGGAAGGGTCGATTCGTTTATGAAGTTTGGGAGCATCGGGCTTCTAAGGATTCTGGTGATTTGGTTTTTGGAACCAGCGTCATGCAACCCGGGCAGGTCGGGAACGAATTTTTCCTGACGAGAGGGCACCAGCATCTCCTTGCTGACCGTGCCGAAACCTACTACTGTCTGTCTGGTAGCGGATTAGTGCTGATGGAAAGCCCCGCGGGGGAAGCCAAGGTGCTGGAGCAGGTTCCGGGGCAACTGGTCTATGTCCCGCCGCACTGGATTCACCGCAGCATCAACACCGGAGATTCCGTGCTGACCACCTTGTTCTGCTACAACGCCGATGCAGGACAAGACTATGAGATCATCCGGAAGCGTGGAGGAATGCGAAAACTCATAGTCACAGACGGCAACGGCGGTTGGGCGCTTGCAGACAACCCCAACTATGTCAGTCCTTCCTGACTCCCAAGTAGTTGATTAGTAGGCAGTTAATGCGATCTCTACGAGATTTGCTATCGCACCTACACAGCTCTTTTCGAGAGCTCTGACGACTCGAATTGAATCCAGAAAGCAATGCCAAAATTCGTGAATTTGTTTTGAACATGAGTTTGGGATCAGCAAACAGAGGTGCGACCAGTCGATTCCCACCCTTTGAAAAGGAGGATCAAGGGAGATTTTGAAGCAGAAACGTTTTGAAAACCCACTGCCTCACTTTTCGAAATGAGGGCCTTGATCCAAAACTCACATTATTGAGAAAAATTAAGATGCTAACCACATTCGATCCGCAACAGGCATGGCATTTTTATCGCCAGATGCGGCGTATTCGGGTTTTTGAAGAACGGGTGGGAGAACTGTTTATGCGTGGAGGCACGGCAGGTTCGATGCTGCACCTCTCAATCGGAGAGGAATCTGCTGCTGTTGGAGTGGGAGAGGCAATGCGTCAGGGTGATGGCTTCACGACACACCACCGTGGACACGGCATCTTCCTCGCCCGAGGCGCAGACCCCAAACGCATGATGGCAGAAATCGGCGGCAAAGCGGAGGGATACTGCCGAGGCAAAGGCGGGTCCATGCACATTGCCGACAGAAAATTGGGGCATCTCGGAGCAAACGCGATTGTTGGCGGAGGCATCACCCATGTCGTCGGTGCTGGCCTGTCCTATCAACTCCAGCAGACCGGGCAGGTTGCCGTGGCTTTTTTTGGAGACGGCGCGATGCAACAAGGAGGGTTGTACGAGAGCATGAACCTTGCGGCACTCTGGAAACTTCCGGTCATCTTCGTCTGCATCAACAACGAATACGGGATGGGAACCCGTCTGGATCAAGCCAGTGCGTCCTTGGAGTTTGCCCGGAGAGCCGAGACTTTTGGACTGGAGGGACGAGAAGTGGACGGATTGGAAGTGATCCAGATCTATCGCATTGCGCGAGTGCTGCTTGAAGGGGCAAGACAGGGGCGTCCAGCGTTTTTGAAGATCAACTGCTACCGCTTTTTTGGTCACGCCCGCATGGACAAGAGCCCTTATCGGAAGGAGGAGGAGGAGGAATCCGGACGAAAGAAGGATGCTCTTGAACACCTCGGGCAACTCATGACGCGCGAGGAATGGGCGACTGCAACCGAGTTTGAAGAGACAGACAACGAGGTTGGTGTAGAAATGGACGAAGCCATGGATTATGCCTTGAAGACGGCTGATCCGGAACTGCCCCAAAGGTTTGAGGATGTGTTCTCCCGCGAGACTCCACAGCCGGTTCCGGTCGATGATCGCATCCGCAAGACGATGCTTTCCCCCGTGCTAGCAGGTTCACAATGACTGAAACAACCTACCGCGAAGCCCTGAGGCTCGCCCTGCAAGAGGCCATGCGAGAGGATGCATCCATTCTCGTCATCGGGGAGGATGTGGGACGCTACGGAGGCGCCTACGGAGTCACGAAGGGGATGCTGGAGGAGTTCGGCGAGTCACGCATCCGCGACACTCCGATTTCGGAAGAGGGCATTGTTGGAGCCGCAGTCGGAACTGCAATGACAGGACTGCGCCCGGTTGTGGAATTGATGTATGTGGATTTTGTGATGTTGGCGATGGATCAGCTTGCCAATCAAGCCGCAAAAATCCGCTACATGTTCGGCGGTCAGATTGGAGTGCCCATGGTGTTGCGGGCACAGGGAGGCACAGGGCGTTCCGGTGCAGCTCAACACTCGCAGAGTCTGGAAGCTTGGATGATGCACACGCCCGGATTGCATGTTGCTATGCCTGCGACGGTGACCGATGCTTATGTCCTGCTTCGACATTCGTTGACCCTTCCGGATCCTGTTGTCTTCCTTGAACACAAGGGACTCTACACCATGAAAGGGGAGTTAACTCCGGAAATTGCACTGCCATGGGGCCAAGCGGAGATTCGACGGAAAGGAACGGACTTCACGCTCATCACCTACTCCCGGATGGTCCACCGCGCCCTTGAGGCGGCAGACAGCCTTGCCGTTAACGGTATCCACGCCGAGGTCATTGACCTCCGGACCCTGCACCCTCTCGACATGGAAACGGTCACTACTTCTGTTGCGAAAACAGGCCGCGCCTTAGTTGTCACGGAAGACTGCCTCACTGCAGGAGTCAGTGCAGAACTCGCTGCCTGCATCATGGAAGGGGCTTTCGATTATCTGGAAGAACCGGTGCTGCGGCTTGCAGGTGAAGACATTCCTATTCCGGTGGCTGCTGGTTTGGAGGCCGAAGCTGTGCCGAACGTCGAGCGCATCGTCGAAACCGCGAAACTGCTGTTGCGACAATGAAAGAGAAAATCCTCTCCCTTCCCCGGATGGGGGAGACAATGGAGGAGGGCACGGTACTCACTTGGCTCAAGTCAGCCGGGGATTCCTTCCGTCGAGGCGAGGTTTTGCTGGAGTTGGAAACCGACAAGATGGTGGTTGAGGTTCCGGCTCTTGAGGATGGATCGTTACTGGAAATCCTTGCCCCAGAGGAGTCGAAAGTAGAAATCGGTACCGCGCTTGCCCGGGTTCTTGGTGTGGAGGACTCTGGTACCGAACCGCCGGGAGCAGCACTCAGCCCGGAAACAACTTCTCTGGCTCCAGACGCGAATCCGAGTGTGGATTCGAGAGGCATGGCCTCGGTTACTCTACAGACGGCTGTGCCTATTTCGAAAACGGCGATGACTCCGGATGCAGCAGCGGAAGTGGCCGAGCCTACACAGGGTCGTTTTCGTGCATCACCCGCCGCACGCCGTCTGGCGCAAAGGCACGATATTTCCCTCGCGGCTGCTGCTGGCACAGGACCGTTGGGGCGTATTACGCGCGCGGATATCGAACAGCTGATTGACTCCGCAAACTCTGCCAGAAATCTCCCGGCGTTGGAGTCAGTTGCTCCAGAATCTTCGGTGTCCGAACATTGGTGCGAACTGGGAAGCCTCCGGATACGCTACATCCGCAAGGGGGTTCCGGAGCAGACTCCGCTTTTGTTCATTCACGGATTCGGGTCCGACCGCCACACTTGGCGCTACAACCTTGGTGTCCTCTCGAAGCACCGTGAGGTGTGGGCATTGGACCTTCCGGGACACGGTGATTCTTCAGGGATCGGAGCGTTAGGGGCCTCTCAACCATTGGGGATTCCGGAATATGCAGAGATCGTCGTGCAATTTCTTGCAGCGCAGAACCTTGCGCGGGTCCATCTCATTGGCCATTCGCTGGGCGGAGGTGTTGCTTTACAGCTTGCTGTGCGGCAACCTCAGGTGCTCGCGAGCCTTGCCTTGCTGGCACCAATTGGACTTGGTCGCGAGATCAACCGGGATTTCATCGAGGGCTTCATTTTGGCAACAACTCGTACAGCCCTAACCGATTTATTGCATCGGCTTTTCTACAGCGGGACATGGGTGAATGCTTCGTTACTGGACTCGCTGGAGGAGCAACGCCGTGATCCGGGAAGGCTCGGTGCCCTGAGGAAGACCGCGCAGGCCCTTCATGATAATGGAGTGCAGCACTGGCAGATCCGTGAACAGCTCTCTGGATTGCCGATGCCAGTGAAGGTGATCTGGGGACGCGAGGACCAAGTGATCCCCTCCGCACACGCTTGGGGGCTTCCGGGGGAGATCGCGGTCCACCTGTTTCCGGAAACCGGACACATGGCCCATGTCGAACAGTCCGTCGCAGTGAACCGCCTGCTCGAAGAATTGGTCGCGTTCGAGTAAATCCGGCACAACTTCACCCCAGCAGTGTAGAGCCGATGATTTTGTGTTGCGGAGAAGCCCTGATCGATTTCATGCCGTTCCGGGACTCTGAAGCTCAAACCGCTTATCGATCCTGTCCCGGAGGCTCTCCACTCAACACCGCCGTGGCGCTAGGACGGCTTGGTACATCGGTTGGGTTCTTGAGTGGAATTTCGCAGGATTTCTTCGGCAATCTCCTAGTTTCGCACCTTGAGGAAAGTGGGGTCAACTGCTCCCTGCTCTGCCGCGTGGATCACGACACCACGCTGGCTTTCGTAAGTGCGAAATCCGCGGCTGGCGAGGTAGAATACGCCTTCTACGCCAAAGAAACCGCAGACCGATCCCTCAAACTGACGGACCTTCCATCCTGTTTACCCGAGTCTGTCCGTGCCCTGCAATTCGGTTCAGTTTCTCTCGTCATGGAGCCGACCGCCTCGACCCTCGAGGCTCTGATGCTCCGGGAGTCTCCGCACCGACTTATCTCTCTGGATCCGAACATCCGTCCCAACCTAATTCCGGATCGGACTGCCTATCGGATGCGTTTCGAGGGCTGGCTTGCACAGGTTCATCTGCTCAAGGCAAGTGTGACCGACCTTGCATGGATCTATCCCGGCGAGAACTTTTCAGAGGTCATCAGCCGGATTATGTCACGGCGTGTACAGGCGGTCTTTTTGACCGATGGAGAGAAAGGCGCTTGGGTCTACACCCGTAATCAGCGGGTTTTCGCGGAGGCCGTTTCCGTCAATGTTCTCGATACCGTGGGTGCCGGAGATTCTTTCCACGCCGCAATCCTTCACAAGCTTGCGGAACTGAACTATCTCGACCCCGGAGGGTTGGATCGGATTGGCGATGAGGATTTGGGCATCTGTCTGCGCTTCGCGAACAAGGTCGCCGCGCTCACCTGCACTCGCGCTGGTGCCGATCCTCCTCGCAAGTCAGAGGTTGTTTGAGTATGCAAAAACCGCTGGACTCGTTTGTCAAAGAATCTCAATCTGCTATCGTTCTTCTTGATTGAACTGCTGTAATCGCTCATTAGACCCCTCAAGCTTGCTGGTTTGAAAGGTTCTGACACTAACGCAACTCACCTTTTTCACCAGACGCTGAGTTGCACTTACGAATTGAACCCACGCCTACAGATGACCGAACTTTTCAAAAAAACTGCTACTGAAGTTGTTGAACTCCTGAAAGCAGGAGAGATAACTCCAGCAGAACTTCTTGAGGTTGCTATTTCACGAATCGAAGCTGTCGATGGGCAAATCAACGCACTGCCGATAAGATGTTTTGATCGTGCACAGGAGCAAGCGAAGCAGATGGTTCGTCCAAGCGATGATTCCTCTCGCGGGCATTTGTATGGATTGCCCATCGCAGTGAAAGACTACAACGATGTCGGCGGTGTGCTGACCACCTACGGCTCTCCGATTTATGCTGAAAATGTTCCGGATAAGTCAGACACTACAATAGCTCATTTGGAAAAAAACGGGGCGATTCCGATAGCAAAATCGAATGTTCCGGAATGGGCCGGAGGTCATACTTTCAATCCAATATTCGGAACCACGCTCAATCCTTGGAATCTGAAATTAAGTGTTGGTGGTTCTTCTGGCGGTTCTGCGGCAGCTCTAGCTTCCGGAATGGTGTGGCTTGCGACAGGAAACGATTTGGGTGGAAGCCTGAGAACTCCAGCAGCATTCAATGGTGTCGTTGGGCTTCGTCCTGGTCCAGGGCTTGTTGCTCGCGGAAAACGGCTTCAGCCCTTCGACAGTCTCTGGGTTGAAGGACCGATGGGCCGATGCGTTGCTGATGTGGCTCTGATGCTCGACGCTCAGGCGGGACATGAAAGGGAAGATCCCTTTTCTTTTCCGACTTCGAAAATTCCCTACTTGGATGCCTTGAATGATTCTGGAAGGGTGAAGAAGGTGGCTTTCAGTAAGGATTTGGGGGTCGTTCATGTTTCAAAAGAGATTTCCAGTATTACCGAAAAATCAGCTTTGAGGCTTCAGGAAATTGGCATTGAAGTGACGGATGAATTACCGGATTTTAGCGGAGTACTGGACTCCTTTCAAACTTTACGTGCTATTCTTCTGGGCACCATGATGGGGCCTCTTCTTGAAAAACACCGCGAAGAGATTGCGCCAGAAATTGTTGGCAATGTCGAAAAGGGGTTTGCCGTCACTCCCGAGGCTATCTTTGAGGCAGAAAGAACCAGATGGAAACTGTATCACTCCATGATGGAGTTCTTCGAAACTTATGATTACTTGATTTGTCCCACCACATCCATTCCTCCTTTTCCAGTGGAACAACGCTACGTTACTGAAATTGACGGCATTCCCTGCGAAACATACATCGACTGGTTTGCCATCACTTTTGCAGTAACCATGACCTCCTGCCCTGTCATCAGTATTCCCTGTGGATTTACAAAAAATATGCTACCTGTGGGTCTCCAGATCATTGGGCGACCAAGGAATGAATGGGAACTTCTTAGGGATACCTCCAGAATGGAGGATCTTTTTGGCATTAGTAATCAGCTTCCAATTGATCCCAGAACATGAATCAGTATTTCCGGAATTGCTAGAAAGCTTTACTTGTTGCTCTGCGTTTCGAACACCCTCTGCTTCCTAGCAAGATTGGGTCGAATTTGCTGCTGAGTTTGCTCAGGATGCGTGTGTTTCTGGGCGATCCTTGGTGGCGAAGATGGCTCGCCAGATCCAAGCAAGCGGATCATAGAAGGCATCGGCGATGCGCTCCTTGAGGGGGATAATCGCATTGTCGGTGATGCGGATGTGTTCCGGACAGACCTCGGTGCAGCACTTGGTGATGTTGCAGTAACCGATCCCAAAAACATCCTTGAGTTCCTTGAGACGATTGACCGTGTCCAATGGGTGCATGGCGAGGGAAGCGATACGGCAGCGAAGTTCTTGGCGATGCCAAGGTTGATGCCGCTGCCCCCGCCCGTCACGCAGACGGTTTTTCGGGCAAGCAGCTTGTTTGAGAGGTATTGGGTGATGTCCATTGTCGTTCCTGCTTTCATATTCTCCAAAGAATAAATGCTGCGACTATGGTTCCGATAATGGCACCACCATAACAGAGGAGAGAGATCAGGAAACTTATTGGCTTCAGACC
>CAJWCD010000003.1:0-61639 GCA_913020725.1 uncultured Pseudomonadota bacterium
TCTGATTTGTCATGAAAAGTATAATTTTAAGATAAATTATAAACGATGAATCTCTCTAAGTATTTCAGAGGTAAACACCCTGAGATTGGAGGATTCGGACCCTGAAAAGGGACCGCGCTCTTTGACAACAGAATACGAACGTTCCCGGTGGGAGGATTCCCCCGGAACTTTTCCGGAATAGTGAGATTCCGGGCCGCAGCGACGCAAGGAGCGGGCAATGGTGCCCCAGTGTCGTTGCCAGGCTCTACGCAGGATGCGGAGGGCCTCCGAGGTCGAGACTGGACGTCTTGGTGCTCAAAAGCAAACACAGGATGTCCTTTAACAACCCTTTTTCTCGATCAAGGAGGATGTATGTCCCTTCGTATCAACAATAACCCAACGGCGGTGAACGCTCACCGCAACCTGACCCAGAATTCCGAGGTCAGTGCCAAAAACCTTGAGCGTCTCTCATCCGGACTCAAGGTCAACCGTGGAGCCGACGGCCCAGCGGCCCTTCAGGTTTCAGAACGCCTGCGGGCACAAACTGCAGGCCTCGATCAGGCGATTGAGAACTCGCAGGTCGGCATCTCGCTGATGCAGACCACCGAGGCCGCCCTCGACGAGGTCAGCCGGGCGCTCATCAATGCCCGCCAACTCGCGGTCCACGCTGCGAACGAAGCGGTCAACGACCCCATCATGCTGCAAGCGGACCAGCAGGAAGTGAACCACATCCTGGAGACGGTGGACCGCATCGCCAAGGACACGCAATTCGGCAGCATCAATCTGCTCGATGGCAGCGCAGGTACGAATGGCGTGACCAACGGAGCGGGCCTCGAGTTCATCGGTGCGACCGAGAAGTCGCAAAGCTCGGGTGTCAATGGCTACGAGGTGACCATCACGCACGCCTCAACCCGCGCCGAGCATGTCGGTGCCAAGCCGTTGAGCCAGTCGGTCATTGACGCCGGCGAGCAGATCACGCTCACCAAGGGCGGCAAGACGGCCAACTTCACCACCCGTGAGGGAGAGACGGTGGAGCAGACATTGAACCGCCTCGGAGAGGCGATCAAGGACTCCGGACTAGCACTAGAACTGCTGCGTCCGGAACCGGGGACGACAGACGGGAAGCTGCCGCAAGCGGTCCATCTGCGGCACAAGCAGTTCGGTAGCGAACACAACTTCACCGTGGCCAGTTCGACCGGCGGGGTTCTCTCTGCGAAAGGGAACACCTCGGAAATGGTTCAGAACGGAACCGATCTCGAAGGCGAGATCAATGGTGGGGAAGCCAGCGGACGGGGGCAGGTGCTCACGGGCGCTCACGGCGCGGAGAGCGTTGAGGGCGTGCAGGTTCGTTACGGTGAGGAGAAAGCTCCGGCAGGCGGATTTGCCGGAACGGTGACGGTTAGCCAGAACTCGCGGCGTTTTCAGGTTGGTGCGAACGACGGGCGGATGACGGCGATCTCGCTGCGCAGCACCCACTCGTGGGACTTGGGCAAGGCCGTCTCGAACGAGTCCGGATTCAACTCGCTCAAGGACGTCAACGTCCTGCAGGCGGACAAGGCCACGGACTCGATCCGGGTGATCGACAAGGCGCTGGAGGAGGTTAACTCTTTCCGGGGTCAGATGGGAGCCTTCCAGGCGAACAGTCTGGAGAGCAACCTCAACTACTTGCGCATTGCCCGCGAGAACGTGATCGGATCGGAGTCAGTGATCCGGGACGCGGACATGGCAGATGAGATGATGCAGAACACCCGCAATCAGATCATGTTGCAATCCAGCACCGCGATGCTGGTGCAAGCCAATCAGAACCCGCAGCGGGTGCTGCAACTGCTCGGCTAAAGAACAGTCGCATGAACGCACCCCCCCACGCTTCTTAACCGGAGCGTGGGGGGCTATGCATCCCTTGGCATTGGGAACACAGGGTTTATGTGCTTCCAATGATGAGGGTTGCGGTGAGTTTCACCGACCCCATAAGCTCTTTGAAAACAGAATAACGAACAGCCCCTAGAGGCTGTTCACACCTTCCTTCCTCCCTTCATAACCCTCGTGTCTGCTTCGGGAGACACGGGGGAGTAACAAGAGGGGAAGAAGATTAGGCAGGTTCCTGACTCAAGGTGCCGGAAAATTTGTCTGAAAAATAAATTTTTTAAGACAAATATTTTCGGTGTAACCTCAACCAGAGGTCTAGCCCCTCCACCCGACACGCCCACAAAGCGACGGGGGAGCAGGTCTAGACCCGCAGGGCTGGGAACCTGCCAGACCTTAACCTGTCGTGGACAACACCAAGGCAGGATGCTGCGCACTCTTGAGTTGCTGGAGCAGCGAGAGAGTGTTCAACCGTTCGCCCCGTGTGAATTTACAGAGAACATGGAGGTTTTCTGAGCACGAGGCGAGGGATGCTCGCAGGGAGCGGGCACAACCACAGTGGCTGGTGTGGGATCACCAGACGCTGAAACTAACACGTGCGGGAATCGCACATTTTTCATGGAAGGAAAATATCATGTCCACTCGAATCAACACCAACGTGGCGTCACTGAACGCCCATCGTCAGGTTCTCGGGAACCACAAATCGATGAGCAAGTCGCTGGAGCGGCTTGGCTCTGGTCTCAAGATCAACCGTGGGGTTGACGCCCCGGCACAGTTGCAGATTTCCGAGCAGTTGCGGGCGCAGTCCGCAGGTCTGCGTCAGGCGATCGACAACACCGAGATGGGGGTTTCGCTGATGCAGACCGCTGAGGCGGCCCTCGACGAAGTGTCCCGGACGTTGGTCAATGCCCGCCAGATTGCGGTGCACGCCGCCAACGAGGCCACCAACGATCCGTTCATGCTGCAAGCCGACCAGCAGGAACTGGACAATATCATCGCCAACGTTAACCGCATTGCCACCAGCACCCAGTACGGGAAGAACTACCTGCTGGACGGTAGCAAGGCGGGCAACGGAGTGATCAACGGCACGAACCTCGAGTTCTTGCAGGGCGGGGCGAATGCCCAGACCTCGGGAGCGAACGGTTACGAGATCAAGATCACCACTGCTGCAACACGCACTGAGCAGGTGGGCGGGAAGCCACTGACACAGGCGCTCATTGACGCAGGCGAGCAGATCACGATCACCGAGGGAGGCCGCACGCTCAACTTCAAAACCGAGGCAGGGCGTACGGTGGAGCAGACCCTCAACGATTTTGAGTCTGCGATCAGGGATGCGGGACTCAAGCTCGACCTGCTCCGTCCGAATCCGGAGACGACACCCAACAATGATCCGCAAGCGATCCACTTGCGCCACAAGCAGTACGGCAGCGAGCACAACTTCACTGTGGCAAGCTCGACTTCCGGAGTCCTCTCAGCAAAGGGAAACATCTCTGAGGAAGTGCGGAACGGGGTGGATGTCGGTGGTGAATTGAATGGGGAGTCCGCCATGGGGCGCGGTCAGGTGCTCACTGGAGGTCCGGGTGCCTCCTCGGTGGACGGCATTATGGTCCGCTACAGCGGAGAGAAGGCACCGGAAGGCGGATTCGCTGGGACGTTGACCTTCGCGCAGAACTCGCTGGTCTTCCAGATCGGCGGTAACGCCGGGCAGACGACGAGTGTCTCGATGAAGAGCATGCGTGCTTCACAGCTTGGAACCGGAGCCCATAACGAGTCCGGTTTCTCGTCACTGACCGATGCCAACTTGACCAGTCGCCAAGGGGCCACGGACTCGATCCGAGTGATCGACAAGGCGATTGAACAAGTCTCGGTCGCTCGCGGGGAGATGGGTGCCTTCCAGAAGAACAACTTGGAAAGCAATCTGGGCTACTTGCGGATCGCTCACGAGAATGTGATGAGTTCCGAGTCCACGATCCGTGATGCCGATATCGCTGCAGAGATGGCCGCGTTCACGCGTAACCAGATCATGGTGGAATCCTCCACTGCGATGCTGGCGCAGGCTAACCAAAACCCGCGCTCTGTGATGAATCTGCTCGGCTGAGCGCACGATCAAACCTAACACCACCCCAGCCCCGCAGTTGGGAGTCGGGGTGGTGTCATGCTTTCCGGGGCCGGATTTCGGCCTCGGAGAGGATGTTTGTTTCTGGAGGGCTGAGCTTTCTGGAAATCCATGTTCTTTGACAGCGGCCAAAGTGCCGGAGACCAGACGGTGCTGAAAATCACAGCGCGGGGTCTCTTGGGTTCTCACCGGATGCTGGACATCACCAAACACTGAGGCGGGGGTTTGTCCGGAAAGGTGCAGAAGCGGCCCGAACTGAAGCAGGATGCGGCAGTATGTTCCCTGGAACTCGATGGAGTTCTAGGGAAGATGGGGTCGTCCAATCCCTTGGAAGGGTGGAGGCCTGGGTTCTTGGATAGCTGAATCATGTGAGGAAGAGAGAACAGCCCAGAGGCTTAGGCTCTGTTGTCTGGAAAAATAGCTTTTTCAGACAACAGGGATGAGTTGGGCAGTAGTGCCCCCGGAGGGGGAATTGTCAGATTACGTCATGAACCGCGTGGGTTTGTGGCGTTCTCCGCACCAGTGTACCCGCGACGCATGGGAAGTGTCCGGAGGTGACGGAGAGGTTCATCTTGCAGGAAGCAAATGAGCCGAGAGTTGGACACATGGAGTGTGTCGGCTTTGCAAGCACTCGCCGCCAGCGGGCGGCAAATCTTCAACGGAAGGAGGACGAAATGTCCACTAGAATCAACACTAACGTTTCATCCCTCAATGCGCACCGCAACGTGATGCGCAATCAAGAGGCTCAGGGCAAGACGCTGGAGCGTCTCGCCTCGGGACTTAAGATCAACCAAGGAGCGGATGCTCCAGCCCAGTTGCAGATCTCAGAACAACTGCGGGCGCAGTCTGCCGGGTTGAATCAGGCGATTGACAACTCGGAGATGGCCGTGTCGCTCATGCAGACGGCAGAGGCCGCGCTGGACGAAGTCAGTCGCGCCCTGATCAACGCGCGACAGATCACGGTTCATGCGGCGAACGAGGCGACGAATGACGAGTTCATGCTACAAGCAGATCAGCAAGAGTTGGACAACATCTTATCGTCCATCAACCGCATTGCCGCCAACACCCAGTATGGGAAGAACAACCTGCTCGACGGTAGCAAAGCGGGCAACGGAGTGACGTCCGGAGAAAACCTTGAGTTTCTCGAAGCTGGAGCAAGCGCCCAGACCTCTGGTCCCGGCGGTTATGTGGTGGGAATTCAGCAATCGGCACGTCAGGCGGCGGTTGCCGGGGGCAAGCAACTCAATCAGGGACTCATTGACGCAGGCGAGCAGATCACCATCACCGAGGGCGGGCGTACCCTCGATTTCCAGGCGCAGACCGGACGGACGGTGGAACAGACGCTCAACGACCTAGGGACCGCGATTAAGGATGCCGGACTCAATTTGAAATTGATGCGTCCGGACCCCTCAACCACCAAGGCCAGCGACCCGCAGGCGATTTTGCTTCAGCACAAGGAGTACGGCAACGAACACACCTTCACAGTCGCCAGTTCGACTGCGGGGGTGCTCTCCACCAAGGCCGGAATCTCCGACCTTGTGGACAATGGCGCCGACGTGAAGGGCACGATCAATGGCGAAGCGGCTAGCGGGCGGGGGCAGGTGCTCAAGGGCGCTCACGGTTCCCGCTCGGTGGAGGGCATCCAAGTCCGCTACACCGGAACGCAGCAGGGGCCGGATGACGGAGCCATGGTCGGCACCCTGACGTTCAGCCAGAACTCGCTGGTGTTCCAGATTGGTGGCAACGCCGGGCAGACGGCGAGCATCTCGATGAAGAGCATGCGGGCCACACAGCTTGGCAGTGGGATGCAGAACGACTCCGGGTTCAGGTCATTGGGCGAGGTGAACGTTCGCAACTTCCAAGGCGCGCAGGATTCCATGCGGGTCATTGACCGGGCGATTGAGGAAGTCGCCGTCGCTCGCGGCGAGATGGGGGCCTTCCAGCGCAACAGTGTGGAGAGCAACCTCAACTATTTGCGTATCGCCCATGAGAACGTGCTGAGTTCAGAATCGGTGATTCGGGATGCCGACATTGCCAAGGAGATGGCTGCGTTCACGCGCAACCAGATCATGGTGGAATCCTCCACCGCGATGTTGGCGCAGGCAAATCAGCAGCACATGAATGTGCTGAACTTGGTTCGCTGACGCATAAGCTCTTGGCGGGTTGAGCCTTTCAGCCCGCTGGCACCTGAAATTCAGACAAGGTGCCTATTACAGAACAGGAGATCGGAACTCCCATGTTTGTTGGCCCGGAGGCACTGACGCCTTCGGCCAACGGGCTTTTCACTGGAGGTGGAGAGTCTGAAGATCGAAACAGTGAAGCATCGGTCATTGAATCGTCCCAGGAGGTTCAATGAAGATACTGCAGCTGTTTTTGATCAAGGAGGATGATATCTCTACGCATCAACACCAACCCGACCGCCATCAACCCCCACGGCAACCTCGTCCGGAACAGTCAGGTCCAAGCCAAGAACTTGGAGCGACTTTCCTCCGGACTCAAGGTGAACCGTGGAGCCGATGCTCCCGCAGCCCTTCAGATTTCCGAACGCTTGCGAGCGCAGTCCTCCGGACTGGAGCAGGCCATCGCGAACTTGGAAACAGGTGTCACGATGATCCAGACGGCAGAAGCTGCCTTGGATGAAGTGAGCCGCACACTCATCAAAGCCAGACAACTCACCGTCCACGCTGCGGGTGATTGACAAGGCGTTGCAGGAGGTCAACGCCTTCCGGGGAGAGATGGGGGCGTTTCAGGCGAACACGCTGGAGAGCAACCGCAACTACCTGCGGATCGCCCGCGAGAACGTGATCAGTTCGGAATCCGTGATCCGCGATGCGGACATGGCGGAGGAAATGATGCAGTTCACGCGCAACCAGATCATGGTGGATTCCAGCACCGCGATGCTGGCGCAGGCGAATCAGCAACCCTAGACGGTGTTGGGACTGATCGGGTCAGCCTCGCAGTTTGCTACTGCGCGTCGTTGCGGTAGTAGGAAAGGGGGCCGGATTCGGTTCCCACCAGCATGTCCAGGTCCCCGTCTCCATCAAGATCGGCGAAGGCGGGGTACCCCCCCAGCGGTAACTTCAGTTCCTTGAAGTACTCGTTGTTCTTGACCCAGCCCCACGGTGAGGATTGCTCTGTCGTGTTGGCAGGAACAAAGCTGATGAGTTGTCCCCGATCGGAGCCGACCACCAAATCCGGCTGGGCGTCGTTGTTGAGATCGGCAACGCTTGGCACCGCGCCCAACCCGACATCGAGGTTGAGGAAGCGCCGGTGCATCAGCTTGAAGCGGAAGCCGTTTTGCCCGTTCAAGCGAATGAACTGTCGGAGATTTCCTTCAAAATTTCCCACGAGCAAATCGGAGTACCCGTCGTTGTTGAGGTCCAGCACGGCAGGGACGGCGTTGCTGCCTCCGGTGACCCCAAGGAACGGGGCCGGGTTCGCAATAAAATCCGGGAACTGCTTGGTGCCCTTGTTCTCCCAATAGCGGATGCTGCCGTTGGCGCTGCCCACCAGCAGGTCCGGATCGTCGTCTCCATCGAGATCGGCGGCGACCGGAGCAGAGTAGCGTCCGTTGCGGTAGTCGAGGAAGTTGCGGGTGGCCAGCCTCCAAGTGATTGTTGCGCCTTGCCCACCCTCGTTGACGAGGTGGAGCAACTCGCCTATGCGGTTGCCGAGCAGCAAATCAAAATCGTTGTCGCCGTCGAGATCAAGCAAGGTTGGTGTGGTGCGTCGGCCTGCTTGAATGCCTCCGAACTGGTCGGTGACGAGAGTGAACAAGGGGGGGGTCGGTTCCTGCGTTTTGGGTGCACTCACGACCGGTTCTGCCACGTCCTCGTCTTGCTCCGGAAGTTCCTCGGTGTCTTCCAGCGTGTTGGACACCAGCACTGGCTCTGGTTCGGGAAGCTGCTCGGTTTTCTGCACTCCGGCGTTGCGCCAGAAGAGCACATGCCCCTCTTCGTCTCCCATCAGCAGGTCCGTTTGTTTATCGTTGTCGACATCCACAAAGTGCGGGGTGCTGTAGCTTTCACTACGGAGGCTCTGCCAAGTGTCGGATTCTAGGTGCCACCCGGAAGAAGCGGGGGCGTTTTTACGAGGAGTGCGGCTGTAAAGCTGAAGCAGGCCGCCACGTTGTCCCACAACAAGGTCGGCAAACTCGTCCTCGTTCCAGTGGAACAGTGCGGGGGCGGCATAACCGTCCGTCTTGCTACGGGCAAAGCGGGTGTTCCGGAGGATGAACTGCGGCTTTGTTTTGCTGCCTTTGTTTTCGTAGAGGATGACGAGTCCCTTGCCGTTGCCCACGAGCAGGTCAAGGTCTGCGTCGCCGTCAAGGTCGCTGAGGGCGGGGAAACTGTCGTTGCCCACGTCAATCTGGAAAAAATGCACATTGGTGACGACCCAGTTGGGTTGCTTGGCATCGCCTTGGTTGAGGATCAATTCCAGCCGTCCGGAGCGATTCCCCACCACCACGTCCAAATCACCGTCCCCGTCAAGATCGGCAAGGGTCGGGGCACTGTACCGCCGTTGGTTGGGGGCGAAAGCGAGAAACTCACGGCGCACCCAGTTCGACTCGGTTTCACTGTTCTGGTTCTCGTAGGCGTAGATGCGTCCGGAGCCACTGCCCACGAGCAGATCAGCGCGGCCATCTCCGTTCCAGTCCCCGGAGGTGATTTTCGTGTGTCGCTCGTTGGGGGCGAGTTCCGTGAGATTGAGAAAGTTCCGGGTGCGGAACCAAAGCCGGTTGCGCGTGAGCAAGCCTTTGGTTTCCTCGGGTTCGGGTGCCGCTTCGGCTTCCGGACCAGCGGGGGGAGCGTCTTCAGCCGCAATCTCGGCTTCCGGATCGGCAGGAGGCTGCCCCTCAGCCACGTTGACGTTGGCCTGCGCGGGAGGGGTTTCGGCTTCTCCTTCAGATTGTGGCTGGATGGCAGCCTCTTGTTCCGGCATTGCGATCGGCGTTGAATCGAGGCTGACATCTGGGCGATAAATTTCGGCGTTTAAGGCTTCGAGGGAGGGGACAGTGATCGGTTGTCCGAAGGCAGGTGCAAGGACATTGAGACACTCTGGATTGCCCCGGAGTTGCTCACACGCCTGTGTGAGTAGCACGATCGAAGGATCGGAGAGTGTGAAGGTTGAGAGGTCCAACTGTGGGATTCCTTGCAGTCCGATGAGCAGTGGCTCGCGGTTTTCAAAAAAGAAAACCCGGGAAGTTGAACTGCCTAAGAACAGTTCCGGGAAGCCATCCTTGTCGAGATCGTAAAAGGTCGGGGCGCTGTGTCCTCCAGTGTTGATGTAGAGAAAACGCTGGGATTCGCGTTCCCAGTGTGGTGTGAAGCGGTCGCCCTTGTTGAGCAGGAAGTTCACCCGTCCGTTTGATTTCCCGACCACGATGTCGAAATCCCCGTCGCGATCCCAATCCACCCAGTTCGGGGAGGCATCAATGAGTGGTGCGATGCTGCTGATGTCTTGGGGAAAGTGAATGCAGTTGGGATCAGAAGAACGCCCGGGTAGTGGATCCGGACAGAAGAGGGCGCGGGTGGTCACTCCAGAGTTGAGGAGCAGCCGCACCTTGCCGGAACCCGTGCCCACGAGCAGATCCGGGTTCCGGTCACCGTTGACATCCGCAAAACGCGGGACAAGATTGCGGGGGAATTTGAGGTTCATGTAGAGCGGGGTTTTCAGAAACAATCGGGGCAGGATGCGGTTTCCGCGATTCTCGTAGTGAAACAGCGAGCCGTCTCCGGAGCCGATGAAGAGGTCCAAATCGCCGTCACTGTCAATGTCGACCAACTCGGGAGCGGCGTTGCTGCCCACGTCAATGACTTCCTCTAACTGCACGGGTTGCTGGTTTGCGTCCAACTCGATGTGGAAGGCGGCAAAGTCCTCCATCTTCAATCTGAATTCCGGCTTGCTGGAGGTGCCGATGTTCTGAAAAAAAGCGATACGGCCATCTGCTTTACCGATGAAGAGGTCGTCGTCCCCATCTCCATCAATGTCGGCGAAGCTCAGTTTGGCACGGCTGAAGGAGCGATGGTAGAGCAGAGCTTCGACACCGTTGATCTTGCCATAGTACTGCTGCTCCCACTGGTAAGTGAGGGCAATGGGAGGGGCGGAGTCGTCTTGTTGCGCGAGCAGTTCCGAAGCCGGGGCAAGCAGCAGCAATCCGAGGCTGAGGAGTCCAGTGCGAAGGCGTGACATCGCGTGAAAATCGTGGAAGAAGGGATTGGTTCGGTGGGCAAAGCCCGGTCTGCTGGATATGCACAAGACACGCCTCTCGGAGGTCGTGGTCGGTTGTTGATCGCTGAGAATCGACCACCGATAACTGATCACTGAGAACAGATCACTGTTCAGTCCGCGATCAGGCCCTTGAAGAAGAGTCCGTACTCCTCCGGAGTGTGGTCCTGGATCAGTCCGAAATAGCGGTCCCACGGAGGCAGGGGAACGCGCTCCCGACTCTGATAGTAGAGGACCGTTTCCGGATCAGACCAGGATTCGGCAAGGTAGGTTTTGAGCGGAGCATGCTCGCCCAACCCTTCGAAGACGATCACAGGGGAGCGTGAGGCGTGGGCGTACTGTGCAAGCTGCCAGACGATTTGTCCGCCTTCACCCTCCCGGAGGCGTTGTTCGAGAACCTGCGTGGCCTGATAGTCGATCTTGATCCACTCTGCGAGATCCATCAATTCCCGCTGAACCGTGTCATCCATCTGGTTGGTGTCGTCGAGCACCAGCCGGATATGCAGGTCTTCAGAAAGGGTCCGGAGCGTTGAGAGGTAATCCTCGGTGAGCGCTTCGTTGACTTCAAAGCAGAAGGTGCTCTGTGATTCCGGAAAAAGTTCCAGTGCCGTGCGCAGGGCACGTGGATAGTTGAGGTAATCGGCGTCCACGTTCTGCGTGAAGAGCAGCGAGGGGACGGTGTCTCCGTACTGTTCAATCTGCTGCTTCAACAACCGGACGGTCAGGAAGGCGGAGATCAGGGTAGAGAAGCGGATCAACACTGAAGGGATTTCCAGACTCCGGCATTTTTCGAGAATCTTGCCAAAGCTGTCGCCGGTGCTGTGGATGGCCAGCAGTTCAAATCCGCGAGTTGTTGGCAAAACGTCCTTGGGAGCAAGCACATCGATGGACTCGGCCTTGACGGAAATCCAGCGCAGGTAGTTTTGAGCGCGGGTGCCCAACTGGTTCCACTCATGCTCCAGCAAACCTTCGAGCAAGGTGGGGATCAGTTCCGGGAAGCAGAGCACGGGGATGTTGGGAGGCGCGGCAACCGCCGCCTGCCGCAGCAGTGCTTCCGGTGTCAGTGCATCCCCCAAACGAGCCTGCAAGGTTTCCAGATCAGCAGACATGGCCATCAGGCCGGCTCCACTGCGAGGTTGGCAAACTTGGTGTACTGCCCGATGAACGCAAGCCGCCGCATTCCGGTTTCACCGTTGCGGTGCTTGGCGAGGTGGATTTCGGCAATGCCCTTGTCCTCAGTGTTCTCATGGTACACCTCATCGCGGTAGATAAAGAGAATCAAGTCGGCATCCTGTTCCAAGGCTCCGGATTCACGGAGATCCGCCATCATCGGGCGTTTGTCTGCACGGCGCTCAAGGTCACGGTTGAGCTGTGAGAGGGCGAGGACCGGAACCGAAAACTCCTTGGCCAGTGCCTTGAGCGAGCGCGAGATCTCGGAGATTTCCTGCTCGCGGGAGTCAATGCGGCGGGTGGACTGCATGAGTTGGAGGTAGTCCACCACGACGAGTCCCAGCGAACCATGCTCCTGGACCACCTGCCGGACAACTTTGCGGATGTGCATGGGCGAGATTCCGGAGTGGTCGTCAATGAACAGCGGTGTGTCCATCATGCGGGTGGTCGCTTCCAGCAGCTTATCCCAGTCGTCCTGCTCCAAGTCCCCCACCCAGAGCCTGCGGCTGTTCACCTTGGCCTCGCTACACACGAGGCGCATGGCGATGTGCTCACGGGGCATTTCGAGGCTGAAAAGCAGAATGGGTTGGTTGGTCTGGAGCGCACCGTGAAGCGCGATATTGACTGCGAGGGCAGTCTTCCCCATTGAAGGCCGGGCGGCGAGAATGATAAGGTCGCCACGTTGCAACCCCCGGGTCAACTCGTCCAACTCCGTGAAGCCGGTGGGCAGACCCGTGACCGCCTGCGGGGATTCCGAGAGTTTTTCAAGGTGTTCGAAGTTGGTGAGCAGCACCTCCTTGAGCCGGGCGTAGTCGGCTTGCGAGGTGCGGGCGTCAATGGCCCGCAGACGTTCGGTGGATTCCGCGAGGAAGGTGGAAACGTCCTCGGCCCCATCCTCTTGTCCACGCTTGGCAATCTCCTGAGCGGTGAGGATGATTTCGCGGAGTTGGCTTTTCTCGCGGACAATCTGGGCGTAGTAATCGGCGTTCTCCGGAACCGGGGTGTTTTGGGTGAGCTGGAGCAGATAATCCGCTCCCCCGGTTTTGTCAAAGAGTTGCCGATCCGTCAGCCAGCGGGCGAGAGTGAGTTCGTCGATGGGGGTTTCTTGCGCGGCCATCCCCTGCATCGCCGTGTAGATGTGGCGATGCGCTGGCGAAAAGAAATCCTCCTCGATCAGCAGGTCAGCGATGGGTGCAAGCAGGTCGTTGCGGATAATAACGGACCCCAGCACCGCCTGCTCGGCCATGCGGTCGTGCGGAAGGAGTTCCTCGAAGTTAGGTCTTTGAGGAGGTGTGGCCATGGGAACCGGTTCGGAGGAAGGTCCGGAGGCAAAGTGCCCGGTTCACCCCAGCAGTTGCAGCACCACCGGGGCCGATAAGGAAGTCAGGCGGCGTCTGCCTCTGACTCCTGTTCCAGCAGAGCCTCTTCCTCTTCGAGGGTGGGCTCGTTGCCAGCTTCAGCATCGCGCTGCTCGGCGGCGGCTTGTTCAGCCAAGGCCTGAGCAGCCTGCTCGGCGTCCTGCTGACCAATCACTTTGACGGAGAGTTCCACCCGCACATCCGTGTGAACACGCACCATGAACGAGTGGGCGCCCACGTTGCGGATCGGGCCGGGCAGGAGGATCGAACGGCGCTCGAACTTGAAGCCGTTTGCCTGAAAAAGCTCCAGCAGGTCGCGGTACGTCACGGAACCAAAAAGGCGTCCGCCCGGACCCGACTTGCGCGTGACCTCCAAGGTCAGCGCCTTAAGCTTTTCAGCAATTTCCTGAGCTTGCGCGACGGCACCCGCCCGCAGCTTTTCCAGATACTGGAGCCGATGCTTCAACTCCTTGGACTTCTTGCCGCTCGCCAACAGGGCCATGCCCTGCGGCAGCAGGTAGTTCCGGCCATAGCCGGGCTTGACGTCAATGGTATCTCCGATCACACCAAGGTTGGATACATCTTGAGTCAGAATCAGTTTCACGGTGTCCTCCTCAGCCGCTGGTGTAGGACAAGAGTGCCAAATTTCGGGCGCGCTTGACCGCTGTACGCAGCATGCGCTGGTACGGGGCCGACACTCCGGAAATACGACTGGGGACGATCTTGCCGCCCTCCGTGACATACTGCTTGAGCAAATCAACGTCTTTGTAGTCAATGCGCTGAACACCCGCTTCCTTGAAAGGGCAAGACTTGCGCTTACGGAGGAGAAGGATGCTAACGGGGATTCGGTAGCGTCGTCGTCCCCCTCGTCGTTTACGTTTTTTCAGGATTGGCATGGATCTTCTCACTCAGTCGGGGTTTTAGGGGTTTCAGCGTCGGCTGTTTCAGCCTTGGGGCTGGTTTCGGCTTGTTCTGGAGGCACCTCGGTTTTTTCTGAGGTGTCGCCAGTTTTGGCTTCTGCCGTCTTACTGGACTTTTCTTGGGCTTTTCTTTCGTTGAAGCGAGCTTTGCCAGCAAACTTGGCGGCTCGCTCGGCCTCGGCAGCAGCCCGTTCTGCCGCCCGCTCCGCATTTGCAGCGAGCAGAGCCTCGAATTGGCTGGCTTCGGATTCAATGTTGCTCACCCGGAGGGAGAAGAAGCGCAACACATCATCGGTCAGGTTGAACTGGTGTTCCAATTCAGTGAGGGCAGAACCAGGACCCTCGACGTACCAAATGTGGTACACACCATAATCCTGATTGTCAATCGGATAGGCAAGTCGCCTCCGGCCCCAGACGAACTGCTGCTTGACTGTGGCTTTCTCTTTTTTGAGGGTACTCTCGGCCTTCTTCAGGAACGTGCTCTGCTCCTCCTCGCTGAAGCGGGCGCTGGTGATAAAGATAATTTCGTAGGAACTCATCGTGTTTCTTCCTTGCGGATGAAGCCCGCTTACGCGAGCAAGGAAAGGACGTCCTGCACGACAGGAACGACCTGCCTCCGGACCTCCCGGAGGACTTTGGAAAACCCGGCCAAAGCTCGGGTCCGTGTGCTTGTTTGCGTCAGACGTTGAACCGAAAATGGACGATGTCACCGTCCTGCACGATGTAGTCGCGCCCTTCCAGACGCCAGCGTCCGGCGTCTTTCACATTGGCTTCCGTGCCGAGTTCGTCGAGATCCCGGAAATGGAACACTTCGGCGCGGATGAAGCCCTTTTCAAAATCGGTGTGGATGCGGCCTGCGGCCTGTGGCGCTGCCGTCTGCCCCCGAATTTCCCAGGCCCGCACCTCCTGCTTGCCAGCGGTGAAGAAGGTGATCTGCTGGAGCAAGCTGTAGCCGGTGCGGATCACCCGCACCAGCCCGGCTTCGGCGATGCCCAACTCAGTCATGAAAAGCTGCGCGTCCTCATCGTCCATCTCGGCAAGCTCAGCTTCAACTTGCGCACAAATCGGGATGACCTCCACTCCTTCTGCCTCTGCCCGTTGCCGGAGTTGCTGCTCAAACGGTTCTGGGTGCTGGAGTCCTTGCTCCGAAACGTTGGCGACATAGAAGTACGGCTTGCTCGTGAGCAGGTTGAGGTCGCCGACGGTCCCCCACTCCTCCTGATCCAACTCAACGGTGCGGGCGAGTTTGCCGCTGTTGAGGTGCGCAAGCAGTTTTTCGCAGGCGGCGAGTTCCAGTTTGTCCCCCTTGCCCACCTTGCTCTGGCGCGTGGCCTTCTCCAAACGCCGCTCCACTTGCTCCAAATCTGCGAGCGTCAGTTCGGTCTGGATGACCTCGACGTCTCCAAGCGGATCGGGCTGGCCTGTGACATGGATCACATTGTCATCCTTAAAGCAGCGCACTACATGCGCAAGCGCCTGCACCTGCCGGATGTGACCAAGAAACTGATTTCCGAGTCCTTCACCTCGGCTGGCTCCGGCGACGAGACCTGCGATGTCCACCATCTGAAGTGTCGCAGGCACGGTGCGCTCCGGTTCGACCAGTTCGACAATGCGGTCTAGCCGAGCATCCCGAACGGGCACCACACCCAAATTTGGGTCGATGGTACAAAACGGGTAGTTCGCGACTTCCGCTTGCACCTTCGTGAGGGCGCGGAAGAGGGTGGACTTGCCAACGTTGGGCAGTCCAACGATCCCGACTTCAAGAGACATCGCGCTCAGCTTGCGGTTGTTTCAGCCACAACGGGCTGAGGGGCGGCGAGCGTGGTGTCGCACCAAGTTCCGGAACGCAGGAAGCGCGTCAGTGCCTCCAGCAACGCAGGCATGACTGCTTGGGTCGCCGACTCATCTTCCGGCTTCCAGTGCCCCAGCACATGGCCGGTCACGGAACGTTCGCCTTGCGGGCGACCAATGCCGACTCGGGCCCGGCGAAACTGCTCGGTGCCCAACTGCTCGATGAGGGAGCGCAGGCCGTTGTGCCCGCCGTGACTCCCGGAGGTACGCAAGCGCACACGTCCCGGAGGCAGGTCCAGATCGTCGGAAACCACCACAAGGTTTTCCGGTGCGATCTTGAAAAAACGGAGGCATTCTGCCACGGAAAACCCGCTACGGTTCATGTAAGTCTGGGGCTTGAGCAACAAGAACGGCTCCGCTCCGGCACTCCCGCGTTGCATCAACCCCTGAAAGCGATGCTGGGGGCTGGGTAGCTCAAGCTGGCGAGCGAGTCGATCCACCACCTCAAATCCAGCGTTGTGTGGGGTGTTCTCGTACTCCCTCCCCGGATTGCCAAGTCCGGCGATCAGGCGCATGTGCAGGTCTCAGACGCGATGCGGAGGGTAGACCCTCATGCTTCAGTGGCCTCTTCAGGCGTTTCTGCGACCTCCTCTTCTTCATCGGTCAACATGCGGGCCATGCGCCCAACGATGGAGGCGACCACGAAATTCTCTTTGCTGGCCAACTGCACCCCTTCCGGAAGCATTAATTCCTCCACGCGTAGGATCGTGTCAAGGTCCAGTTCCGAAACGTCCACGTCCACCGACATCGGAATCTGATCCGGCAGGCAGATCACTTCCAAATTCCGGACAGCGAGTTGCATGACCCCGCCCTTGCGGACTCCGGGGGCCTCGCCCAAGACGTTCAGTGGAATACGGAGCTTCACAGGTTTTTCTGTGTTCAACTCCCGGAAGTCGAGGTGGATGAGGAGGTGCTTGTAGGAGTGCTTCTGAACCTCCTTGAGCATCACTTTGCCGTTCCATTCCTCCTTGTCAGAGTCGGCGTTGAGGACACTCAGTGGCACCAATTCGTGGGTGCCGGTCAGTTTTTCCAAGGCGTGTCGGGTGGGTTCCTCGTCCATCTCCAAGTGCAGCACCCCGCTCAGGCCATTGAAGGCAGCAGGGATTTTTTGGAGACGACGGAGCCGTTGATTGTCGGTCTTGCCGGTTACCTTGCGGAGACGGGCTTGAAGTGCTGGTGCGGACATGGCCAGTGAACAGGCTGAGGTTCAGAAAGCAAACTAAACTTTATAACCTGCCTCTCTAAAGCAGTCAAACCAATTCTCACTCCAGAGGACTTGGAAACCAGGCGCGGACTCCCAATCTGCGGGGCGGTTTCTTGCTACGGACCCGACAAATCATCCCGGTCCTGCGGGCATCCTTGAGCGGATTTTCCCCATGAGTTTTCCGGAATTCTAGAAAAATCGGCTCCGGCAACTGAATTTTTTTCAAAATCCCCTACCAAATTTTGGATAGTTCCCCTCTGGAGTGTTGGCGCCTGTCCTCAGCACAATTCACCCTGTCAAGTGTTGGGATTTTGCAAAAAGACGGCGTTTCCCGGTGCGTTTCCCCCGGTTTTCAGTTATTTTCCCCGATTTTTCAGAGGAACAACACTCCAGAGGGGGACTATCTGTTTTTCGAGAGAACGGTTTTCAGCGGAAGAAAAGCGTGAACTCGAGTGGAGGAAAGCCGATGAGCGTTTTGAAAAACGGATGCAGGAGCAGTACGAGAAGACCAATGCCATCATTGGACGCTTGGGCAACCGGATCGGTGATTTCGTCGAAGGCTTGGTGCGTCCGGGGCTGATGCGGCTCTTCAACGAGCGGGGCATCCCGCTTGGGCAAACCGCGCAGTACCTTCCAGTCCCGGCGCGCGGGCGAGGAGACGATGGAGGTTGATCTGGCTGGCATCAACGGGGATGAGGTGGTGGTCGAGGTCAAGAGCAAGCTGACGGTGGATGATGTGCGGGATCACCTCTACCGGATGGAGAACTTCAAACGCTTCTTTCTCCGCAACGCCAACAACCGCCTCATCGGTGCGGTAGCGGGTCTGGTGATCTCTGAAGAGTCCGACAAGTTCGCCTATCGGCAGGGATTGTTTGTGATTGTCCAAACTGGAGAAACCGTCCAACTGCTCAACGACAAGCAATTCCAACCAAAGCACTGGTAGCCGTTCCGCCCGGAACTGGGTCGTTGTCACAACAATCTGGCTTCAGGAAGCCGATGTGCTCGATTGTGGGGCGCGTCAGTTTTTGTTTTTGAACCTGTCTTCGGCACCAATTGACTTCCCTTTGGCCGCAGACCTTCAGTATCGTGACAGACTGCACTCGTGTGTTTTTTGTGACCGCGAGGGGCAATCTGCGATTTGACTCCCATGCCAGACACCCAGACACTTCCGTTTGACGAAACCCGCCGCCTGCTCGATGAGTTGGCGCAGGTACTGGAGCCGTCAACGTCACTAAAACCGTGGCAGGTCGAGTTGGGGGCAATGGAGCAGCGGCTCTCTGAGGCCGTGGTGTGCATTGCGGTGGCGGGAACCGTGAAATCCGGAAAGTCCACCCTCGTCAACGCATTGCTGCATGAGGACATGCTGCGGCGTGGTGCGGGAGTGTTGACGGCGGCATTGACGCGGGTGCGTTGGGGCAAACGCGCCGAGGCAAAATTGCGGATCAAACCCCGGACGCAGGTTCACGCGGAGGTGCGGCAAGCCGCAGAGTGGCTGGCGCAGATTTCCGGACAGTCACTGCTGGGGGACTTGGCGTTGAGCCGGGCGCGGGACCGCAAAGCCTTGCAGGTGCTGGTGGATCATCCGGAGGTGCTGCGGCGCGTGGGAGCTTCCGGGTTGCGTGAAAACCTGCGGCGGCTGCAAGCCTTTCTGGAGGGCTACGAGTCGGCGAAACCGCACCTGAAAAAGGACGGTGCGACGGTCACGTTCAAGAGTAGTGAACTTTCCGGACACCGCGAGTGGGTGACACAAGACCACCTCGCGGTCTACTTGGAGGACGTGCTACTTCAGGTGCCCAGCCTGCCGCATCCGCAACTGGAACTCGCCGATTGTCAGGGCAGTGATTCCCCAAACCCCCTGCACTTCGCCCGCATTCAGGAATACTTGGCGGGCTGCGCGGGAGTGGTCTATGTGATCAGTTCGCGGACGGGCATCCGGGAATCCGACCTCCGGTTGTTGGAAACGCTGCGGCGGCTGGAGTTGTTGTCGCGGACGTTGTTTGTGGTCAACCTCGACCTCAGCGAACACGACTCGCTGGAGGATCGGGACCGCGTTTTGGCGCAAATCCGGGAGCAGCTACTGCCGTGGGTCGCGCCGTCCGAACCGCTGGCCGTGTCTGCGCTGTTGGAACTCCTGAGTCGGGAATCCGGGACCGACACTGAGGCCGAGCGTTTGCGGGTGGACCTCTGGCAAAAAACCTCACCGCTGATTCTGGATCACGAGGCGCAGTGGTCCGTGTTGCAAGTGCGCATACGGCAGATGGCGGAACAGCAGGAACTCGCCGATTTGCAAGCGATTGAAACCGAACGCTGGATGCGGCTGGTGCAGGGGTTAGGAGGGCTGGTGCAGCCGGAAGGAGAGTCCTCGGAAGCGGTCACTGTAGATTTTTCCAAGGAACGCGAGCTGGCGATTCAGCAGTTGCCCAACGCGCTGGATGCCGCATTTGCGGGGGTGCTGACCCTCTGGCAGGAGGGTATCCGCAGGCAGGTTCGGCAGCTTTTTGACGAACCGCCTTTGGCGCTTTCCGGATGCTTGGAGGATTTTGTGCAGGATTATCGCTTGCCGACGGAAAGCCGTAGAGTGGACCCCAAGGACGTGGTGTTGGGTCCGCAGATGGCGCTTTGGTATCAGGATTTACGGCAGCGGCTGCTGCGTTTTGTCACGGAGGAACTGAACGCTGATCTGCTGCGCGAAATCCGCAAACTGGAGGTGCGGCTACTGGAGGACACGCGCAAACTCTCGATGCCTTTCCTCGTGATGCTTCGGGAACTTCAGAGCCGTCGGGACGAGGACGGATTTGCGGAAGGGCCAAGTTTGCGGTTGGCCGCATTGACACGCTTTCCGGACCAGCCTTTGGTGTCCTTCACCACCACCCTCGATTTCCGGGCTTCGGAACGTTTGCAAGGAGTGTTCTTATGGGGCAAGACGCTGATGTCGCGGCAACTCCGTCAATGGCAGGGAATCGCCGAGGGGGATTCCGTAGATTTCTTCACAGAGGCGGTGGCGGAGCAACTGCGTCGCAATGCGTTGACAAGCCTCCGCTTTGACATCCAGAACTATCAGGAAAATCTCATCCACCTACACCTGTTAGGCGGGTTGCAGCGTATTCAGGAGGGCGTGCGTGGGGAGGTGTCCGGACTGGTCGATGCAGCGTTGCGCAAGCTGGGTGGCTCAAGTAGCAGCGTTCGCATCCGGACAGGCGAGGAAGTCCGCGCCGCGCAAATTCACGCAGCCCTGCAAGCCTTGTTGGATGCTCAAGCGCAGACAGCGAACACAAGCTGATGGGTGGAAAATCGTCTCTGCCGGTAGAGTGGCTGGCGCAGGAAAAACAGCAGTTGCACGACCGCTGGGTTGCTGGATCGGAAATCCACAGCCGTCGGATCTTAGAGGCGTTTCTGGAGGTGCCCCGCGAACACTTCGTGCCGCTGGCGATGCAGGCCGAATCATATGTGGACTATCCGTTACCAATTGGCGCAGGGCAGACGATTTCGCAACCCACCACGGTGATGCTGATGCTGGATTTGCTGAACCCGCAGTCCGGAGACCGCGTGTTGGAGATTGGCGCGGGAAGCGGCTACAATGCCGCCTTGCTGGCCTGTCTCGCCAAGGAGGTGATTACGGTTGAGCGGCACGATGAGTTGGCAAAGCAGGCGGAGACAGCGCTCCAGCGTGCTGGTGTCCGCAACGTCCGGGTGCTGTGCGGTGACGGCAAGCAGGGCGACCCGGAACACGCACCGTTCGACCGCATCATTATCACCGCTGCCGCTCACGTTGTGCCGCAGCCTCTGCTTGCTCAACTTGCCCCCGGAGGCACGCTCGTTGCTCCCGTGGGTGAAACGCACGGTTGCTGGATGACCCGCATTTGCAAGAACCCGCAGGGCGCTCTGGAGCAGAGCCGCCACGGCCGCTTTTCCTTTGTCCCGTTGATCTGAATACCTTGGGACTATCGATCCTTTAAGCTTTCCCAAATTCCCATGATCCGTTGTTTTTTTGATGTCGATGGAGTGCTGCTCGATTTTGAGGGCAGTTTTCTGAAAGCCGTGAGTCACTACTTCAATCTGGAGATCCCGGAGAACTATCAGACGGACTCGTGGCTCTTCAAGGATCTGCTCACGGAGGAGCAGATGCATGAAGGCTGGCGCTATTTCCTGAAAAGCCAGCACTTCGAGCAGATGGAGCCGCTGGTCAATCCCGCTCAATTCAACGACACTTTTGGGGCATATCCCGTGCATTTCGTGACGAACATTCCGCCGGACTGCCTTGAACGGCGCTGCGGGAATCTGCGGAACGTTGGATTCCAGTTTGCGTCGGCGCACTGCGGCGGGTTCATTGCGTACCAAGGGCATCCCTCGCCCACCAAGGCCGAGGTGATCATGGAACTGATGGAGGAAGGGGAAGCGGTGCTGTTTGTGGACGACCATCCCGACAACTGCCTCAACGTTCGGGAAGCGTTCCCGGAGTCGGAGGTCTGGTTGATGAGCCGACCCTTCAATCACGAGTTCGAGCATCCCAAAGTGACGCGGGCGCAGACTTGGGATGACGTTTTTACGCAGTCCCGGTTGCTGCAAACCGTTGCATCGCAGCCCTGATCCTAGTCCGGAAATCCGGACCTTTACCAGCCACCCATGCGGATTCATCGCCGAGGACATCGAAGGCTGTTTGTTGCGCTGACCGCGCTGTTGCTCCTGCTCTCCGGGGAGTTGTGGGCGCAGCAGGCGGCAGGCGGTGGCTTGCTGCGGCTCGGCTTTTTGGAACTCGCCACCTACACCTTCCAGCAACCGACCGACCACCCGTTTTACCAGATGACCGGCAACAGTCGCTTCAAGGGCGGGCGGGGTTACTTTGGCCTGACAATGGTCGACCTCAATACGATTTACCCTCCACCCAACTCTGTCGCCAGTAGCGCCGATGGACACGATGCCAAAAGCAGTGCCCTCAGCAAGATATTCCGCTATCTCCCCACCTTCTCGCTTGAATACATCATGCCCATGCCCGAACCGCTGGGGTTCATGTCATGGAGTGCGAGTTACATCTACACCAACACCTGGTTGACCGATTTGGACGGGCGAAGTTCTTCGTCCAAGCGGCTGTCGACTTACAAGACTCCGTTGATTCGGATGTCGAACCACTTTCATATCGCCACCTTGACGGCCTACCCGACGGGGCAACCCCAACCCAATGGCATCAACCCCTACATCGGCTTCGGGTTGGCCTATGTTGAAAGCACGATCCGCTATGGGTTCCGAGCCATCAATCCCGCTGATTCCGAATTTTCAAGCGTCACCCATCTCTCCACCAAGAGCGCGATGGCCGCATCGTCGTCGGGGTTTGTGAGCATGCAGCGCATCGGACTGGCCGCCTCCGGAAATAGCTATGGGTTTTCACTGGAGTTCTTGTTCATGGGAGCAAACGGCTTCATCAAGAATCCGTTCAAGGGAGGAACGGCGGGGATCAACAGCAGCACCTACGGCCAGCTTGTGAGTGCGTATAACAATTCCGGCACCACCACGAAAACCTCCGCAGGCATGCGCGGGGCCATGATGCGTGCCTCGGTGCTGTATAGCTTCTTCTAGGTGGACGACCCTTCCAGCGTCCGGAGTACCTCGCCCACGAGGTAGAACGACCCAGTGATCACGAGCGGTTGCTGCGGATGCTGCCCCGCCTTTGCCAAGGCGGCTTGCAAATCCGGGAATCCCACAATAGCGAAATCCCCCCTGACCCCCCTTTGAAATAAAGAGCGGGACGCCTTGGGCAGGTTGGCCTTGCCGAGAAATTGCGTCAGTGCTTCCGGAGTCGCGCTGCGCGGCGACTGGATGGGCACCACCAGCGTTTGTTGCGCTTGGCCGACGAGCGTTTGCAGCGGCACTTGTGCAGCCTCCACCAGCTTGTCCGAAGCCATTCCCACAATCAGGGTGTATCCGGAAATTTCCCACTGCTGAAGTTGGTTGGCCAGTGCTTCAAGGCTGTCCGGATTGTGCCCGCCGTCGAGGACAACTTCCAAAAAACGCTGCGTTCCCAGTTGCATCGCTGGCCGACGATCCAAGCGTCCTGGCAGGCGCGTGTCCCAAATGGCGGCGGCGCGTGACGCACCCACTTCCGGCCCTTTCGGAAACAACAACTCCAGCGCCAACAGGCTCGTCCGAAAACACTCCAGCCACGGCTGGGACGGAACCTTTCCGGGCAGGGGGAGGGGATTCCCATCCGGCCATTGGAGGCTCAGTTGGCCGTTGGATTCGGAAATCGGGAGTGTGGTGGTGCAGGTGAGCGGTACGCCGAGCATCTGACATTCGCGTTCCAACCACGGCACGAGTTCGGGGGCCTGCTCGGCGGACACGAGCGGAACTCCGGGGCGGGTGATGCCGAGTTTTTCCACTGCGATTTGTTCCAGCGTGTTTCCCAGCACGGCTTGATGATCCAGCCCAACACGGGTGAGCAGGGTGAGCGTCTTCTCGGTGACGTTCGTGGAATCCGCTCGTCCTCCAATCCCAGTTTCCAGCACCACCCACTGGCAACCCGCTTCCCGAAACGTAAGCAATGCGGAGGCGGTGAGCAGATCGAAGTAGGAGAGGTAGGGTTCGTCACCGTAGCTTTCGGAGAGGTCCAGCACCGCCTTGGCATTGTGAGCGAAGGCTTGCTGCGAAACCCACTTGCCGTCAAGGGTGATGCGCTCCCGGATGTCGGCGAGGTGCGGGGAGGTGTAACAACCCGTGCGGAAACCCTCGTGCTGGAGCCCTCGGGCGAGCATCGTGGAGGTCAGCCCCTTGCCGTTGGTTCCGGCGACATGCACAACCTGAAAGCCCTGCTCCGGATGCCCAAGGTCACGGAGCAATGTCTCGATGCCTTCCAGCTTACTGAGATCGCGGGGAGCCGCTGTGCGCTCGAAACTGCCTCGGTGTTCAAGACGATCAAGAACGCGGGCGTAGCTCAAGAGGTGTTTAGGTTAAAACCGTGACTGCGGGTGTGGTGAGCGCGGCATCCGTGTTCACGCAGGGTCACTGTTTCATGTGCCGAAACAGAGGTTGTTCCGAACTCAGGAGCAGGGTGGTCCCCTCCTTGAAGGAGGCGCGATAAACATCCTGAGAACGCAGAAACGAAAAGAACTCCGGATCGCGGTTGTAGGCGTCCGCATAGATTTTCGTGGCATTGGCATCGGCACGACCCTGGATTTTCTCGGATTCCTGCCGGGCCCTGGCGAGCAGGGTGACGCGCTCGCGGTCGGCCTCGGAGCGGATTTCGAGGGCGCGCTCCTCCCCTTCAGAGCGGTAGAGCTTGGCCTGCCGCGTGCGCTCGGCCTCCATGCGTCCGAAGACGGCGAGGCTGTTTGAGGCGGGAAGGTCCGCCCGCTTCACACGCACGTCCTGCACGTCAATCCCAAAGGCTTGCGCATTTTCCCGGGAGCGTTCCGTGATAAGTTCCCGGATTTCCTTGCGGTTTCCAGAGACGATTTCGACCAGCGTATACTGCCCCAACACCTCACGGGTCTGCGAGTAGATGATGTCGTCGAGCCGCGCTTGGGCCATTTCGATGTTCTTAACGGTTTCGTAGAACTTGAGCGGCTCGGCCACGAGCCATTTCGCGTAGGTGTCCACCACCATCTCCTTCTTGTCCTTGGTGAACACCGACCCCGGATCGGCATCGTAGTTGAGTAGCCGGTTGTCCACGAAGTACACCCGCGTGACAAAGGGCAGCTTGAACTGGAGTCCGGGTTCAAGGTAAACCGTGACCGGATCACCAAGTCGGATTTTGATGGCGTACTGCGTCTTGTCCACCACAAAGGTGGCAAGGTAAAACACGGCGGCGGCAACGAGGCCGAGTGCGAGGATTCCGTTGATGGAACCGGAGCGGAGAGTTTCCAGAAGCTTCATGGGATTGCAAAGTGGTCAGTCAGTGGATAGTCGAAAGGCTTGACGATTCCCTTGCAGTGTTGAGAATGAAAGCCTTGAAGTCAAGTTGAAACCGTCACAAGGACATCCATGTTGCGTTCCCGCTCCCCTCGCATCCAAGAGCAACTGCTGGCGTTGGCCCTGCGTCAGATTGAGAAGATGCTCAAGGAGATGCAGAAGGAGGGGAAGGAACTCACCCGCCTGAAACTCAAGCGTTTTCAGAAAACCCACCACATTGACTGCACTTGCGAACAGTGCGCAACCGCAAAAGCCAAGAATGATCCGCGCCTGCGCGGCCTGCTGGAGGACGGGTTCAAGGTCTATGTCGAAGGCGACAAGGCACCCTGACCTTGGAGGAGGTTGCGCTTGGAATGACTTGGAGCGAGAGCGCTGGAGGGCCAAATCTTACGGTGGCTGCAAAGCGTAAAAAACTGGTTGCCGCTGAACTCTACCTCGTTGCCTGAAGCACGATCCCCGGATGTCCACCCAACGAATTCCTGCCGTCTTCATGCGTGGAGGCACCAGCAAGGCTGTCGTGTTTCATGCCCGTGATTTACCGGAATCTTCAGCCGAGCGCGCTGCAATGTTCCTACACGTGCTGGGGAGTCCGGACCCCAATCAACGTCAGCTCGACGGGCTGGGTGGCGGGCTGTCGTCGTTGTCCAAGGTGGTGATCGTGGAGCCGTCTCAGCGTCCCGGAGTTGATGTGGATTACACCTTCGCTCAGGTGGCGGTGGATCGGCCTGTAGTGGACTACAGTTCCATGTGCGGAAACATGTCCTCGTCTGTGGGGCCGTTTGCCGTGGATGAAAGCTTGGTCGAGGTGGAAGACGGAGAGGCAAGGGTGCGGATTTACAACACCAACACCAACAAGGTGTTCCACGCGAGGTTTGCTGTGCAGGACGGAAAGGCCGTGGAAGCGGGCGATTTCCAGATTCCCGGCGTACCCGGAACTGGAGCGAGAATCACGCTGGGCTACCAAGACCCCGGAGGTGCCGCAACTTCCGGATTGCTCCCCAGCGGAAAGGTGCGTGATCAACTGGACGTGCCGGGATTGGGCGAGATCGAGGTCTCCCTCGTGGATGCCACCAACCCTGTGGTTTTCGTGCGGGCCAGCGACCTTGGATACACGGCAACCGAAGTTCCGGAGGTACTGGAAGCCGACCCGTCACTTCTGCAACGGCTGGACACGATTCGTCGTCAGGGTGGGGTGCTGATGGGCATGGCTGAAAGCACAGAGGCCGTCCACCTTGCGAATCCGAAGGTGGCGCTCGTTGGACCTGCGGCACCGTTCACAGCACTAGACGGCAACAACTACACTCCGGAATCCCACGACTTGGCGGTGCGCATCGTTTCGATGGAGCGCATGCACCGGGCGATCACGCTGACGGGGGCGATGTGCACGGTGGCGGCGGTTGGGGTTGAGGGTTCCATTCCCTATGAATTTGCCACCTCCTGCGCTCCCCTGCGCATCGGCAATCCTTCCGGGGTTTTGCCAGTGGAGGCAAATATCTGCAACGAAGGGAACGGTCGTTTCACTGCCGTTTCAGTGACCTCCTACCGCACCCAGCGTCGGTTGATGGAAGGCAGTGTGCTTGTGCCCTCAAGGTTGTTGAAGTAAGAGCCCCCGTTCAAACTGAGTGTGTCAAAACATAAGCGGTGTTTAGGGCAGCATCGCCCGTCCACCGCTGGCGACCACCGTTTGGCCCGTGGTGAAGTTGGCTTGGTCGCTGAGCAGGAAGTGTGTGTAATTGGCGATTTCCTCCGGACGACCAATGCGTTTCAAAGGAGTCTCTGCGACCATCGAGGCCCGTCGCTCCGGACTCATGGCTTGGATCATGTCGGTCTCGATCAGGCCGGGAGCGATGGCGTTGATGCGCACGTCGGGGGCGAAGGCTTCCGAGCAACTGCGCACAAAGCCGATGACCGCTGCCTTGGAGGAACTGTAGGCAATGAAGGTCGGGCGGGGACGCAGCCCGGCAATTGAGGTGACACAGACGATGCGCCCATAGCCGCGCTCGATCATGCCATCCTTGACCGCCATCACAGGCAAGTAGGTGCCGTCGAGGTTGACCTGCATGACCCGTTGCCAGACCTCGAACTTCATCTCCGGATGAGATTCCACCGCCACGACCCCTGCGCTGGTGACGAGCAAATCCACAGGGCCGAGTTGCTGCTCGACCGCCTGCACCATTGCAGAAACCGCTTCCGGGGCTTCCACCTGTGCCTGAAAAATCTCAGCTTCTCCACCGTCTGCTTCAATCAGGGTTTTTGTCTCCAAGGCGGCAGATTCGTTTGTGGCGTAGTTGATTGCGACACGAGCACCGGATTGCGCGAGGCGCAGGCAGATCGCCTTGCCGATTCCCCGTGATCCTCCCGTCACCAAGGCCACACGGTCTGCAAATTCCTGTTCTGGCATGTTCTTCCTTTTTGTTATTTGATTTCCTGAATTCGTCCTGAATCGAGGACGGTTTGAAAGAAGCCCGGAATGATTAGCCCACCCTGCACCGCTGCTTCCATTTCCGCTTCAGCCTTCCGGATTTGCTCCAACTGCTTGAGGGTGTCCTCGATCTTGTTGTAAGGCACGACGACCACACCGTTACGATCTCCGGCCACAAGGTCTCCAGCGCAGACTTGTTGGCCTCCAAGGATGACGGGCAACCCCACTGTTCCGGGACCGTTGCGGACCGGAGAGTTCGGTGTTATGCCTCGGCAAAACACGGGCAATCCCACCGGGAGGATGCCTTCGATGTCCCGGATTAGCCCGTCAGTCACGAAAGCCGTGATTCCTCGGTTGCGCATCATGCCTATCACCAAATCTCCAACAACGGCACAGCCCATATGTTCCTCGCTGGCGGCCAGCAGCACATCTCCGGGCTGGGCGGCTTCCAGTGCGCCAAACACGGCGAGGTTGTCGGCAGGTCCAGCGTAGCAGGGCAGGGCTACGCCTACGAACTCGGAGTTTTTCAGAGCGAGCGGCTTGATCCGCCAGTCCAGTGCGCCCATGCCGCCGAGTGCATCCACAAGGTGACCCGTCATCACGCCTTGGAAGGCCGCGACGGTTTTCGTATCAGGACGCGCAAATTTGCGCCGGACTTTCAAAAGGGGTGGGTCTTCAATCATGTTGCTGTTTTAAATGAATGGTAGATTCCGCACAATGCGCTCTCCATCACTCTGCCAGCAAAACCCTGACGGTTCAAAGAAAAATTTGGAGTGGCAATCCGGGCCGCAAGATCAAGCGGGATTCTCAGGTCTGTCGGGGTTCTTTCCGTCTGAGAGGGAATGCGTTGTCCTGAAAAACCATAGCCGCCCACTGCTGAGGATCAAGAGTTCCGTATTGAAAAACGAGCCGGAGCGTGCAATTTTCGATGGATCACTTAAACCCCAAATTGTGCCAGAAATCAAATGACCGAAGTTTTGTGTGAGCGTCCAGAAACTGGAATCGCGGTGCTGCGGCTCAACCGTCCGGAAGCCCGGAACGCCCTCAGCCTTTCACTGCGTAAGCAACTCGCCGAACACCTGAACACGTTGGACGAGAATCCGGATGTGCGGGCGGTGATCGTGACCGGAGACCGCAAGGCATTTGCCGCTGGAGCCGACCTCAAGCTGATGGTGGAGCAATCGCCGATGGGGATGCACCAACTCCGGCTGGATCGCCTCTGGCAGACGGTTGCCGAGTTCCGGAAACCGCTGATTGCCGCGATCAACGGCTATGCGCTGGGCGGCGGCTGTGAACTGGCCTTGCACTGTGATATCCTCATCGCCGGACACGACGCGACCTTCGGGCTTCCGGAAATCAAGGTGGGGATCATGCCCGGAGCTGGAGGCACTCAGCGGCTGGTGCGCCTCATCGGCAAGCACCGAGCGCTACGGGTGTTGTTGCGTGGCGAGTTGTTTGATGCCGAAACCGCCTACGCTTGGGGGCTGGTGAGCGAACTGGTGGAGCCGGACGCCGTGGAAGCGACCGCACTCGACTACGCCCGCACGATTTCCGGATTGCCCGCACGAGCAGTGGAATTCATCAAGGAATCAGTGCTGCAAGGTGCGGATTTGCCGCTTTCCGCCGCACTCACCCTTGAACGCAAATCGCTCCAACTTCTCTTCGACACCGCCGATCAGAAGGAAGGGATGCAGGCGTTCTTGGAAAAGCGCAAACCACAGTTCACAGGAGAGTGAGTCATGAGTGTGGAATTTGAGAAAATCATCGTGATTGGTGCCGGAGCTATGGGCCGTGGCATTGCGCAGGTTGCCACGCAAGCCGGGAGTGTTGTCCGGCTTTACGACATCCAGCCGGAACAGGCTGAAGCGGCTTGGGCTTTTGTGGAGAAGATGCTGCGCCGTGCCGCCGAGAAGGGGCGCATGGCGACCGAGGACGCCGAACAGGCGATTGCTCGTGTCACAGTGGCGGAGACTTTGGAAGCCTGCGCCGATGCTGATTTGGTGGTGGAGGCGATTGTCGAGAATCTGGAAATCAAGCAGCAACTTTTCCGGACACTGGAATCCGTGGTCTCGCCGGAGTGCGTGCTGGCGACGAACACGAGTTCGCTTTCGGTGACACGCATTGCCGCGACGTGCGAGCGTCCGGAGCGGGTGGCGGGCTACCACTTCTTCAATCCCGTCCCACTAATGCGCGTGGTGGAAGTGGTTCGCGCCCAGCGCACTTCGGCTGCGGTGATCGAGCGGCTGTCTGCCTACGCCAAGCAATTCGGGCACACCCCGGTGATTGCGGAGGACTCGCCCGGATTCCTCGTCAACCATGCAGGCCGTGGATTGTTTACTGAGGGTTTGCGCATTCTTCAGGAGAGCATCGCCGAACCAGTGGACGTGGATCGTGTGATGCGCGAGGTGGCGGGCTTCCGGATGGGACCGTTTGAGTTGCTGGATCTCACGGGTCTCGATGTTTCGGTGCCCGTGATGGAGCAGATTTACGGGCAGTTTTTTCAGGAACCACGCTTTCGTCCCACACCGCTTGCCGCACGGCGGTTTGCGGCGGGGGTGCTGGGCCGCAAGGTGGGCGAGGGTTTTTACCGCTATCGGGACGGACAGCAGGAAGCGCTTCCGGAAACGCCTGCACCGGAGTTCACAGGCGGATCGGTTTGGGTCAGCCCGGAAAATCCGGAAGGTGTGGTACTCGTGCGGGAATTTCTCGGAAAAATCGGTGTGGCTCCGGAATCCGGAGAGTGCCCTTCCGATGAGGCTCTGTGCCTCGTCACACCGCTTGGCGCAGACACCACCACTACCGCACTCGCTCAGTCACTCGCTCCGGAGCGCACGGTTGCAGTGGATGTGCTGTTTGGCTTCAAGGAGCGCTGCACGTTGATGGGCGCACCGACGCTGCGTTCGGAATACCGGAATCAAGCCCATGCGTTGTTCGCGCAGAACGGTGGCGCGGTCACGGTGGTTCGAGACAGCCCCGGATTCGTGGCGCAACGCATTGTGGCGATGATCGTCAACATCGCCTCGGACATCGCCCAGCAGCGCATCGCCACTCCAGAGGACATCAACCAAGCCGTCCGGCTCGGACTCGGTTATCCGCAGGGGCCGCTCGACTTGGGGGATTTCGTGGGGCCGCAGCGTATTCTGGCAATTTTGGAGGCGATGCACACATTCTATGGTGATCCTCGCTACCGTCCCAGCCCGTGGCTCAAGCGTCGCGCGCTGCTGGGGATTTCCCTCAACACTCTGGAATGGTGAATTCGAAATGACTTGGCTGGAAGGGAACAGCGTTGCGGACAAACACCCCGGAGATCGGTTAGCGGAATTATTGGCGCGTCCGGGAATTCTCCGCACACCGGGAACACACAACGCGCTTTGTGGGCTGCTTGCAAAGCGAGCGGGTTTCAATGCCCTCTATCTCTCAGGGGCAGCACTCTCGGCATCGCTCGGTCTGCCCGATTTTGGAGTGATGACGCAGGAGGAACTTTGCGCAGCGGTGCGCTCAATTTACCGAGCCACAGGGCTGCCGATCATTGTGGATGCTGACACGGGTTATGGTGAAGCGCTTAACGTGATGCGGCTGGTCCGGGAACTGGAAGTTGCAGGCGCGGCGGCGGTGCAGCTTGAGGATCAGGTGCTGCCCAAAAAGTGTGGACACCTCAGCGACAAACGACTCGTTCCTGCAGAAGAAATGGCCCGCAAAGTAGCCGCCGCCTGCAAAGCTCGAACGCACCTTCGTATCGTGGCCCGCACCGATGCGGCGGCAGACAGTGTGGAGGATGCCATGAGGCGGGTGAAGCTGTACGAGGATGCTGGAGCCGACATCATTTTTCCGGAAGCCCTCACCGAGGCGGAGCAGTTCCGGACGTTTGCCAACGAACTGCGTGTTCCGATTCTGGCGAACATGACTGAGTTTGGACGCACTCCGTACCGCACTGCCGATGAGTTTGCCGAACTTGGTGTCAAGCTGGTGATTTGGCCCGCGTCGTCCCTGCGCGTGGCGATGAAAGCGGTGGAGGCATTTTACGCAGATCTCGCCGAATCCGGAGAGGCTCGTGGCTGGCTGAACCGGATGCAGACCCGGACGGAGTTGTACGACCTGATTGGCTACCACGACTTTGAGACGCTGGACCAAACCATTGCGCAAAGCACACTGCCGGAAAAGCCGGGAGCTTGATTCACCGTTTGGAGTTCATTGCACAGAACTGCCACCGATTCCGCTTGATTGTATTTTGTCCTCCGGGGATGATGACACTATCTGGAACGATCCATTTTCCTGGAAAAATCTTTTTATTTCAGCAGTATGGCGTTTTCTTTTGTGTGAAGGAAGATCGCTGTGTTGGCATAGTTTCTGCGCTTACTTTAACATGGGTACTCGGCATCACCGTGTGATCATTCTTGGTTCCGGCCCTGCCGGGTTGACCGCTGCCATTTACGTAGCGCGGGCTAACCTGAGTCCGGTGTTGGTTTCCGGCAACGAACCGGGTGGGCAGTTGATGATCACCACCGATGTGGAGAACTATCCGGGCTATCCGGAGGGAGTGCAAGGTCCAGAGATGATGGACCAGTTCATGGGGCAAGCCAGACGCTTCGACACCAAGTTTATCAATGGCGATGTGGTTTCCGTCGATCTGTCCCAGCGGCCGTTTCGGCTGGAGCAGTCCAATGAGGAGTCGCTGACTTGTGAAACCCTCATCATCGCCACTGGAGCTTCGGCGCGGTGGCTTGGGCTGGAGTCCGAGCAGCAGTTTAATGGACGCGGCGTCTCGGCGTGCGCGACCTGTGATGGTTTTTTCTTCCGCAATCAGGATGTCGCCGTCGTGGGTGGTGGGGATACGGCGATGGAGGAAGCCCTCTACCTCGCCAACCTCTGCCGCAGCGTGACAGTGTTTCACCGTCGGGACACCCTCCGGGCGAGCCGGATCATGCAAGAGCGGGCGTTCAAGCATGAGAAAATCCGGTTTTTCTGGAACTCCGCCGTTGAGGAGGTTTTGGGAGACGATTCCGGGATGGCGGGGGTGCGGGTCAAAAATCTGGAGACGAACGCAGTGGCAGAGCATGAGTTCACCGGCCTGTTCGTCGCCATCGGGCACACGCCCAACACCAAGTTGTTTGCAGGCCAGCTTGCCATGGACGGAAATGGCTACCTTGAGGTCCGCCCGGGAACGACCTTCACCTCGGTGTCAGGAGTCTTTGCGGCAGGGGATGTGGCGGATCCCACCTATCGGCAAGCCGTGACCGCAGCCGGAACGGGTTGCATGGCGGCAATTGATGCCGAACGCTGGTTGGCAGAACAAGAGCTTTGAAAAATGATTTTTACAAATAGGTTGATCAATGCGAAATTCGATTGTAACGGGCATCGTTGCGGGGCTTGCCGCAATGGTGCTGAGTCTGCTTTACCTCATCCATTTTCAGGAGGTTAGCCCCGCAGCACTTACGCTCTCAACTCCGGTCCTTTACCTGCTGGCGGCACTGGCGCTAGTGAGTGTGCTCGTCGTTGCGCGGTTGCAGCGCGTACCCCGCCTCTCAGTCCCCGATGTGGAAACCGGAGCAAGGTTGAAGGGTTTTGTGAAGTGGTTCAACCCCAGCAAGGGATTCGGTTTCATCGAACAGGACGGGGGACAGGATTTCTTTGTGCACCAGTCTGAGATCCAGCAAAACGGATTCCGTTTTCTTAACAAGGACGAGCGCGTTGAGTTTGAAGCCTCGGTCGGAGACAAGGGGCCGATCGCCAAGAACGTGGTGCGGCTTGACGGCTACGAACCGGTCGCGGAAGACTACCAAGTTTCACAAGCCTCCTGAACCTGTCTACTCCGAGGATTCCATGAAAAAGGGCAAACTGGTACTCGCCTATTCCGGGGGGTTGGACACCTCCGTGATTTTGCACTGGCTGACCACGCAGGGCTACGACGTGGTGGCACTCTGCCTCGATTTGGGGCAGAAGGTGGACGATTTGGACGAAATCCGCCGCAAGGGTGCAACCGCCGGGGCCAGCAAGGTATTGGTGGAAAATGTGCAGGAGGAGTTTGTGCGGGAATACGTCTTTCCTGCGCTTCAGTGGAACGCGATCTACGAGGGCACTTACCTGCTTGGCACGTCGCTCGCTCGTCCCCTGATCTCCAAGAAGCAAATCGAATGCGCGGTGCGCGAAGGGGCCGTCGCCGTCAGCCACGGAGCCACCAGCAAGGGCAACGATCAGGTGCGCTTTGAGTTGGGCTACTACGCGCTCAAACCGGACATTGAGATTGTCGCACCGTGGAAGATTCCGGAGTTCTACCAGCGCTATCCCGGACGCACGGAACTGATCGCTTACGCCAAAGAACACGGCATTCCGGTCAAAGCCACCACCGAGCAGCCGTGGAGTTCCGATGAGAATCTCATGCACATCAGCTTTGAATCCGGAATGCTGGAAGACCCGTGGCAGGCGCCGCTGGAAGAGATGTTCGAGTTCTCGCAAGCGCCGCAGAACGCTCCGGACGAAGCGCAGGAACTGCTTGTTGAGTTTGCATCCGGAATCCCGGTCGCGGTCGATGGTGAGGCACTGTCTCCTGCTGCTTTGCTGACCACGCTTAACGAGATTGGCGGACGCCACGGCATTGGGCGGATTGACATGGTGGAGTCGCGCTTTGTCGGCATGAAAAACCGGGGGGTGTACGAAACTCCGGGAGGGACGATCCTGCACACTGCGCATCGTGCGATGGAATCCATCACCCTCGATCGTGGGGTCATTAACCTCAAGGACACGCTGATGCCGCGCTTTGCGCAACTGGCGTACAATGGTTTCTGGTTTTCCCCAGAAATGGAGGTGCTGCTAGAGATGGGCCGTAAGACGCAGAATCGTGTTTCTGGAACCGTGCGTTTGCAACTCTACAAGGGGAACTGTATGGTGACAGGCCGTAAGTCGCCGAACAGCCTCTACGACGAGGACATGGCGACCATGGAGGCCGATCAGGGGGCCTATGATCCTCGTGACGCGATCGGCTTCATCCGGCTCAATGCTTTGCCGTTGCGCATCCAAGCCCGGATGCGTTAAGGCCCCACGCTCTTTTCTCCATCGCTTTGGAGGCGACATGAACCCACGGGTACTTTTCCCGCTACTCACCCTCATCTTTTTCGCCTCCACCTGTGTCCTCGCCTTCCTCTATCTTCAGGACCGCCCGGATCCGCTGCAAACGGAACTCAGCCACGTTGCAACCGAGCCGTCGCCGCCGGAACCGCTGATTACTGCGGAAGAACTTCAGCAGTTACGGGAGTTGGCGAACGAGCAGAAGGAACTGAAACTGCTTACGGAACGCCTTTCTGTCGACCTGAAACTGTCCGGGGATGCGAAGGAGGTGCTGGATCAGATTCAACTGGGACGGCAGGTGGTCCGGGATTTCGAGAAACACTTCCTCAACCACCCCTTCTTCCTCAAGCAGGGTGGGCTGTTTGCGTACCTGCGCAAGAAGGTGGAACGCTACTTGAACCAGCAGGAAATTCTGCTTGAAGACACTGGAATTGCACAGGCGGAGGTGGCGCAACTCCGCAAGGATTTGCTCGCCTGGATCGTTGAACGCTCGGACGAGGAGGTGGACGGAGCGGCCCGTTATGCGGCGTTCTTCTTCGCAGAAACCCTCTACGATCTGCCCCTGAGCCTGCTTGCGTCCCGGCTGGTTCCAGATATCGAGGCCGTGAATTTTGATGAACCGGTGCGGGTGCAGGAGGTGCGGACCACTGCGATCCGCGATGAAGACGGGGAACTCAACGAGTCCGGCAAGGTTGAACTGGAGCGCTACACGATCGCCCAGCAGTTCTTCTTTCGGCGTGGGCCCAAGGTGTCGGGGCGGGTGGTCCTATTCTTGAAGTCTTATCTGGCCTACAGCGGCACCTGAGCCAAACAGTTGCAGGGTTTGTGTTTTACACAGCAGAACAAATCCTGTATGCTGAATCTAGAGTGCGTGTTCGTCACGTTTTTCTTGCAATCAATCTCTTCTCTAGGAGGGTTATGTTCCAACTGAGTCCTCAAAACACCTTGGCGTATGGAGCGGTCCCAGTCGCATCCGTTGCTGTGCAAGATCGTTTGGCCTTCCTCAAGAAGGTCTATGGTCTACTCGCCGCCTCGCTGTTCACGGCCGCCATCGGAGCCTACATGGGTGCAGGCCCACTGTTTCAAGTGGTGGCCCCGAACATCTTCCTGCTGTTCATTGCCCAGATCGGCCTCATCTTCTTTGCGTCCTATGCCGCGCAGAAGCCAGGTCTGAACATGGTCGCGTTGTTCAGTTTCACGACCGTCTCCGGACTGACCCTTGGGCCAGTGCTGGCGATGTATGTGATGGCCGGACGTAGCCACATCATCACCGAGGCCTTCTTGCTGACGGCGCTGATCTTCACGGCCCTGACGCTCTATGTCGTCTTCTCACGCAAAGACTTCAGCTTCATGTCCGGGTTCTTGTTCACCGGACTGATCATCGTGGTTGTCGGTGGCCTGCTGAATGCGTTGGTCTTCCAAAGTCCGATGGGGCAGTTCATGATCTCCGGTGCAGTGGTGTTCCTCTTCAGCGGGTTCATCCTCTATGACACCTCCAACATTCTGCGCAACTACAGCACAGACCAACACGTTAGCGCCACGCTTGCGCTCTACCTTGACGTCCTCAACCTCTTCGTCGCCCTGCTCAGTATCCTTGGGCTGGTCCGCGACGATTAAGCACTCCCGGAGTTTTTTTCCGGAATCCTCGGGACTGCCGCTCCCATGTGGAGCGGCACAGGTCCGCGCTCACCTGCAATTTGAACGGATGGCATGAGACGTCTCGGATGGACTCTCATCTTGGGATCCCTCGGCATTCCCATCCTGTTGATGCTCGGACTGGGCATCGCCTTTTTGTTGACTTATCAAGAGGCGATCCTCGATTTCCGCAAAGCCATCGGCGGGATTGAATCCAATACCATCCTTTACGACCGAAACGGCCAGCAGTTTCACTCTTTTCATCGTGGTGAAAATCGACTGGTTGTTTCTCTTCAACAGATCAGCCGTCCGCTGCAACTCAGCGTTTTGGCGGCGGAGGACACCCGTTTTTTTCAGCATCGCGGGGTGGACACGCGGCGCATCCTCTCTGCATTGTGGACGGATTTACTGGAAGGTGGCTGGCGTCAGGGAGCAAGTACGATCACTCAGCAACTCGTCAAGCTGACCCTGCTGACACCGGAAAAAACCCTGACCCGGAAAATCCGGGAAGCCGGAATCGCCATCTCTCTGGAGTTGAAGTTCTCCAAGTCGCAAATCCTCGAACACTACCTCAACACCATCTATTTTGGGCACGGCAACTACGGGATCGAGCAGGCAGCACGGACCTACTTTGGCCAGAAAGCCAGCGCATTGGGGTTGGCCGAAGCGTCTTTGCTGGCGAGTCTGATCAAAAAACCGGAGGCCTACCTCCGGATTCCGGATTCGCTCTCGGCGAAGGCCACGCATTTCCCTCCGAAAGCGTTGCAGGAATTGCTGAACCGCCGCCGCCTGGTGCTGGCGCACTTGCAGGAGTTGGGGTGGGTTGCAGCAGAGGAGGTGCAAAAGGCACTGGCCTCGCCCGTCCGCATGCGGCTCCCCAAGCGTTCCGGAGAGTTGGGCGCGTACTTTGCCCAGCACGTTGTGCGTTTGTTGCGCAAACGGCATAAGATCGATGAGATTTTTGGTGAGGGCTTCCGAGTGTACACCACGCTCGATCCTAAGGTGCAACGTGTGGCGGAAGCAGTGATTTACCAAGAGTTCTTTGAGAAGCAGCAACGCCCGGAGCAGGTCGCGTTTGTGAGTCTGGAACCGCATACCGGGAAGGTCCGGGCGTTGGTGGGTGGCAAGAATTACTGGACCTCGCAGTTCGATCGTGCGGTGATGGCCAATCGGCAACCCGGTTCGGCCTTCAAGCCCCTGCTCTATGCAACAGCACTGGAGCGCAGCTTTGTGCCACAGACTTCCTACCTTGACCAGCCCGTGTATTTTGAGGGCGAGACCAGCGAGGGCGAACTCACCGTATACGCCCCGCGCAATGCGGACGACAAATATGGCGGAGAGCGCACCCTGACGAACCAATTTGGGGAACCGTACCACGAGGACTACATGACGCTGGCAAAGGCGTTTGAGCGCTCCGTCAACACTATCGCGGTGCAGGTGCTGCATGATCTTGGCATCCATCAGGTCACGCGGCAGGCGCAAAAGCACGGGATCACGATTCGGAGCGAAATGGGGTTGTGTATCGCACTGGGTTGCTCCGGAGTTTCGCTGCTGCAATTGACGGCGGCCTACGCCCCCTTCGTCAACGCCGGGCGCTACGCCAAGCCCGTCTTCATCACCCGCATTGAGGAGACCTCCGGACGTGTGCTCTACGAATATCAGCCAACCGAACCCAAAACCGTACTGAGTGAGTGGACGGCGTTCCGGATGCGCTGGATGCTGGAAAACGTGGTGAAGCGGGGCACCGGACGCCGGGCAGGCTGGGAAAACCCGGATCGGCCAATTGGCGGCAAGACCGGCACAAACACTGCGTCCCGTGATGCTTGGTTTGTCGGGTTCACCCCAGAATTGGTCGCTGGGGTTTGGGTGGGAACCGACGACAACCAGCCGATGCCCGGAGAAAGCGGCGGGCGCACCCCGGCGCTGCTCTGGCACCGCTTCATGCGCGGGGCGCTGGACACGTTGCCTCAAAGGAAACTGCCGCCGCCGCCCAACCACATCATGCGTTCCACCTGTTCCGTTTCCGGACAACTGGCCACCCGGAACTGTCCAGACACCCTGCCCTACCCCTACCTGCCCGGAAACTCCTCGCTGGAGTTCTGTAACCTGCATCCCGGTTTTCCCCTGAACAGCAACTAAATAGAGTTCGTTGAAATTTTTTGATTGACAGTCTGTCTGTCTTCCGGTATTCTCAACTGTTTATTAGAGTTTCTTGCTGCTCTTGCTCCAAGCAGACTTTAGCCTTCCTCTATGCATACGGCATCCAGACTTCTCATTCCTGTTGGTTCTGTTCCTACAGAACTCGGATCTTGCCCCTCCCTCCACCCTCTTGGAGTGCAGAAAAACTTATCAGAAGTCACCCGCCCGTGCATCAAGCTCTGGGCTTTTTGCAATTTTTGATTCTAGGAGTTGACCCTTGGAATTCTCTTGTGTTGTGGGGAGCGCCGGGCGAAGCATCGCTCCTTGCGCTTCCTAATTTTCTGGCGGATTTTCCGCGACCTGCATCCCGCTGCCATGTGGCGGGGAATCTGAACCCTAACGCAAAGGTGTCCTCATGTCTGTGTTGAAAAACCGGCATCGCATCCGCAAATCCTTCGGCGCAATCACTGCACCTTTGGACGTGCCGGATCTGCTTCAGATTCAGAAGGATTCCTACGGGCGCTTCCTTCAGCGCGATGTCCCCCCGGATCAGCGTGGGAAAGAGGGACTGGAAGCGGTTTTCCGCTCGATCTTCCCGATCTCCGACTTCAGCGGCTCTTCGACGCTGGAGTACGTTCACTACCGCCTCGGCGACCCCAAGTATGATGTGGAGGAATGCCGAGTGCGTGGCGTGACCTTCGCCTGCCCGGTCCGTGTGGCCCTGCGCCTGATTATCTGGGAGAAGGAAGAAGGCTCGGAGACCAAGCACATCCGAGACATCAAGGAACAGGATATTTACCTCGGCGAAATTCCGCTGATGACATCGACCGGCTCTTTCATCATCAACGGCACGGAGCGGGTCATTGTCAGTCAGATGCACAAGAGTCCTGGCGCCTTCTTCACCCACGACAAGGGCAAGGGCGTGAGCGGAAGGGTGCTTTACTCTGCACGGCTCATCCCACAACGCGGTTCGTGGCTGGACTTTGAGTTTGATGCCAAGGACTTCCTCTATGTGCGCATTGACCGCCGCCGCAAGTTCCCGGCGACCGTCTTGCTGATGGCACTCGGAATGACGGAAGAGCAGATTCTGGAATACTTCTATTCCTTTGAAACCATCAATCTGGGGGACGCGCAGTCTGGGGATGTGCTTGAATCCATGACCTTCCAGCGCGCCTTCAACTCGGCACTCATGCTGGATCAGCGGGTTCAACTCCCCATCACTGATCCGGAATCCGGGGAGATCCTCGTCAAGCCGAACCAGCGCATCAACAAACGCTTGGTTGCCAAGCTCGAAAAAGCTGGAGTCACGCAGGTTTCCTGCACCTATGCAGAATTGACCGAGCGTATTTTGGCCCGCACAATTATGCAGGGCGAGCAACTGGTTGCGAAGTGCAACACGCCCATTTCCAAGGAACTGCTGGACACGTTGCTGGAACAGGGCATCCGCGAGTTTGAGGTGCTGCACATGGCTCCGCAACTGATTGGGCCGAGCCTCCGGGCAACAATGGAGTTGGACAAGGTCACCTCCCCAGAACAGGCGCTCATCGAGGTTTACAAAAAGATGAAACCGGGCGATCCACCGACCCTGGAAGCCGCGAAGACGATGCTTCAGAACTTCTTCTTCAATGAAGAGCGCTATAGCCTCTCCAAAGTGGGCCGCCTCAAGATCAACAAGAAACTGGGACAGGACTACCCCCTTGAGCAGTTGGTCCTGACACATGAGGATATTCTGCTGACCGTGAAGTACCTGCTGGAACTCAAGGAAGGGAATCCACAGCGTTTCGTTGACGATATTGACCATCTCGGCAACCGCCGGGTGCGCAGCGTTGGCGAATTGCTGGAAACGCAGTTCCGGATTGGTCTGGTGCGGATGGAACGCACGATCAAGGAGCGCATGTCGTTGCAGGACACGGAAACGATGATGCTGCATGACATTGTAAACGCCAAGCCGGTGGCTGGGGCAATTCACGAGTTCTTTGGTAGCAGTCAGCTTTCGCAGTTCATGGACCAGACGAACCCGCTCTCCGAGATCACGCACAAGCGACGTCTCAGTGCTTTGGGCCCGGGGGGCCTGACTCGTGAGCGTGCAGGTTTTGATGTCCGGGATGTTCACTCCTCGCATTATGGGCGCATCTGCCCCATCGAGACACCGGAAGGCCCGAATATCGGCCTGATCGCCTCGCTAGCGACCTTTGCCAGGGTCAACGATTTCGGGTTCATCGAAACACCCTACCGCAAGATTGAGGACGGCCAGCTGACAGATCAGGTGGAGTACCTCTCCGCGATTGAGGAGGACAAGTTCCGGATTGCGCAAGCGAACTCGACAGTTGACGAGAACGGGGGGCTGGTTGAGGAATTTGTCTCATGCCGCTTGGGCAGCGAATTTCTGGGAGTACCCCGCGAGGAAGTGGACTACATTGACGTGGCTCCCACCCAGTTGGTTTCGGTGGCGGCATCGCTCATTCCCTTCTTGGAGCATGATGACGCGAACCGTGCACTGATGGGATCGAACATGCAGCGCCAAGGGGTGCCACTGGTGCGTCCGACTGCCCCGCTGGTCGGGACCGGCGTGGAGCATCAGGCTGCGATTGATTCCGGAACCTGCGTGGTGGCCAAGCGCTCCGGGCTGGTGGACAGCGTGGACGCAGGCCGCATCGTGATTCAGGCGGATGTGGACCTCACCAGCGAGGATACGGTCATCCCTGCGAACGTGGACATCTACCATCTCACGAAGTACCGCCGCTCCAACCAGAACACCTGCATCAACCAGCGTCCGATCATCCGCAAGGGTGACTATGTGCGCAAAGGGGATGCGATCGCCGATGGTGCCAGCACGGAATCCGGAGAACTGGCGCTGGGTCAGAACGTGCTGATTGCGTTCATGCCGTGGCACGGCTACAACTTCGAGGACTCGATCATGGTCTCGGAGCGCATGCTCCACGAGGATCGCTACACCTCGGTCCATATCGATGTGCTAGACATGGTTGCCCGCGACACTAAGCTGGGTAAGGAGGAGGTCACTCGCGACCTTCCAAACGTCAGCGAGGACGCTTTGAGTTACCTCGACGAGAGCGGGATTATTCAGATTGGTACAACGGTCCGAACGGGAGACATTCTCATCGGAAAGATCACTCCGAAGGGCGAGACGCAACTCAACCCGGAAGAAAAACTACTGCGCGCGATCTTTGGTGAGAAGGCTGGGGATGTTCGGGACTCCTCCCTGCGTGTGCCTCAGGGCATGGAAGGGGTGGTGACTGATGTGGTGGTCTTCAACCGCGAGGGTGTGGAGCGCGATGAGCGCACCCGCCAGATTGAGCGGGATCTGCTCGACAAGTACGGGAAGGACCATCGTGACGAAATCCGCATCGTCCGGAGTAACCTCGTCAAGCGCATCTTCGCGATTGCTACAGGGCAGCAACTGGCGAAGGATTTTGTGAACTTGCAGGGTGAAACACTTTACAAGCGTAATACTGAGATCACACAGGAACTGCTGGAAAGCCTGCCGCTGAATGAAAGTTGGAAGAACTTTGAGGTCAGTGTTCCTGAGACCAACGGCAAGGTTTCGATCTTGGTGTACAACGCGCTTCAGCAGGTGTACTTGCTGGAGAACGTCTATCAGGACCGCTGCGAGAAGGTCTCCAAGGGAGACGATCTGCCTCCGGGCGTGATCCGGATGATCAAGGTCTACATCGCCATCAAGCGCAAGCTCTCCGTGGGCGACAAGATGGCTGGGCGTCACGGCAACAAGGGTGTGGTTTCGACCATCCAGCCGTTGGAGAATATGCCCTACATGGAAGATGGTTCGCCAATCGACATCGTGCTTAATCCGCTCGGAGTGCCTTCCCGGATGAACGTTGGGCAGGTGCTGGAGACCCACCTTGGCCGTGTCGCCAAGGGGCTGGGCGACCAGATTCAGGCACTGCTGGACGAGCAGCAACCGATCCAACAACTCCGGGAGTTTCTGGACAAGATCTACGAATCGAAGGTGGTTCGGGAACATCTCAAGAGTTTAGATGATGATGCCTTTCTGGAGTTCGCCCGCAAAAACCGCATGGGCGTCTCGATGGCCACTCCGGTGTTTGACGGGGCTGCGGAATCGGATATCCATCGGATGGCCGCACTGGCCAGCTTGCCCAAGTCCGGGCAGGTGTGGTTGAACGATGGCATGACGGGTGAGCGCTTTGCTCAGAAAGTGACTGTCGGCTACGCCTACATCCTCAAACTGCACCACTTGGTGGACGAGAAGATTCACGCCCGCTCCACGGGGCCGTACTCGCTGGTGACGCAACAACCGCTTGGCGGCAAGGCGCAGTTCGGCGGACAACGTTTCGGGGAGATGGAGGTCTGGGCTCTGGAAGCCTACGGGGCCGCCCACACGCTTCAGGAACTGCTCACCGTCAAGTCCGACGATGTGTACGGGCGGAACAAGATTTACGAGAACATCGTCAAGGGCCGTCACCAGATGGAAACCGGACTTCCGGAATCCTTCAAGGTGCTGATCAGTGAACTCAAGAGTCTCTATCTCAACATCGAACTTCTGCAAGAAACCGATGAGCCGGAGGACTTGGAAACTGGAGGATCCGTGGAAGCCCCTGCGGAAACGAAAACAGTTGTGGAAGTCCCCGCTGTTGCCGAAGCACCGGAGAGTACTCCGGAAGAAGTCGAAGCGTAACGAAACACCGGCTCCCCGAAGGATCAGGCTTGGAGAGCCGGGAGTACGATTAGTTGACACTCTCCCTCACATAGGAGCCAAACATGTCGCTTAGAAGTCTGTTTGAAGTTGCTGATGACCCGAAGAATTACTCTGCCGTGCGCATCAAGATTGCCACGTCGGACGATGTGGGTGAATGGTCCTTCGGAGAGGTGAAAACCTCCGAAACCATTAATTACCGCACCTTCAAGCCTGAACGGGACGGTCTGTTCTGCGGAAAAATCTTTGGTCCAGTCCACGATTACGAGTGCATCTGCGGCAAGTACAAGCGTATGAAGCACCGGGGTGTCACCTGTGAGAAGTGCGGGGTTGAGGTGATCGAGTCCAAGGTGCGACGTGACCGCATGGGCAACATCAAGCTCGCCACACCCATTTCGCATGTCTGGTTTCTCAAAGGAGTGCCCAGTCGCATTGCCACGCTGCTGGAGATGAGCCTGCGGGATCTGGAGCGCGTGCTCTACTTTGACGCCTACGTCGTTCTAAGCCCCGGAAGCTCCGATTTGGAGCGCCGGAGTTTGGTTGAGGAAGAAGAGTACCGCGAACTCAATGACCTCCACCCCGATCTGGAGTTGGGCATGGGAGCCGAAGCGGTTCGGACCCTGCTACGCCGCTTGGACTTGGACCAACTGGACAAAGACATCCGCACAGACTTGGCAAACACCGCGTCGGAAACCAAACGCAAGCGGCTCGTCAAACGCCTAAAAATCATTACCGCACTACTGACTTCCGGAAACGCCGTTGATGCGATGATTCTGGAGAATCTTCCAGTACTGCCTCCGGAACTACGCCCGTTGGTGCCTTTGGAGGGTGGACGTTTTGCGACGAGCGACCTCAACGATCTCTATCGACGGGTTATCCATCGTAACAACCGGCTCAAGCGGCTCATCGAACTGCGGGCACCGGGGATCATTGTCAAGAACGAGAAGCGCATGCTGCAAGAATCAGTGGACGCTCTCTTCGACAACGGACGTCGCGGACGTCCGATGGTCGGTTCCAACAAGCGCCCGTTGAAATCGCTCTCGGACATGCTCAAGGGTAAACAGGGGCGTTTCCGCCAGAACCTGCTTGGTAAGCGCGTGGATTATTCCGGACGGACGGTGATCGTCGTGGGGCCAAACCTCAAGCTCCACCAGTGTGGACTCCCCAAACGCATGGCGCTGGAGCTGTTTAAGCCGTTCATTTTCCACCGCATCATTGATCACGATGAGGTGCACACCATCAAGAACGCAAAACGGAAACTCGACGAGGATCTCCCGGAAGTTTGGTCGATCTTGGACGATGTGGTTCGGGAGCATCCGATCATGCTCAACCGCGCTCCAACCTTGCACCGCTTGGGCATCCAAGCATTTGAACCGATCTTGATCGAGGGCAAAGCGGTCCAACTCCACCCCTTGGTCTGCACGGCGTTCAACGCCGACTTTGATGGCGACCAGATGGCGGTTCATGTTCCACTGTCGGTGGAGGCACAGTTGGAGGCAAAAATTCTGATGATGTCCACCAACAACGTCCTCTCCCCGGCCAACGGAAAACCGGTGATGACGCCCACACAGGACATGGTTCTGGGGTTGTACTGGATCACCCGCGAACGCCCCGGAGTGACGGGTGAGGGTAAAATTTTCACAGGCAAAGCCGAAGTCCAAGCGGCCTACGATCATGGCAAGGTGGACTTGCACGCCCGGATCATCCTGCGGCTGGACGGCCAGCGGGTCGAGAGTACTGTGGGTCGGGTTCTGCTTTCACAAGTGATTCCGAAGGAGGTGCCTTACGAATTAATCAACCGCCATCTCAAGAAGAAGCAGATGAGCGAACTGGTGGACGTGGCTTATCGTACTGCCGGGAGTGTCAAGGCGGTGGAGATGCTGGATGAGCTCAAGCGCATCGGCTACAGCTACGCGACATGGGCTGGGTTCTCGATCGGCATGGACGACATGGTGATTCCCGCTGAGAAACAGGCGTTGATCGATGAGGCACAGGAGCAGGTTAATGAAATCAATACTCAGCACCAAGATGGACTGATCACCGATGGTGAACGCTACAATCAGGTCATTGACATCTGGGCACGGACCACTGAACGCATCGCCGAGCGCATGTCACAGGGGTTGCAGCAGGAGATTAAAGACGATGAAGGCGGCAGCAAGGTGAACTCGATCTTCATGATGGCTGACTCCGGAGCCAGAGGGTCTAACCAGCAGATGAAGCAGCTTGCAGGAATGCGCGGGTTGATGGCCAAGCCGTCTGGAGAGATCATCGAAACCCCCATCCACGCGAACTTTCGCGAGGGCTTGAACGTTCTGGAGTACTTCATCTCCACCCACGGTGCCCGCAAAGGACTCGCCGACACAGCGCTCAAGACCGCAAACTCCGGATACCTCACCCGGCGGCTGGTGGACGTTGCGCAAGATTGCGTGATCACCACCGAAGACTGTGGAACGCTTGACGGGATTGAGATGACCTCCCTGATCGAGTCCGGAGAGATCATTGAAGGCTTGGGGGATCGGATTCTGGGCCGGGTGATTCAGGAGGATGTCCTTGATGAGGAAGGCAAGGTAGCCATTTCTGCCGGCGCTGAAATCACCGAAGCCGAGCGGGATTTGGTGGAAGAACTTCGGGTGGAAAAGGTGATGGTCCGCTCCCTGCTGACCTGCGCCATGGATCATGGGGTCTGCAAACGTTGCTACGGGCGCGACCTCGCTCGTGGACACCTAGTCTCGATGGGTGATGCTGTCGGAGTGATTGCCGCACAGAGTATTGGGGAACCCGGGACACAACTCACGATGCGAACTTTCCACATTGGAGGCACCGCGAGCCGCTTGGCCGAACAGAACACTTGGGAAGCGAAGTTCAGTGGGATCCTCAAATTTCACGAACTCAAGGAGGTGAAGAACGAGAAAGGGCACTGGGTGGTGCTTGGACGTCGGGGGGAAGCCGTGATTGTCGACGAGTTGGGCAAGGAGCGCGAACGACGACCGTTACCGCTCGGTACGATCATCCGGGTCAATGCGGGAACTCATGTGGAGCAGGGCGACCGGGTTGCCGAGTGGGATCCCTTCTCCGTGCCGATCCTCACGGATGTGACGGGCTTCGTCAAATACAGCGAGATTGTGGAGGGCGAAACCTTCAAGGAGCAGGTGGACGAGGTCTCTGGGGTGTCTCGCAAGGTGATTCAAGAAGCGCCCGATCAGGAACACCGCCCGCAGTTGGTCATCTGTGACGAGCAGCAGAACACGGTCGTCCGAGAGAACGAGATAGATGCGGTGTTCAACCTGCCGATCAAGGCTGAGTTGGTGGTCGAGGACGGGCAGCCGGTTTATGCTGGAGACATCCTCGCCAAGATTCCCCGGGAACTTGCCAAGAACAAGGACATCACCGGGGGGCTGCCCCGTGTGGCTGAGCTTTTCGAGGCGCGCATTCCGAAAGATCAGGCGGTGATCACCGAGATTGACGGGATTGTTGAATTCGGCATGGACTTCAAAAAGAAGCAGCGCATCATCATCCGTCCGGAAGATGGTCGAGGCGAACCGAAGGAGTACCTCATCCCTCGGGGCCGTCATATCACCGTCCACATGGGCGAGTATGTGCGTGCCGGGGATCCGCTCATTGATGGCTCCCCAAATCCCCACGATATTCTTGAAGTGAAGGGGACGAAGGCGTTGCAGAAGTACATGGTGGACGAGGTCCAGCAGGTGTACCGTTTGCAGGGAGTGGGCATCAACGACAAGCACATCGAGGCGATTGTCCGCCAGATGCTCCGACAGGTGCGTGTTGAGGAGCCGGGCAACTCCACCTTCCTGGTTGGGGAGGAAGTTGCGCGGGTGCGGATCAAGGCGGAGAACGCGAAGTTGATCAACCAAGGCTTGCAGCCGGCGCGGTCCAAGCCGAAGTTGCTGGGCATCACCAAGGCTTCGCTGAGTACGGATTCGTTCATTTCCGCCGCCTCGTTCCAGGAAACGACAAAAATCCTCACCGATGCTGCGTTGGAAGGGAAAATGGACACGTTCCGGGGACTCAAGGAAAACGTCATTCTGGGGCGTTTGATCCCGGCAGGCACGGGCTTCAGCGAGTTCCGAGGATTGGCCTACGAACTCAACGGCGCGATTGACCCGGAAGCCCTCAAGCGAGCCACCGAGGCTAAAGCAGCAGCACAAGCGGCACTGGAAGCTAAAGCAGCACGGGCCAAAGCAGCCGAAGCCGCACGCAAAGAAGCCGAAGCCACACGGACCGCCGAAGCCAAAGCGGTTGTGGAGATGGTTGTGGCTGATCCCGGAGCGGTGGAAACCACGGCTGAGACCGTCTGATTTCAGCAGTACGTCCGGACCATGCCGAGACTTCGGTCGGACGCACCTTCGTGCTTCTTGCTGTCTCTCAGTGTCCGGGACTACGAACTGGATCGCTTTGGCGTGGTGAACAACGCGGTGTACCAGAACTATTTGGAACACACCCGCCACGCCTTCCTTGAGTCACGGGGGGTCTCCCTGACCGATCTTCACGAGCAAGGTTTCAGTCCAGTGGTTTCCCGTGCGGAAATCGAGTATCGTGCCCCCCTCAAAAGCGGTGACGCTTTTGACGTAACCTTGACCGTGGAAGCATTGACCCGGATTCGCTTCGTGTTCTTCCAGGAAATCATCCGCGATGTGGATCGTCAGATCGTGACCCGTGCCCGCATCACGGGAACCGTTATTGACGCCTTGGGCAAACCCAAACTCCCCGAAGTGTTCGATCAACTTCGCAACTCCACTCTACTTTCCGAAACTTCATGACTCCTGCTCCCGACCTCGCTCAGCGTTGTGTTCACACCATCCGCTTCCTTGCTGCCGATGCCGTGCAACAAGCCAACAGCGGACACCCCGGAACCCCGATGGCCCTAGCGGATCTTGCGTTGGTCCTTTGGACACGCTTTCTGCGCTACAATCCGGAGGTTCCGGATTGGCCGGACCGCGACCGTTTTGTGCTTTCGATCGGGCACGCTTCGATGCTCCAGTATGCGATGCTGCATTTGGCAGGCTACGATTTGTCGCTGGACGAGATCACGCAGTTCCGGCAGTGGGAAAGCCGCACTCCGGGGCATCCGGAGGTTGGACGCACTCCGGGGGTGGAATGCACAACGGGGCCGCTCGGCGCGGGCTTCGGAAATTCCGTCGGCATGGCACTCGCTGCGAAGATGTTGGCAGCACGATTCAACACGGCAGAGCAAGCGCTGATCACGTCCCGGATTTTCATGTTTTGCAGCGATGGTGATCTTCAGGAGGGGCTTACTGCGGAAGCCGCTTCGTTTGCAGGACACTTGGGGCTGGGCAACTTGATTGCGGTGTACGACAACAACGACATCACCATTGGCGGACGGGCCTCGCTTTCGATGAGCGAAAATGTGGGCGAACGCTTTCAGGCCTATGGCTGGCATGTTCAGCACTGCGACGGCCACGACCATGAGGCGATTGCCGTATGTTACGAAAACGCCCTCAAGGCCACGAGGCAACCCTCACTGATTGTTGCAAAGACGACCATCGGCATCGGCACTCCAACGAAGGCCGACACTCCGGCGGCACACGGCGCTCCCTTGGGCGAGCAGGAAATCCAGCAGGCCAAGGCCAACGTGGGTTGGCCGGAGAACGAGAAATTCTTGGTTCCGGACGAGGTGCGTAAAGTGTTTCAGCAGCGAGCCGAGGAAGGGAGGAGTGAGTACAACGCATGGCAGCACCAGTATCGGCGGTGGCGTAAGAAAAATCATGGCCAGGCCCAGCAGTGGGACTGGCACTGGAATCGGAGTGTTCCGAAAAGTTTGCTCAATGAGCTTTCCAAAACGCTTGGAAACAAGGAGGACGCCACCCGCAATCTTTCCGGAATGGTGATCCAGACGATTGCCGAGCAGGTGCCCGCCTTTGCCGGAGGTTCGGCGGATTTGGAACCAAGCACCAAGACGCTCATCAAGAACGCGGAGAGCATCTGTCCGTCCTCGATGGACGACGCGAACCTGCCCGATCCTTCGTTTGCGGGACGCAATATCCACTTTGGCATCCGCGAGCACGCGATGGGCACGATCACCAACGGCATGGCACTCTTTGGCGGCTGGCTTCCGTACTGTGCCACCTTCGAGGTCTTTGCCGACTACATGCGCCCCAGCCTGCGGCTCGCAGCGATTTCGCATTTGCCCACAACCTTTGTCTTCACGCACGACTCCATTGCAGTTGGCGAGGATGGCCCGACGCATCAGCCCGTTGAGCAACACTGGGCCTTGCGCCTGATTCCGAATTTGGAAGTCTGGCGTCCGGCGGACGCGCAGGAAGTCGCCGCCGCATGGTACGCCTGTCTGGAGTCAGCCAATGCCACAATCCCCAAAGCCCTGCTGTTGACCCGGCAGACAATCCAACATTTGAAACGCCCCAGCAATTTCCAGATTGGGGACATTCTGCGCGGAGGGTATGTGGTTGCCGACTGTGACGAAGAACCGGAAGTGATTCTCATTTCCACCGGATCGGAAGGCGGAGCGGTTCAGGAAGCTCGTCTGCTGCTGCTGGACACCCACCTGCAGGTCCGGCATGTCTCCATGCCGTGTCTTGAGCGTTTCGAGCAGCAGGATTTGGAATACCAGATCGAGGTGCTGCCGCTCTCAGTGTTTATTGTCGTGGTCGAAGCAGGAGTAACGCGCCCGTGGTACCAGTATGCAGATCATGTGATTGGCATCAACGAGTATGGCGCTTCTGCGCCCGGAGGAGAACTGATGGAGCGCTACGGCTTCACTGGAAAGGAGATTGCCGACGAGGTGCTGGATATCCTTGAAGACGATGAGGAACTGGCCGATGCCCTGATGGGCGACCCGCCTGTTGGTCGAGCGTGAGTGCGGAAAAACGCCTCGCCGCCGAGCGGGCGGTCGAGTACGTCCAAGACGGCATGGTGGTCGGTTTGGGTACGGGATCAACTGCGGCCTATGCCGTGAAAAAGCTGGGGGAGCGTGTCCGGAGTGGTCTAAATATCCGGGGCATTCCCACCTCGGAAAGCACCCGTCAGCTTGCCGAAGCCGAGGGGATAGCTCTGACTGATTTCGTGACGGTTTCGGCGATTGACCTGACAATAGACGGTGCCGACGAGGTGGCCCCGGATCTCAACCTCATTAAAGGCGGAGGCGCAGCGTTGTTGCAAGAAAAAATTGTGGCGGCGGCCTCGCGGGAGCATGTGATCATCGTGGATTCCTCAAAAATGGTGAAACGCCTCGGCGCCTTTCCGCTTCCGGTGGAGGTGATTCCATTTGGGTGGCAAACGGCGGCACGTCGGATTGACGCTCTAGGAGGGAACCCGCAACTCCGCCTCAAGCATGGCTCCCCCCTTGTGACCGATCACGGGCACTGGATTCTCGATTGCGCCTTTGGAACGATCCCCGATGCCGTTGGCTTGGAACTGACGCTCAACAACCTTCCCGGAGTTGTGGAAAACGGACTCTTCATCAAACGCTGCACGCGACTTGTGCTGGCTCAGGGAGAGGAACTTGTTATCCGGGAACGAACCCTGTGATTCCGATCATCGCACCGTCAGTGCTGGCCGCCGATCTTGGCTCGGTGAGCGAGGAAATCGCCTGTGTTCACGAAGCTGGAGCGCATTGGATTCACCTTGACGTGATGGACGGGGTGTTTGTTTCCAACCTCACCTTCGGTGCCGAGGCAATCAAGTCCTTCCGCAAGCCGGAGGGATGCGTGTTCGACGCGCACCTGATGATCACCCAGCCGGAGCGACATATCCCGGCGTTTGCGGCAGCGGGGGCGGATGTCATTTCAGTGCATCCGGAAGCGACCCAGCACCTACACTTCGTGCTCAAGCTGATTCGGGAGCACGGAGCGAAGCCTGCCGTGGCACTCAACCCTGCGACTCCGCTGGAAGTGTTGGATTGGGTGTGGGAGGACTTGGACATGGTGTTGCTGATGTCGGTGAATCCCGGCTGGGGAGGCCAGTGTTTCATTCCGGCGGTGTTTGCAAAGCTCGCAGAATTGCGGCGGCGGATTCAGGAACGCAACTTCGACATCACCATTCAGGTTGATGGCGGGGTCAACCTCAAAACCATCCGCCAAGCCGTCCAGTCCGGAGCCACCAATTTGGTCGCGGGCAGTGCGGTCTTCACCGGAAAATCCGGAATGGATGCGAGTCGTGAGACTGTGGTTCGTGAATACCGGGAAAACCTACAGGCGTTGCTCACCGAAGCCACCTCCGATCAGTTTGTCTAAAATTCAACTCAAGCTTAACCCAAACACAGGAACAACATGACTCTTCGCATTGGCATCAACGGATTTGGCCGCATTGGCCGCATGGTGCTGCGGGCCGGAAGCCAGAATCCCAACCTTGAATTTGTGGCGATCAACGACCTTGTGCCAGCCGACAATCTCGCGTATTTGCTCAAATACGACTCCACCCACGGAGGCTTTGCAGGTGAAGTGCGGGCGGATGGCGACGCAGTCATCCTCAACGGCAAACGCATCCAATGCCTCTCCGAACGTGACCCTGCGCAACTCCCGTGGGGCAAACTGGACATTGATTTCGTGATTGAGTCCACCGGACTTTTCACAACCCACGAAACCGCTGGAGGCCATTTACAGGCGGGTGCAAAGAAGGTCGTGATCTCTGCCCCAGTGAAATCGCAGGAAATCAAAACCCTCGTGATGGGAGTCAACCACGAGCAGTATGATCCAAACGCGGACGATGTGGTTTCCAATGCCTCCTGCACGACCAACTGCCTCGCCCCTGTGGTGAAAGTGGTGCTGGACAACTGGGGTGTTGAGGAGGGCTTGATGACGACCGTACACGCTGTCACCGCCACACAACCCACCGTTGATAGTCCGTCTAAGAAAGACTGGCGCGGGGGCCGAGGTGGTTTCCAGAACATCATTCCCGCCTCCACAGGAGCGGCGAAGGCAGTGGGACTCTGCATCCCGGAAGTCGCAGGCAAGCTCACGGGCATGGCGTTCCGAGTGCCGACGGCGAATGTTTCCGTGGTTGACCTCACCGTGCGCACGGAACAGGCGACGAGCTACGACGAGATTTGTGCGGCAATGGAATCGGCAGCGGAGGGTTCGCTTAACGGCTTTCTCGGTTACACCAACGAGGAGGTCGTGTCCTCTGATTTCATTGGCTCTCCCTTTTCGTCCATCTTCGATGCTGGAGCCGGAATCGGCCTCAGCGACCGCTTTTTCAAACTGGTCTCGTGGTACGACAACGAGATGGGTTACTCCAACCGAGTGCTTGACCTGATTGAGTACATGAGCAGGCGATGAAGGCGACATGAAGGTCCAGCACAAAGTTGAGCTGAAGGAAATCGGCCTCGATATCGGCCTAGCGATCGCCCGGCATTTCTACAAGACCGACTACCTGCACTACGGTTGCTGGCCGGAAGGGTTGGCGGTTGCGCCGGAGAACGTGCGGGAGGCGCAGGAGAATTACGCCGATTTGCTGCTCCGCAACATCCCGGACGGCGTGAAGCGCATTCTGGACGTGGGTTGCGGTTCCGGAAAGTTCGCCGAACGCTTGCTGGAGGAAGGATTTTCCGTGGATTGCGTTTCGCCCAGCCCCACTCTCACGCGCAACGCACGAGCGCGTTTGGGGAATCGCGCCGAGGTGTTTGAGTGCAAGTTCGAGGATTTGCAGACGGATCGGCGTTACGGCCTCATTCTTTTCAGCGAGAGTTTCCAGTACCTGTTGCTGGAGCAGGCGCTGGCCCAAAGCCTGGCCTGCCTCAATCCGGGAGGGCATCTGCTGATCTGCGATTTCTTCAAGCGCAACGTTCCCGGCAAGAGTCCGGTTAGCGGTGGGCACCAGATCGACCGCTTCCTTTCGTTCATGGATTCACAACCTTTCACCTTGCTGAAGGACGAGGACATCACGGCGGAAACGGCCCCGTCGCTCGACATCATGCGCGACTTCATTCAGGAGGTCATCAAGCCGATCTGGGAGGCGATTGCCTACTACATGACCTCCAACTACCCGCGCTTCTCGGCGCTCTTCTCCCGCGTGTTCCAGAAAAAAATTGCACAAGCCGACCGCAAGTACCTCTCCGGCAACACCAATGGCGAGCAGTTCGCCCACTTCAAGACCTACCGCCTCTTTCTCTTCCAACAGCAAAGCTGAGATGTTTCCGAACCACTCGCCTGCTCCTTGGCAAGAACGCTACACTCATGGCACTCCGGGCGTCTTCCAGATTTATGCGGGGGAAACGCTGGTGACGGAAGTCCGGACCTCTGATGAGGAACGGCAAGCTCCGGACGCCCACCTCATCACTGCCGCGCCGCTGCTCTACGAAGCTCTGCGCGAACTGCTCGACTCCGCCGAGGAAGGCTTGATGCAAAACGGCGAGGGCTGCGAGTGCGACCGTTGCGACGACGCCAAACACGCCGCCTACCGCGCCCTCGGCTTTGCCGAAGGCCGCACCCGCCTCAAGGAAGGGCAGTCCGGGACGTTTTAGGGGGCCGATTTAACTTCAGCTTCCAGTACCGCGAGGAGTTCCAGAAAATCCTCCGGAGGTTGGGTGCGGAACATGAGGGGTTTTCTGGTTTCGGGGTGGACGAACCCCAGCCGTTCGGCGTGCAGGGCTTGGCGTTGGAATCCGGCAAGGGCGGCGCGGGCGTGGGATGAGAGTTTACCAAGTCGGCGCAGGGGTGAGCGTCCGTACTGCGGATCACCGACAACGGGCAAACCGAGGCTGGCGAGATGGGCGCGGATTTGGTGGGTGCGTCCGGTTTCCAGCCGACATGCAAGCAGCGCAGTTCCGGTAAAACGCCGCAGCACCTTCCAGTGGGTGATGGCCCGACGCCCGTCTTCAACGACCGCCATGTCTTTGCGGCGTGTCGGATGCCGACCGAGCGGCGCGTCCACTGTGCCCTGCTCCGCGTTCGGTTTTCCCCAGACAAGCGCCTGATATTGTCGCTTCACTGAATGCTCCTGAAACTGCCGAGCAAGGTGCTGATGTGCCTGATCGGTTTTGGCAACCACCAGCACTCCGGAGGTGTCCTTGTCGAGCCGATGCACAATGCCTGGTCGGCGCACTCCGCCGATTCCAGAGAGGTCCGGACAGTGGTGCAAAAGCCGATGGACGAGGGTGCCGACGGTATGTCCTGGAGCCGGATGTACGACCAGCCCGGGAGGTTTGTTGAGGACGATCAGGTGCGAATCTTCATGGAGGATTTCCAGAGGGCCGGATTCGGGAACGAGTTCCAGTGGCTCCGGCGGCGGGAGGATCCAAGTCAACTGATCTCCTTCGTGCAGACGACAGGAGGCACGAAGGAGGACGGTGCCGTTGAGGCGAACATGCCCGTTGGCAATCAGTCGCTGGGCGGTGACGCGAGAGGGGATTTCCGGATGTGTGGCCAGTAGCTGATCGGCACGCACCCCCGCCGTTTCCGGAATAATTTGCAGAAAACAGGTGGGACGGGGACCGGACTCGGCCACGGAAGACTCAGAACGCAGACATGCAGATGACGTTGATCATCGTTTGCGTGTCACTTTTGCGGATGATGGTGGCCACCTCGTACTGCCGCTGGCCGTGTTCGAAGAGTTTGCCAACGTAGAGATCATCGGAAGGGAATGAAAGTTCCTTGGACTTGGAAAAGCCAACCAGTCCATAGACTGCAACGGTGATGGGTTGTGCGTTTTCGGGCATGCCGTAGTTAGCCATATTAAAGGACATTGGTAGTGTAGGGCGAAGCCACAGGTCTGTGCAAGCGTTTTCCATGCTTGTCTAATTTGGGCGTCCCCGTTAGCGTAGGGGGCATGTGGAGAATCGTCTTGTCCCGGATACTGCCCGTGCTGCTGCTGATCTTGAGTGGTGGAGGCGTTCTTGCCGGGGCACAAGCCCTGCCAGAGGGCTGGGATGCGTTGTTGCTGTCCGGACGCAAGTTTCGGGTGATCGATGGTGATACCTTTGACGCCGACCTCAATGGAGATGGCCGCTTGGCCAAAACGCGGGAGCGTATCCGGCTTTTGTATGTGGACACGCCGGAACTCTCGAAATCCCACAAGGGCAAGGACGTGGGCCTGGGCAAACCCGCGAAGGCGTTTCTCACGGAAGTTTTGGAGGGGCGGAGAATCCGGCTGTGGGTGAATCCAGATTACTCTAGGGGCAATTACGGACGCTTGCTCGGTGTGTTGGAAGCGGATGGGCGCAACGTCAACCTCGGACTCATCGCACAAGGACACAGCTATTTCGACACGCGCTTTTTGTTTCCGGAAGATTATGTGACTTACGCCCGTGCGGAAGTCACCGCGTTTGAGCGTCAGCGTGGCATCTGGGGCACGCAGGATTCCCGCAAGCGTTACCTCCAGCGGCTCCGGCGCGAGGGCAAGACGGTTTATTCGGCAAAGAATCCGTGGTTCCGGATCAGGAAAATTCCGGTGCGGAGCATTCACCTCCCGAAATGGCAGGATCGTTTCGTGCGGGTAGAAGGCACAATCCAGAAAATCCGGAAGCTGCGCAAGGGCGCAAAACTCGTTTATCTGGAACACGATCAAATCCGTTCCGGAGTGCCCGTGATCACCTTTGAGAACCAGCGGCGCTGGCAAAAACTGGAGAGCTTGAAGCGTGGAAAGTCAGTTTTGATTGAGGGGTTTGTGAGCCAATACAAGCAGGAGTGGCAAATCCGCCTGCACCGTGGAGTGCAGCTTGATTTGGAGTGAAGGCGGGATGCGGGCGTTGCCGCCTGCAAGCGGATTGGGGTCGGATTAGCGCATCTGATCCAGCATCGCGGATTGCGATTCCGTGAAGTAATCGGTGCGCCGCACCAGTTGGTTGGGGGCCGCTGTGAAGGCCGTACCTTGGGCGTGGCGATAGCGGTATTCCTGACGTTGGGCTTTGGCAGAGCGGTTCCAGTCGCATCCCGACAAAACCAGAAGGAGCAGCAGGGCACTCAGGCCCACAAGCAGTCGCGTTCGCATGTGCAGAATTGGTCAGTTAAGGGGTCAAGCAAATGAAATCGGATTCCGGTGGAATGCCGATGTGGGATGGAATGCAGGTTAGGGAAAAAACCTTGGTGTAGCAAGTCAATTTGCTTCTGATAATCAGAGGAACCATGAGCGAACTGTACTATAATTCTTTGATTTTGCCTGACCTTGGGCGAACGCTGGCCCTGCTCCCGGAGGATGTGGGTGTGGTGTGGCTACTACGGCACTCGTTGCGCCCGCCCCTGCCAGACAAGATTTTCGGGATGCAGGTGGATCTTACTCCAGAGGGGGTTGAACTTGCCGAAAAATTCGGACGCTCATTTCCAAAGCGTCTCGTGTCCGTGCGTTCCAGCCCCTCCAAGCGTTGCATTCAGACCGGGGATGCGTTGGTGAGTGGAACTGGGACTGCGTTGGAAGTCACACTCAACCCCATGCTTGGGGAGCCGGGGGCTTTTGTCACCGAGGTGGAAGCCTCGCGGCAGGCATTGGTTCAGTACGGCCCTCTCGGTATGGTCGAGCGGATGCTGCAAGGGGAATTGCTAGGAGGTGAGCGTTCCATCACCGAGGGAGTCCGGATGATGCTCAACAGCATTTTGGACTCTGAACCGGAGCCGGGGACGTGGCATGCTGAGGTCACGCATGACACTCTGCTTTCAGCAACGCTGTTTTGCCTAGAAGGGCGAACTCAACTCGTGGTGGAGGACTGGCCCCGCATGCTCGAAGGGGCGGCGCTGTGGCGGGTTCCGGGGGGAGTTCGCTGGATTTGGCGTGGGACGGTTTACGAGCGCGAATGGCCCGGATTACACCCGTGACGAGCAACCGCCTGTGACGTAGCGAATTTGCTTCCAGCGCCGAGTTTTGGGATTGAAGCGTTGCACCTTGAGATGCCCGTTGACATCGCAGGATTGTACGAGGATGCGCTGGTTGATGACACTCGCCTGCACCGGACGATAGGTTCTTGATCCGGGAATGGTGGTTCTTGCAGACCACTGCTCGCCATTGTTGCGGGATTCTTCCAACTGGCTCCCGACATTCGAAGCTGAAAACCGGAAAAGCGTATCCTTCACGCGCACTGTCACCGTACAACCCAGCACTGAGGTGCAATCGCCGTGCGTCGTGCGCTGGAGCCAGCCCGGTTGCTCTGGGGCGCATCCTGCCATGCCCAGCACCACAAATCCGGTCAAACACCAAAATCCAAGCGTACGGCAAGCGGTTTGTTTGGTTCCTGATGGGTTCATACGATTCCGAAGGAATCCATTATACGGATGAATGATCAAGCTCACCGGCGACAAGAAAATGCAACGTAGTAACAATCAAGTGTAGCGATTTGTTGACGTTTTATGACTTTTCAGCGATTACCAACATTTCATAATCTTCGGTTGTTAATTTATCGTTCCTTGTAAAAGCGCCTAATTTTGCACCAAAGATATCAATAGTTTTAAAGTTAAGTGTTTTCAGTAACCAATTTATTTCTGATGGGACATAATATCTCTCGTTACAGATTAGTTCTTTTTTATGACCTAAATCATCCTCAATATGTGTAGTGCTATGGTCTCGAAATGTCATTAAATCAAATGAATTATTATTGTATGTCGCATTTCCATCTGTTGGAGATGATGCAAGAAATTCTTTAACAGAATGAAACAAAGGAAACAAACCATTTAATGTTGTAAAAATTAATTTTCCTTTTGGTTTTAATGCGTTAGAAGCATTTCTGAGAATTTTAAAATTCATCTCATCGGTTTCCATTAACGGAAAAGCGCCTTCACAAAGCATAATGGCTAAATCAAATTCACTTAGAAAAGGAAGCTCTCTAGCATCATATTTTTTAAAAGAAATTTGCAGGTTATGTTTGGATGCCTTGTCTTGTGCTCGTTTTAGAAGTGATTCTGATAAATCAATTCCAGTAACGGTATATCCTCTTTTGGATAATTCGATGGAATGCCTTCCCGTTCCACACCCAATGTCCAATATGCTTGATTGTTTGTTAGAATTGATTTCCTTTTCTATGAAATCGCATTCTCCAGTTGTTCCGCGGGTGAAATTTTCATTGTCATATTTCATTCCGTAATTTTCGAAAAACTCTTCATACCACTGTTTCATACAATATTATTCTGTTATCAGATGCTGATTTGTGCTGGTCCGGAAAATAGTATTCATTGGAATTAGATCCAAAATCATGCGATGACATTCCTCCAACTCTTCGTGGCCTCCGATCATTTACACCGCTCCGGAATTGCGCTCAGCGGTGTTCAAGGTTCTGGAGCGGGTGATCCCCTCACGAAGCGGCCCGGGGCTCAGCAACGAACAAAGTCATCAAAAGCGGACCCTCGTCTCGGGCGCCCGGGATGGAGCAGGGGACGATCCTACCCTTTGTGTTTGATCAATGTGCATTATCGCATCGACAGTAAGCTTCTCTTCAATGCCACACGCAAGACGATTGCAGAATGCACCCGACTATCGCCGACCTGTCAGCAGGTGGGGTGGCGACAATGCCGCAACAATGTCAATGTTGTTTTGTATTCCTCTATCTGACACTCGAACCTTGAATTCGTGGAGGGCATTCCTGTCAACGCCGGGTACAGCGTTCCGGACTCGAAGATGTCATTTCGAGCTTTTTTACAACTTGTGCAGCCCTTTGGAGAATCGTTCCACAAGTTCAGAGGCATGCGCTCCGGATTTCTGGATCAAATCTGGCTTTTGGTCGCTGGCACTCATCGACAGCTCTGTCTCTCAGGAAACGGGACGGTTTGAGTTATTACTGGACCATCAACGGTGGAACTGTGATCGTGCACCTGAACCCGACCAAACTGACAAGAACAGGAAGAGAGGGGAAGCAACAGCTAAGCTACCAGCACTTGTGTCCCGGTGCGAGATTGTGTTACAGTCATGTTGTTTATCCGTAATGGTGGTTCAGTCCCCCTCATTGACTTGGGGGCCTCCCGAAATAAGCAACGCATTTTCACAAATCAGACATGACTCAACGACTTCAGGGCAAGACTGCTGTGATCACCGCCGCCGCACAAGGCATTGGACGGGCTACGGCCCTCCGTTTTTCCGAAGAAGGCGCAACCGTCTGGGCCACAGACCTTAACGAAACCGCACTGCAAGCGCTCGCCAAGGAAAACCCTGCCATTCAAACTGCCGTTCTCGATGTCCGAGATGCTGCGGTGATTCAGGCGTTTGCAAAGCAACGTGGTGCGGTGGATATTCTCTTCAACTGCGCGGGCTATGTGCATCACGGCACCATCCTCGACTGTGACGAAGACGACTGGGAATTCTCCTTCGACCTCAATGTACGAGCGATGTACCGGATGCTGCGCGCCTTCTTGCCGGCAATGATCGCAGCCGGAGGTGGCTCCGTCATCAACATGGCCTCGGTTGTTTCTGTGAAGGGCGTTCCGAACCGTTTTGTCTATGGAGCCTCAAAAGCAGCAGTGGTGGGACTGACCAAAGCCATCGCAGCAGATTTCGTGACCAAGGGTATTCGCTGCAACGCGATCTGTCCGGGCACAGTGCAATCCCCGTCACTGGACGAACGCATCGCGGCACAGGGTGGGAATCCGGAAGAAGTACGGGCTGCATTCATTGCTCGTCAGCCCATGGGACGCCTCGGCACCGTGGAAGAAATTGCTGCCACGGCAACATTTCTCGCTGCCGATGAATCGGCTTATGCGACTGGCGCGATCTTCATGATTGACGGCGGTATGACCATGTAGCGGTGTCCCACAGCTATACTTTTCAACCACAGAGATCGCAGAGAGGAAATGGACCTCAAAGACAAAGTCATCGTTGTCACTGGAGCCGCCCAAGGATTGGGACGCCAATTCGCAGTTGATGTGGCTGCACAAGGTGGAAAGCTTGCCCTTGCGGACCGCAATCCGGAACAACTTGAAAAAACGCGGCAGGAGCTTGCGAGTACTGGTGCAGATGTACGCAGTTACGAACTGGATGTTTCCAAAGAAGCGGAGGTCGAGGGGTTTTACGCGCAAGTGGTTTCCGATTTCGGTACGCTCGACGGTAGCATCAACAACGCAGGAGTGCTTCGGGACAGCTTGCTCGTCAAGGTCAAGGACGGGCAACTTCAGAAATTCCCGCTCGACAAGTGGCAGGCCGTCATTGATGTCAACCTCACTGGCGTTTTTCTCTGCGGGCGGGAAGCCGCCGCGCAATTGATCAGCCTGAAGAAGCCCGGCGTCATCGTCAACATCTCCTCCATCGCCTACCACGGGAACTTCGGACAGAGCAATTACTCCGCCGCCAAAGCTGGAGTTGCTGCTATGACCGTCCTCTGGGCGAAGGAACTCGCACAGCACAACATCCGCGTTGGGGCAATCGCTCCCGGATTCACAGCCACCGAAATGGTCGTGTCTCTGCGCGAGGAAGTGAAGACGAAATTCACCGAAAGCATCCCCCTGCGGCGTTTTGCCGAACCCAGTGAAATCAGCGATGGCGTCCTCTTCATCCTGCGTAACGACTATGTGACGGGCGAGATCATCGAGATCAGTGGAGGTGTCCGGATCTGATGCGGAGCGTTGCGCTCTATGCAGTCACAGTCCTGATCTGGGGCACAAGCTGGCTGGCGATCATCTATCAACTTGGTGTGGTTGATCCTATGGTTTCGGTCGCCTATCGGTTCATCCTCGCCGCCGTGATCATGCACGGACTTTGCTGGGTGAGGCGCCAACCGATGCGTTTCTCCCGGCGCGACCACTGCTTCCTTGCGCTACAGGGGGCCAGCCTTTTCGCACTCAACTACTGGCTCTTCTACAACGCAGAACTCCACATCGCCAGCGGCCTTGCTGCGGTTGTCTTTTCCACGATCATCGTCTGGAACATCCTCATCGGCGCCGTCTGGATTCGACATCCGTTGGATCGTCGGGTGTTGCTGGGAGCAGGGTTGGGGCTGTGCGGAATTGCTCTGGTCTTTTGGCCGGAGGTGCAAGACTTTGAGGCCAACGAGACTGGGCTGTACGGACTTGGGCTGTCCATTGTGGCCACCATGCTCGCCTCGCTCGGCAACATCGCCTCCGCCCGCAACCAGCAGGCTGGAATTTCGGTGCTGTCCTCCAACGCTTGGGCAATGACCTATGGGGCTGGTCTAATGGTGCTGCTAGCACTCGTTTCCGGAAAGCCCTTCGACTTCATGGCCACCCCGCTCTATGTTGGCGCGCTGCTTTACTTGAGCGTGTTTGCTTCTGTGATCGCCTTCTGGAGTTACCTCACCCTCGTTGGAGAAATTGGCCCCGACCGCGCTGCCTACGCGACCCTGCTCTTCCCCCTCGTTGCTCTCGGCCTTTCCACCGTCTTTGAGGATTATGTCTGGACCCTTCCCGCCATCATCGCTGTTTGCCTCATCCTTGGAGGGAATTTGCTGACTCTCCGGAAGCCTGCTGGATGAAACTTGCCAAAACACCCTCCACTATGGATCCCGTTGCCAAGCTCAGGCATCGTTCGTTAGTTCTTGGGATTGGGACTGGTTTAGTTCGTCGACTTTCGGCCCCGTGCAACGAGGGCGGCCCAGCCTTCGGTGTCAATGTTGCTGCCGCAGAGGATGGCGGCCACGGAACGTCCTGCGCATTCCTGCTTGAGCGGACCCATGAGGGCGGCAAGCACCGCACAGCCTGCAGGCTCCAGCGCTAGTTTGAGTTCATCGGCGGCCCAAGCCATGGCGGCGCAGATGGCATCGTCACTGACGCAGACCATTTGGTCAATGACCTGCTGGCAGACGCTGAAGCTCAGGGGAGCGTGAAGGGGGGCACCCATGCTGTCGGCGATGGTGTTCACCTCCACTTTTTCCAGAGGTTGTCCCTGTGCCAAGCTCTGCGTCATGCCCTGAGCACCTTCCGGTTCTACCCCAATGATTTGAACCTGTGGGCGCAGTTGCTTGACCGCCGCCCCCACTCCGGAAATCAAACCACCCCCGCCAACGGCAACAAGCAGGAGGTCAAACCTCTCAAGCTGCTCCACGATTTCCAGTCCCAAAGTGCCGGTTCCCTGCATCGTCCGGACGCCCTCAAAAGGATGAATAATGGAGCGGCCTTCGGTTTCAGAAATCCGGTGCATTTCCTCGAAGGCGACTGCGATGTCGTCCACCAGCACCACCTCTCCTCCAAACTCGCGAACGCGCTGGATGCGGAAGGGGTTGGCTTTGCGGTGCATGAGCACTTTAGCGC
>CAJWCD010000004.1:0-61192 GCA_913020725.1 uncultured Pseudomonadota bacterium
ACCGCTGGACATTGTGACCCACGGACTCAACTCATAAGAGCAACAGGTGGGTTGATTCCACAGAAAGCTGATTCGGGGTCTTGGGAATCTAGGATTCCGGAGCCAAAGCGGAACCTGCTTGCAGCCAGCTTGGCTTTCTGTGCTACAATTGAAGAATTGAAACCCAAGCCTCGGTGCCCCATGCAGATTCAACACGCCATCGAAAGTAAACTCCAAGACGCCTTCCAGCCCGAGTTTCTGGAAGTGGAGAACGAGAGCCACCGCCACAACGTCCCTCCGGGATCGGAGTCGCATTTCAAGGTCACAGTCATTTCCGAGAAATTTTCCGGAGCCAAACTACGGGAGCGGCACCAGATGGTGTACAGCATCCTGTGCGACGAGGTTTCCGGACCTGTCCACGCCCTCTCGATTCGCGCTCAGACTCCAGAGCAGTGGCAGGCCACGGGTGCAACCCCGCACCAGACACCCGACTGCCGTGGCGGCGATGGCGGGCAACGGCTGGGGCTTTCTTGATCCGTGCCCGCGAATTTTCAGGCACTTTACGGGCTGGCACTGCTCGCGTCCCTCGGCTACCTCACCCTGCTGTTTTGGAAGCGGCACCCCTTTCGCAAAACCAGTCTGTTCCTGCGCATTGGCTTGCTCCTGTTGTTGTTTACGCTCGCGCAGGTCACGATCACGCAGCAACTCCGGAACGCACGACCGCTGCATGTGCTGGTGGATTCCAGTGCCAGCATGGCCAAGTGGTTCGGTCTTCCGGAGGATGCCCACACTGGAAATTCACCAGACGAGTGGCTGCCCACTGCATTGGTTTCCACTATCGAGCAGAAATTTCCGGATCATGACCTCCATTTCCTTGATCTCTTTGCGGGCACAGCAGGTCCAGCGGGTTGGCCCTCGCAATCGCCGCTGATCGCCGCACTCCAGCGTTTTCACGACGACGCACGATTGCCTGCGGGCAGTGAAGTGCTGCTCGTCAGCGACGGATTGGACACCGAGCAACCGCAAGCTTGGGAAGCGCTTGCACAGCAGTGGCAGAACTCCAAGCTCGTGATCCACACGCTGGTTCCACCGATTCGTCCGCAACCCGGAGCCGGACTGCGCATCGACACGGCGCTACGGGTGGCCTTTGTCAACCAGCCGCTCACGATGCAGGTGACGGTTCACGCCTCGCTCCCGGAACCGCAGCACACCGATGTGGTGCTGATGGACGGGCGTTCCGTGCTTGCCCGCAAGTCCGTCGAGCTTCCTGCCGGAGACTCCAAAACACCGCTCGAGCTTGCGTGGATGCCCGTGCTGCGGAGCGAAACCCTGCTCACCCTGAAACTGCTGCCGGTGGCTCCTGACAGCAATCCTCACGACAATCTCGCCTACCTGCCGATCACGGTTCGCACTCCAAAGCTCAAGGTGCTGCACATTGCCGGACGACCAAGCTGGGACGTGCTGCACCTGCGCCGTCAGCTCAAATCACTTCCGGAACTGGACCTGATCGCCTTCTTCATCCTGCGAAACCCCTTTGAGGACTCCCAGAACATCCCGGAAGCCGAACTCGCCCTCATCCAGTTTCCGGTTCGGGAACTGTTTCTGCGTGAACTCTTCAAGTTCGACACGGTACTGTTTCACAATTTCGACATCCAAACCTACCTCCGGAACCTTGAATTCCGCAAGAGCTTCCAGCGCTACCTCGCCGAGGGCGGCAGGATCATCGTCATCGGAGGAGAGGACGCCAAACAATTTGAGGACTATCAGAAACTTTTTCTCACGGAAGGCACCAGACTCGGTTCCATCCGTTTTCAGCATCAACCACAGTGGCGTTTCCGCGAGCAGGATTTGCTCTCACCAGTCCAGCTTCAGCAGCAGGCGGGTTTCCAAACGCTCCTTGCGAAATCCAGTGCCGCTCTGCCCCCGCTGCTGATCCGCACCCCCTATCGCTACGGTCGGGTGGACTGGATTCTGGAATCGGCGTCTTGGCAGTGGCGTCGTCCACCGAATTCCGGAAACCGCCTAAGCCACAACCTGCACTTTTCGCTGCTCTGGCAAGCCCTGCTCCAGCAACCCCGGCACGAGCGACAGAGGATTTTCCAAGGGTTCCGGACACGACCCTATCACGTTTCCGAGCCGATTCACGGCGTGATTCAACCTCCGACGCAGGCAACTCGCGTCTGGCTGGAGGTGCTGGATCCCCAGCTTGACGCGACCGTGCATGAAGAAGCACTCGATCTTTCTGGACAAAATGCCTATATTCAACTCCCAGCCCTGTTGCCCGGCAGATACACGCTCCGGGTTTCTTGTCGCTGTACCGACATGCGGGACGCCACCTTGCCCCTCACCGTGGTGGACGAGTGGTTGGAACAGCACGACGTCGCCCCCAATCTTCCGGCCCTGCACCAGCTTGCAGAACGAACGGGAGGAAAAATCCGGACGGCACTGCCTTGAACCTTGTTCCAGATTTTTTTATGCTTGCTTCACTAGACTTACACAGAAATAACATTGTGAATCTTGAACAAGCTGTTCCCCCTTTTCCGAAGGGGGAAGCCCTTGGGGTCCGTGCAAGTCTCCTATTCCACCTTGGATTGCTGCTGCTCGGCTTGGGGGGGGTGACCGCCTGTGCCACCTCGTCCGTCCTGCTTTCCCCCAAGGGGCAGAAGGTGGTGGTGGTGGGCAACCGCACTCAACTTCCCGGATGTTCCCTGCGCAGTGAGATTCGTACCCTTGGGCTGGTCGGCACCGCCAACAGTCGCCATCAGGCGCTCATCAGAGCTCGGAACCAAGCGGCTGAAGCGGGCGCCACGCATTTGCAATTGGAACATGCGGAATCCAATCGCGTTTCCACAACCCTTGTGGGCAAGGCGCTCTTCTGTCTGGAGGATATTGCCCTTGAAGACCAAGACTTCGACCTCGACAATCTCTACATTCTCGATTAACTCTCCATGACCGACGGTCTGCTGGTTCTGAGCAACGGCCTCTATTTTCGGGGACGTCTGCTTGGAACGCCGCTTGAGGCGACTGGTGAAGTCATCTTCAACACCTCCCTGACAGGTTACCAAGAAATCCTCTCCGATCCCTCCTATGCGGGTCAGATCGTCACAATGACCTACCCGCAGATTGGTAATTACGGGGTCAATCCGGAGGACATGGAATCTGGAACGGTCCATGCGACGGCACTGGTGATCCGGGAATTGAGTCCGGTGGCCAGCAACTGGCGTTCTACGCAAACGCTGGACGGCTGGCTCGGCGAACAGCGCATCCCGATTCTGGCAGGCGTGGACACGCGGGCGCTCGCCCGCACCCTCCGGGAAACTGGAGAGTGCAGCGGCCTGATCGTGCCTGCCAACTTACAGCACACGCTGGACATGCTCCGGGAGGAAGCCCTTGCACTGCCGTCAATGGTGGGGCAGAATTTGGCCCGCCGGGTGTCCACCCGCGAACTGTACGCCTGGCCCACAGAGGGCGAGGTGCGCTTCCGGATCGTGGCCTATGACTTTGGGATCAAACACAACATCCTGCGCCTGATGGCCCAGCAGGGCATGCACATCACGGTGGTGCCTTGGAACACTCCAGTCTCGGAAGTGCTGGAAATTCAGCCCGATGGAGTCTTCCTCTCCAACGGTCCCGGAGACCCGGCAGCGGTCACAGAAGCCATTGAGGCAGTGTCGCAACTGCTCGGTCAGGTTCCCATTTTCGGTATTTGCCTAGGGCATCAGATTCTCTCCCTTGCACTGGGATGCCAGACCTACAAGCTCAAGTGCGGGCACCACGGGGTCAACCATCCAGTCATGGATTACGCCACCAAAAAAATCGAGATCACCAGCCACAACCACGGATTTTCCGTGGACGAAACCTCCCTTCCCCATGACGTGCGCGTCACGCACCGCAACCTCAACGACCAGACCGTTGAGGGTCTCGAATCCCTCACCCATCCGGCATACTCCGTGCAATATCACCCCGAGGCTGCGCCGGGTCCCCACGATGCCCAATACCTCTTCAATCGCTTCGTGACCCTCATGCAGGCCCAAGGCCGGGCCTGAGCACGTGCGGGACCGCAGGATCCGCCAGTTCTTTCTGCACCGGACAGCCCACAGCGACAGCGACCGCATGAGAAGGGAAGCTCATGAGTGTTGGAAAACTCACCGGCCCCAAGAAGGCCGCCATCCTGCTGCTCGCCCTCGGCGAGGACGGCGCAGCGGAAGTAATGAAGAATCTGGACGAATCGGAAATCCAGCAGGTCGGTTACTACATGACCCGCTTCACCGACGTCGCACCGGAAGAACTCGACATCGTGCTGGAGGAATTCTACCGCAACACCGTCACGCAGGACGAGGGGGTCAACATCAACGCCTCTCCGGATTTCGTCAAGAACGCCCTCAGCAAGGCACTGGGTGCGGAGAAGGCCAAGGAACTGGAGGGCAGCCTGCACTCCGGACAGGAGGAAGGTGGGCTGGATGCCATCCGCTACGCCGACCCCGTGATGATCTCCAACTACCTACGGGGTGAACACCCACAAACCATTGCCTTGGTGCTTTCCTACATCCGCAACACCGACCAATCCTCCATCGTCCTCCGCAACCTTCCCGAAAACCTGCAAGCCGACGTCTTGTACCGCATGGCGGTGCTTGAAAGCATCCCGCCCGGAGTCGTTTCGGAACTCAACGACGTGCTGTTCGAGGAAATGAAGAGCGCAAGCAGCATGGTCACCAAAGTGGGCGGGGTTGGCCCTGTCTCCGAAATCCTCAACGCGGTGGACAAGGCGACCGAGACCCGTATCCTTTCAACCATTGAGGAGGCGAACCCGGACCTCGCCGAACAGATCCGCGAACTCATGTTCACCTTCGAGGACCTCTCCGCTATCGACGCCAAGCAGATGCAAACGGTCCTCAAAGATGTTGACATTCCGGACCTCACCATGGCACTCAAGACCGCCAGCGATGCGGTGAAGGAGTTGATTTTCTCATCCATGTCCTCCAAACAGGCGGACATGGTACGGGACGATTTGGAAAACCTTGGGCCGGTGCGGGTTTCAGATGTGGAATCGTCTCAACAAAAAATCATCAAGGTCGTCAAAACCTTGGAGGAAGAGGGCAAGATCGTCATTGCCGGGTCCGGCGGCTCCGATGTCGTCTAACGTGAGTTTTGGAGGTGAACTCCGCTAATTCCTCCAGCCTCGGCTCCCCCTCACCCCAGCTGAAGACCGGGCAGTTCGTGCGCTTGTTGCCGGATCCATCCTCCCGGATGGACTGCAAGGCCAACCCGGTGCTGCCATGCTCAAAGAGATAGGAGATCGGCATATTGTACACCGTTCCAGAGACGCTGTCCGTCCGGTTCGCACAGTTGATGGACTCGCTCAGGCAATGATCTGGCCACAGTCATTTTGCCAAGGGAGGAAGTATGGATCGTGATTACCGTGATGGTGAATTTCCAAAAATCCTGATTGATCCAGACTTGGATTTCGCTTCGATTCGGCTCCAAGACGACGTGGAGCAGAAGTCCTACCTCAAGGAGGGTATCCTGTTTGCGGAGAACGCTGAGGGGCAGGTCATCGAAATCCAGACCCTCAATCTCAGCGCTCTCCGGCCTCGTCAAGCTCCCGCCTCGGAGGCGACGGCGTAGGCCTCTATCGGCGCAGGGAAGTCCGGGCCACTCGTGGAGTGGCAGACATGCTAGCGATGACGAAAGGCCCACGCCCAGTGGACCTTGGGGGTGCGAGAGAAATCCTTGGGCACGGTGTGAGAATGGAGGTTTTCAACTGCGAATTCCTCCAACAGTTCTGGTTCCAGCTTGAACTGCCGGAAGTGGTTAGTGAAGAGCAGCACACCCTCCGGAGCCAAGCGTTGCATGGTCAGCCGAATGAGCTCCAGATGATCCCGCTGCACGGCAAAATCATGGGCCCGCTTGGAGTGGGAAAAGGTGGGCGGATCAAGGAAAATCAGCTCATAATCGCCGCGTCCTCGTTTCAGCCATTCAAGACAGTCGGAGCGTTGCAGACGATGTTCGTTGCCGTGGAATCCATTGAGCGCGAGGTTACGGTCGGACCATTCCAGAAAACGCGGGGAGAGGTCCACGGTCGTCGTTGCGGACGCTCCGCCTTTGGCCGCCGCGACCGAGGCCGTTCCGGTGTAGCCGAAGAGGTTGAGAAAGCGCTGGCCCCGCGCTCGTTCCCGAAGCCACTGGCGGGTGAGGCGGTGATCGAGAAACAGTCCCGTGTCAATCGTGTCCGTGAAATTGACGAGAAAGCGCAAATCGCCTTCCCGGACTTCCAAAAACTGACGATTCTCAGTCTCCGCAGTGTACCGGAAACTCCGCCCCTGCCGTGCCCGCACCTTGAGGATCACCCGTGAGGGCGAAATCCCCAGTGCCTCCGGGAGCGATGTCACGACCGCCCGGAGCCGCTGCTGCGCCTTGATTGTGTCCACCGAATCAGGAGCCTGATACTCCTGCAGCACGGCCCAATCCTCGTACAGATCCACGGCAACATTGTACTCCCGGAGATCGGCATCGTAGGCGCGAAAGCAGTGAATGTCTTGCTGCTCCCGCCACTTCTTGAGGCGACGCAGGTTTTTGTGCAGTCGGTTAACAAACATCTGCTCCGGTCCACTCGCGATACTTCGTGAGGCTCCATTCGTGTCCGTACTTGAAGAAGCGAGCTTGGCTTCCGAATTCTGGTGAATCGTAAATCCGTAAAACACACACGGGATTGCACCGTTGAAGAGTTTGTCCTGCTGATCTGCCCGCATCCCGAGCGCGTGTCCCAGCTCAGGATCAGAAGTGAGCACCCCCGCTCGCCAACCCCCACAATATCGTTTGAGTTGTGTCCCCAAGTGCGCGTAAAGTGGCATCAAGTGTGTGGAAGTTCCCAGCCGTTCACCGTAGGGAGGGTTTGCCACCACCAGTCCGGTTGCTGAATCCGGAACCTCAAAGCGGTCCAAATCGCGCCGCTCGAAGTGGACTTGTTTTGCTAAACCCAAGCGGTCCCGGGCTTCCAATGCGGTGCGGATGGCTGTGCCGTCAGAATCGTACCCTAGCAACTGTGGCATACGCGCCAACCCTGCCTGCTTGCGCTTCTTCGCTTCCAGTGCCAGTTCAAACCACACTTTCCTGTCGTGGTGCCGCCACGCCTCAAAACCAAAGCCCCTCCGCAACAGTCCCGGTGCCCAGTCCGCCGCCATCAGCGCGCCTTCCAGCACCAAGGTCCCCGATCCACACATGGGATCGAGCAGGGGATTTCCGGATTGGGCAAAAGTAGGCCACTCCGCAAGCTTCAGGACAGCTGCCGCAAGTGTTTCTTTCAGGGGAGCGGGTCCGGATTCCTGACGGTAGCCCCGGCGGTGCAGGCTTGCTCCGGAGAGGTCGAGATAAACCTGTGCGGTTTCTTCTTGCAGATGCACGGCGATCCGCAAATCTGGAGCTTCAGGATCAACATTGGGCCGCCGTCCGACAAAATCGCGGAAGCGGTCCACGACGGCATCCTTGACGCGCAGGGCGGCAAAGTGCGTGTTGGAAATTGGAGCATGGAGAGCCGTGCAATGGACGGCGAAAGTCTTGTCCACCGTAAAATGCTCCTCCCACGGGAAGGTTTTCAGGGCTGAGTACAGCGTGTCCGTGTCTGGAGCCGAAACCTTGGTGAGCGGCCACAACACCCGACTGGCGACGCGGGACCACAAGCACGCCCGATAGGCAGTTTCCAGTGATCCCTGTACAGTCACCCCGGAGGTTCGCGCCTCGCAGGATTCTGCTCCCAACGCCTCCAACTCCTGCACTAACAGACGCTCCAGTCCCTTGGCGCAGGTTGCGAAAAAATGACTCATTCAATCAAGCAGAGAAATGTTCCAACATTTTACCACTGACGGCTGATGGCAAACAGCCAATAATTTGTCGCTGTTAAGGATTCGGGAACAAGCGGGCGAGCACTTCGGCGGCTGAGGGAAGGTCATGGATAAAATCCAGTCCTTCTCCAGCGAAAATCGCCATCGTGTTCGTGTCTCCAATCATCGCGGCGGCTTGGTAGCATTGCTGTTCTTTGACAAGATTAGCAGTCAGCTCCGATTCCCGACCTTGCCAACGCTTCAGAAAATCGTTGTGAAGCGTGCGGCCTGTGTAGAGCTGCGGCCAATCGTAGCCCCGGATGTGGTCAAACACCCGCGAGCGCACGGTGTCGGCCCCGGTTTTTTCCACCAGCACTTGCTTGACGTTGGGGTGCCCCAAGGCTTCCTGTGTGGCAAAGAAGCGGGTGCCGACAGCCACTCCGGAGGCTCCCAATGCGAATGCGGCTTGCACTCCACGGGCTTCGGCAATGCCACCTGCTGCCGCTACAGGTACAGGAGCGACGGCATCGACCACGGCAGGAAGCAGAGTGAACAAGGCTCGATCCGCGCCATGTCCTCCGGCTTCGGTGCCCTGTGCGACGATCACATTGGCTCCCACAGTTTTAGCCCGGAGCGCGTCTGCCACGGTTTGTACTTGGCAAACCAGCAATGCTCCTGCTGAACGGATGGACTGGACATAGGGTTCCGGATCACCGAAGGAGAGCCAGATCGCTGCGGGTTTGTGCTTGAGGATTTCATCAAGCAGTGCAGGTTGTCGTGCCAGCGTCCATGTGATGAATCCCACCCCGATCCGAGTTGCTCCGGCTTCTTGAAATTCCTGCTCCAGCCACTCCGCATCTCCATAGCCTCCACCGATGAACCCCAATCCTCCAGCGTCGCTGACAGCGGCGGCAAGGCGACCTCCGGCGACAAAGGCCATTGGCGCGAGTAACAGCGGATGTCGAATTCCCAGCGTTTCAGTCAATGCGGTCGTCATGGTATATCCCAAATCAATCGGCAGCAAGTTCCACCGTGGTTTTGCGTTGAGCAGTTTCCGTTTGCCGGAGAAAATCCAGTGAGCGGGTTTTCCCGTGTTGCATCACAAAAAAGCGATCCTCCGGAATTTCTGCAAAGGTTAAAGCTTGCTGCAAGCGTCGTGGTGGTTCGTCCATTGGTTCATCGGTGAGTTGAAAGGTGCCCCAGTGGATACCCACAGAAAAGCGGGCCTGTAGGTCGAGATGAATCTGCACTGCTTCCTCCGGATTGACATGCGCCGCCTGCATGAACCAGCGTGGCTCATACGCCCCAATGGGGAGGGCCGCAAGGTCGAAGCCGCCAAAGCGTTTGCCGAGGTCTTGGAAATCCTGCGAGTATCCCGTGTCGCCCGCAAAGAAGAAACGAAACTCCGGATGCTCCAGCACCCACCCCGTCCACAGCACCGTGTTGCGGTCCCACGGGGTGCGGCTGCTCCAGTGCTGCACGGGCACGGCGTGGATTTGCCAGCCCCGGAACTCCGCACTCTGCCCCCAGTCGAGTTCCACCACATTTGGGATGCCCAAGTCATCAAACCATGCCTTCTGCCTGAGCGGAACGAAGAAGCGCGGCGGATGTTGGCGTTGGCGCTCGTAAAGCTGCTCGACGGTGCCTTGGTCGAGGTGGTCGTAGTGGTTGTGCGAAATCACCACCACGTCAATCTCCGGCAGTTCCTCGAAGCTGAGGCCCGGAGGCGTGTGCCGCGTGGGACCGAAAAAACTCAGCGGTGAGGCCCGCTCGGTGAGGTGAGGATCGGTGAGAATGTTCAGCCCGTCAAACTGGATGAGTAGCGTGGCGTGTCCGATCCACGTCAGAGTCGGCTCCATGCGGTTCTGCTGGAGAAAAGCTGGGTTGTTCTTGGCCAGCGGAAAGCGGATCGGCTCCGGTTTTTCCCCATTCCACCACCACTTGAGCAGATCAGAGAAGGGTTTGTTGATGGAACTCTGGTCGTTGTTGCGGAAGCTGCCGTCCGGAAGGTGGTGCCCGGGCAAGTTGCTGTCGGTTTCCGGTATTGCTTGCGAATGGACGCATCCAGACATGCTTAGGCAGGCAAAAAGGATCAGCACCGTGTGTTTCATGTGTGCTGCGAACCGAGTTGCAGTCCCACCACTCCGGCGATGATGAGGGAGATCGAAGCCAGCTTCAGCACTGTGAAAGGTTCCTTGAACCACCAAAAGCCAATGATCGTGACCAAGGCGGTGCCGAACCCGGACCAGATGGCGTAGGCCACGCTGACATCAATCTGCTTGAGCGCAAATGTAAGCAGCATCAAACTTATCAGGTAAAACACCACGATTCCCACGGACGGGCCCAGCTTGGTGAAGCCGTCGGAGAGTTTCATCGAGATGGTTCCGGCCACCTCAAAACAAATTGCGATCACAAGATAAAGCCAAGGCATCCTGAAACTCCGAAACAGTGGTAAAGCGGGTTAGTGAAGGAGTAGGTTTCTCACCGTAGCGGCGATTTGGGTCGTCCACGCTTGTCCTGCCAGCACCGCTGCTGGCGGAAGCGAGCGGATCAGTTGGGTGTAAGGTAGCTGGGGGTCTCGATTCCTGCTTGCTTCCAGCGCCGTGCGGAAGGCTTCCGGGAGCGCGCTGGCAAAGCGTTCGACTTCCTGAAGCTCAGCTTGCAAAATCGGCCATTGGGACTGGAGCCAGCGATCTTTTGGAGCATAGGACTCGTCGCGGCTAAGCACGGCATCAAGTTGGCGGATGCGCTCTTTCAGGTTGTCGCATACTGTTTCGCGTCCGGCGGCATAGACCGTTCGCAAGGCATTGGACGCAGCAAAAGGCATCCGCACCAACTCGTACCAATGCAGCAGCACAATCAACTGGGCGCAGTACTCGACTTGGCTACCGACAATCCGTCGCAAATTGCGGGGACGGTTGTCTGGATAAGGCGTGAAACCTGTGCGGTTTGCATCAGTAGGATTGAGTCCGCGCAGGAGCCGCCGCGAGCAGCGCCCACCCGCCGGGGTGAAGGTTCCATATTCTGCCTGCAACGGTCCAAGCAGGCTGTTGTTGCCGCCAATGAACAGGCGTTTGCAGTCGAGGAACAATCCGGATTCGACGTCTCCCAGCAGTGTTCCGGTGGCCTTGTCACCGTGAGCCGTGAAGTTGAAGTGAATGGTTCCACTACCCACCTCGGTGAAATGTCCCAATTCCGGGCCATTGCCTCCGGAGATCAACAGGTCACAGAGGTTGCTGTTGCTGCCCAGCGTGACCCACGGAAAGAGGATCGTCATTTTCGTGTCGGTGTGCTGCGCGGTGGAAGCGTCTTCTTCGTAGAGCGATCCCTTCCGGACTCGAAAACCGTAGCCCGTAGTGAAATCGTTGAGCTGCGTTTCCTTGCCCAAGAACACACAGTCCTCCGCCACTCCGGAGCCAAGATCGCTGTGCGGCCCCACCGTTGTACGACAGAGGGTGACGGGTCCCAAACTGCCGACCACGGCTCCGTCACCGACCTCCGCATCCTCAAGGGTCGCAGGGCCACACAATCCGATTTCCACCTGTGCGCCAATGGTCGTTTTTACTCCAGAAATTCGGGTTCCGGGGTGGAGCGTGGCCGTTGCCGAGATGCGTTCCAACACCACATCGGTTGCAATGTGGACTGCCTCTGAGTCCGGAAGCACCACACCCCGCTCCACAAGGGTCTGGAGTTGAATGGGTGTATAGTAAATAGGTTGCTTCATCATCGCCTCCCTTGTTATGACGGCACGGTCATCGCTTGGACAAGTCCTGCAAGGGTTTGCTCGGATGCAGTCACCGTCACACAAAACCCGTGTTCGTGCAAGGCTTGACGGGTGGTGGGACCAATGCAGGCCACGGCGGTTTTGAGTTCGGCAAGCACGACTTGGGGAGTGGTCAGTTTCACAAAATTGTTGACTGCCGAGGGGCTGCAAAACGTCAGCCAGTCCAACCGTCCAGACACCACCAGTTTCGTCAGAAAAGCTGGAGGAATTGGCGGACAACCTGTTTCGTAAACCGGAGTCTGGATCACTTCTGCGCCTTGCTCTCGCAAGGACGCAGAAAGCAACTCGCGGGGTTGCTGCGCTCCGGGCATCCAAAACCGCTGCCCATGCAACTCCCGCTTGGAAAAACTGGCGACCAACCCCTCAGAACTGGCCTCGTCGGGTACGAGTTCCACCGTCCAGCCAAGCTCACGAAGCGCAGTCGCTGTGGTCTTGCCGATGCATGCTATCTGCAAATGCCGCAGTGCAGAGCATTCCACTTGCAGCGTCTTCAATCGTCGCACTAGCAGCCGCACCGCATTCCGGCTTGTGAACACCAACCAATCCAAGTGGGGGAGTTCATTTTGAACCACTTGATCAAACGCACCCCACGATTTGACTGGTGCGATCTGGAAGGTCGGAAGCAGATAAACAAGCGCCCCGTGGTTCACCAGCAACCGACTCAGCCGAGGATCATCCTCCTCCGGGCGAGTGACCAGCACAGACTTTCTGTGCAGTTCTCCGGAAGCAGCGGACGATGCGGATGCGCCGCTCATCGTGGGTAGTGGTGGGACTCGATACGTGTCACTGTCGGCGGCGGCGGAACCACTGGCTCCGGAACCACCTGCTGCCAGCGGCGCATCGCACAGTAGTAGAGCAGGTAAAAAAGCACCCCAATCCCTAGCACTCCGTAAAGTAAGAGCAGCAACCTCAAGATGCCAAGCGGAATGCCCACCTGACGACTAAAATCTTCGCACACCCCCAGCAGCCACGGCTTGCGCTTGGGGCGTTCCTCCAGCATCCCAGTGTGGTGACGGATCAAGCCGACCACGATCCACGCCGCGAAGAGCAGCGTGATCAGCCCGAAGAGCAGCAACGGTGGGTTCGACAACACAATCAGATGCCTTCCGCGACGTGGCGGTACGCCTTGCGGAGTCCGTCGCGCAAGAGGGCTTCGGACGGTTGCCCGAACTGCTGCTCGAACTGCTGCTGCACGTCCGGAAAATCCGGAAAATCATCGGGTCCGGTCTGCTGGCGCAAGTGCTTCATCGCCGCTAGGATTGCTTCGTAGCCAACTCGCATGTCAGTGGTTTCGAAGCACGATATACTGCCCACCGCTCCCGGAGGTGACATAGAGCAACACCCCTTTCTCTAAGTCCGCATCCGCAAGGGCTGTCCGGAAATCCTCTAAATTCGCCATCGGTTTTGAGTCCATTTCCTGAAGGACCAGCCCGGCCCGTAACCCTGCTTCGGCGGCGGGGGAACCTTCGGCGACTTCACGAATCACAACGCCGGACTCGACTTGCAGTCCGAATTGCCGTGCGCTCTCTGCTGTCAACTCCACCACCACAATGCCGAGCGGATTGTCCTGTTCCAGTGGCGGTGCCTGCGGAGTGGAAGGGGTAAAACGCCGCGAGAGGTTCTTGGGACGTTCGTCCAGACGGATCTCGAAGCGGAGGGATTCGTTGCTCCGGAGGATCATAATCCGGACGACGGCATTGGCACGGGCATTGGCAATCATGTTGCGGAAGTGGTTGCTGTCCACAACCTTGCGGTCGTTCAGTTCAACCACAATGTCGCCCTTCTGCAACCCCTCCCGCTCCGCAGGAGTACCAGGCATGACTCCGGTGACGAGCGACCCTCGCGTGCTCTCCAGATTAAACATCCGGGCCAAGTCCGGAGTGATATCTTGAATGCCAACCCCAAGCCAACCACGAGAAACGCTGCCCCGATTAATCAAATCCTCTAGGATGCCCCGTGCCATGTTGATCGGCACGGCAAAGCCGATCCCTTGGTAGCCTCCGCTACGCGTGAAGATCGCCGTGTTCACCCCCACGATCTCGCCGCGCAAGCTGATCAGCGGCCCCCCGCTGTTGCCGGGGTTAATCGCCGCATCGGTTTGGATGAAGTCTTCATATTCGGTGATGCCCACTCCGGAGCGTCCCTTCGCACTGACAATTCCATAAGTGACCGTCTGCGAAAGCCCGAAGGGGTTGCCAACGGCGATGACGGACTCACCCACCTCGATCTCATCTGAGTTGCCCATGGGCAAAACGGGCAGATCCGACCCCTCGATCTTAATCACAGAGATGTCGGATTCTGGATCTGTGCCGACGAGTTTAGCTTCCAGTTCCCGACCATCGTAAAGCTTGACGAGAATCCGATCGGCCTCACCCACCACATGATGGTTGGTGAGGATGTGCCCCTCTGCGCTGATGATGGAACCGGAACCCATGCCCTCCTGCCGAAACTCGCGCCCGCGCCCGCGCTGGGGAAGGCGAAGGTTTGGAAAGAAACGCTTGAGGAACTCATCGTTGTAGAGTTCTGACGGGTTGTTGAGTGGCTGACCGTCCGCCCCCCGCAGCACTTTCTCGACCTTGATATTGACCACGGCTTTCTGGACATTCTGCACCAGTGCCGCACGAGTTTTGGATTCCCGGATGAGGTGTTCCAAGTCCTCCGTGCTCTGAGCGTGGAGCGGGATCGGCAAGCACAGCGACATCAAGAAAAGGGCAAACGAATAAAGTTTCATGGCGAATTTGAGACTGGATCAGTTTCGAGTTAAGGAGTCAAAATTGGGACCACCTTGCTTTTTTCCTTGGACATCTCTCCAAGCAAGGCTAGATTAAACTCCGATTTAAGAGTCCGGCGACAGGGAACAGTCGCCCATTGATTACTCCTTTAGCATGACACAACCCATGAGTGAAATTCCAGAGGAACTCCTCTACACCCGAGAGCATGAGTGGATCCGCCTTGATGGTAACAAGGGCGAAGTCGGGATCACGGCCTATGCCCAACAATCCCTTGGAGACATCGTCTATGTGGAACTCCCCACCCCCGATGAAGAGATGGACAACGGAGATGAATTCGGGAACATTGAATCGGTCAAGGCCGTTTCCTCTCTCTTCATGCCCGCGACCGGCAAAATCTTGGAGGTCAACACGGCGCTCAAGGAGCGCCCGGAACTGATCAATGAGGCCTGTTACGACGAGGGCTGGCTGGTACGGATTTCCTTCGACAATCCCGATGACCAAGAAGGTCTGATGGATGCCGAGGCGTACCGGGAGTTTCTGGAGGAGGTCGAGGGTTAGCCTAGGGCCAACCCTCTTGCTCGGAGTGTCATCTCAACCGGACTCGGAGGATTCCGTGGGCACGCTCACCTTGTGACGCTGTGGGTCGCTTTCTTCCGAGACGGTGGGGAGACCCATGAAGCACAGCCCCATGATGATCGTGGGGATGAGGGCGGAGAGGGCGAGCTTTCCAGGGTTGACGCCGCCAGGAAAGTACTTTTGCAGGATCGACTGACCTGCCGGGTTCGGTGCATTGGCGATCACTGTGAGGCCACCTCCAGTCACGGCCCCAGCCACCACGGCGTACTTTGCGGTGATCGTAAACCCCGGAACCAGCGTACTCAAGAAGGTGATCGCGGCGTTGTCGTTGAACGCCGTGAGAATCGTGGCGCCGATCATCAGCAGCAAGTCCGGCAATGAGCCAAGGACCGGAGCAATCCACCACGCCTGCACCCCCCCGTGCGTCACCAACCCTGCCAAAAAGAAGCCCACCAGCACTGCTGCCTTGAGGCTGCTTTCCCCCTGATGCCGCTGGGTGATCACCGCAAATCCGAGGAACATCAGAAAACCTCCGATGAACAAGGGAGGTTCATGCGCGTTGAGGACCGTCCATGCCATGAACAGCAGGTGGACGAGTGTGATCCACACCGGAGTCCCTTCCTCATCCCCGTCAGAGCTGCCTTCTTGCGGTTTGAGCGCCGCTAGGTCTTTCCGGAACACGAGGTAGTAGATGACGTTGGAAATCACGATGCCGAGCAAGGCCTTCCAACCAAAATGGGTCGCCATGAACCCCAGCGTCCAACCCCACGGTTCCGCAACCATCAGTACCGGAGGTGCTGCGAAATGCGTCACGGTTCCTCCCACCGAAACGTTGACGAACAGCAACCCGATCGTGGCGTAAGCCAGTCGAGGGGTGGGTTTGAGGTCGTAGAACTGATGTGACAACAGCAGGGCGGAAATCGTCATGGCCGCAGGCTCGGTGATGAACGACCCCAGCATGGGGGCGATGGTCAAAATCGACAGCCACCACGCAGCGGGACTGTGTCCTCCCAAGCCCGCCACCACGCCTAGAATCTTCTCCGAAAGCTTGAGGACGGGTTTGGTGGAGGCCAAGGTCATGATCACCACCAAAAACATCGGCTCGATGTAGATGACCGTATGCGCCATGTAGTGCTTGAAGGTCCCCCAGTCGTAAAAGCCGATGACCGCCGCCGCCAATGCAATCACCCAGATTCCGAAGATCGCCTCCACCTCGCCCAGGAAGTGCAGCAGATGCACCTTCATCGGCGTTGTGCGCTCGATCTCCTCGTACGAGGCTCCCTGCTGCTGCATCACCGATTCGTGTTCGTGGTGCAGGTGTTCCGCCTTGGCCCGGAGCGGTCCCGCCACAAAGGTATGGAGAATGGCACAGAGGAAGATCAGCGACCCCACGAGATTGAACGGAGCGAAGCTGATGCGGTGCAGCAGGATATCGCCAATGCCCTTGCCCTGCGCACTAAAGTCCCCGTCGCCGTAAGCATCCAGTGAAGTCGGGAAGGTCGCCGTGGCTCCGGAACTTCCTCCAGCCAGCAGAATTTCTGGAAGGAAGAGCAAGGTGATGTAGAAGAGAATTCGCAACATGGTTTCCTAAGTTGAGCGCAACATGGTTTCCTAAGTTGAGAGGGATGATTGTTCCGGCTGCAAAAAATCCGGATGAACACATTCTACCGTTGCACTCCTCCTCACGCTGTCACTGTTTCTTTGTAAATTTCTCAGCAGATTTGATGAAACTCACACAAGGCCTAGCGAAAAGAACACAAGAACGGAAATATTTAGCGTAGCGGAATCCGGAGCACAAGCCCGAGAGAGGCAGAAAAGGTAGGAGAAAGCCCCGCCAGCCAGAATACACACAGGCTAGCGGGGAAAACTAACAGCTAGTAAATTAGCCGCTGAATGGGATGCCCATGAAACACGCGCCCATGATGATGGTGGGGATCAGAGCACAGATCGCCAGTTTCGCCGGATTGACCCCGCCCCCAAAGAAGCGGCCCAAGATGGACTGCCCTGCCGGGTTCGGCGCGTTGGCAATCACGGTCAGGCCACCTCCAGTGACGGCTCCGGCCACCACCGCATACTTCGCACTATCAGCCAGTCCGGGCACCAGCGTAGCGAGATAGGTGATAGCGGCATTGTCGTTGAACGCAGTCAGGATGGTTGCCGTCAACATCAGCGGCAAGTCATCCAAGGAACCTAACACCGGAGCGATCCACCACCCCTGAAGGCCACCGAGCGTGACCAGCCCGGCAAGGAAGAAACCCACCATGACCGGACTCTTGAGTTCAACATGGTTCTGATGAGTGCCCGTCACGACCATGAAGCCCAGGAAGAAGAGGAAACCGCCAATGAAGAGCGGTGGGTAGTGAGCGTTGAACACCGTCCACCCCATGAAGAGAATGGACACCAGCGTCACCATGACCGGAATTGGCGCATCGCGCTCCGCCCACATGTTTTCAAAGTCCTCGTGACTCATCTGCCTTGGCTTGAGTTTGGAATCGTCCTCCGCGACCTCTCCCCGTGCCATCTTGGCAAACTCCCCCTTGAAGGCCATGTAGTAGATGATATTCGCGATCACAATCCCCAAAGCGGCCTTCCAACCGAAGTTGGCGGCCATGAAGCCCAGCGACCATTCCCATGGACCCGCGACCATCAACACAGGAGGCGCCGCAAAATGCGTGAGGGTTCCTCCCACCGAGATATTCACGAACAACAACCCCAGCGTACCATAAGCAAACCACGGGGATGGCTTGAGCTTGTAGAACTGGTTGGCCAGCAACAAGGCGGCAATCGTCATTGCGGCAGGCTCAGTGATGAACGATCCCAGCAAGGGCGCAATCGTCAAAATAGACAGCCACCACGCAGCTGCGCTGTGTCCGCCGATTCCTGCCGCAAGGCCCAAGAGTTTCTCGGCAAACTTGACGACGGGGCGTGTTGAGGCGATTCCCATGATCACCACCACAAACATTGGCTCGACGTAGTTGCGGTCATGCGCAATGTAATCCTTGAAGGTGCTCCAATCTCCGTAGTAACCGATCATGATCACCATCAACGCGATCACCCACATGCCAAAGACCGCCTCCACCTCACCGAGGAAGTGGAGCACCTCCGCCTTGAGGGGGATGTCGTGCGAAATCTCGTCCCCCGTAGCACCGGCGGCTTTCATCCGCTCATCGTGCTCGTGGTGAATCTGATGCGCCATTTCGGTGAGCTTGTTCGCCATGAAGGTGTGGAGAATGGCGATCAAGAAGATCAGCGAGCCGATCAGGTTAAACGGGTTGGCGCTGATGCGGTGCGAGAGGCGTTCTCCAATTCCAACTTCAACTCCAACTGGGTCGCGGTAGCCCTCAATGTCCGGGACTAAATCGCAGTGAGCTGCCTCAAACTTCGCTGTGCCCGGATCCTCTGAGTAACACGCAAGCGGTACCGGGAATGGCGCTTTCTGGTCATCGTCGGCCTTGGCCCACGCGAGTCCAGCAAGGGTGGCCAGCAACAGGGTTGCGATACTCAGTTTCAGTAATCGGTCCATATTCCTCCTAGGTTAAAGTTGACACACAACGGCTATACATACCGAGATCGGACAGATAAGGCAATCAAAAAAATTAAAAAAGTCGCACAATTTTTCAGTAATTCTGAAAATGTGGTCGCCTGCCGGGGATTTCGCGTGATTTTTTCAGGGAGATTTGCCATCCTAAACGGTTCCATCTGTCGTTACTCAACAGCCAGCAACTTCACGTCCTCCAACCTCGATTTACGCATGGCGAAAAAAGGCAAGAGCAAGAAAGCCGGAATGGTGCGCCGCCAACAGCAGAAGCAGCACAAGAAGGCATTGCAGCGTCACAAAACCATAGCCCGCCCCGGACGCAGCGGTTCCTCACAGCAGCTCAAGCAACTCCTGCACGCCCTGCCGCGTCTTGCCTTCGCCCCGGAACTGGACGACCTCCGCATGGACACTCAGCGGCTGGAGGCCCTCCAGCAAGAGAACCTGCCGGAACCGATTCAGGTGATGCGACTGTTGACCCCGGAATTCCTTGATAAGTTGGACCAATACTTGGCGCAGATGGAGGAAGGTTCCGGGCCACAATCTTCCAAGAACATGCTCGCCAAGGCCACTCGGCACCAGCTTGAGAACAGCGAGCAGATTCCACATCTTTCCAATCCACTGCTCATTGCGCTCTACCTGCGCACACAAGCTGCATTGCAAGGTTCCACACTGGAGGCGGATGAAATCTACCCCGCGATGCGAGACTTCGAGTCCCGCAACAGCGAGTTCATTGAGCAGATGACCGCAGACCCGGACCTGCTCAAAAACACCATGCTGACTCCGGAAGGAGAAGAGGCTTCCACTGCGCAAAGCGAAGGCTTCTTCCAGAGCTTGAGTGGGCAACCGGAGACGGACGTCCGGCGCATTCGAGAGGATGTGGAGTTGTTCCTTGAGGATTTTGACGCACCCGCGCCCACAGAGTGGACGTCCGCCACCATCAGTGAGTTTGTCGCGTGGTTCATGGCAGAGGCCAATCCCGTGCAGGATGACCTCCAGAGCATTCAGTCTTCGCTGAGTATTTATCTTGGATTCCTCGCCTCCACCGGAGTTCTTGATACGGAGAACACCACCGCGCTTCAAGGAGAACTGGAGCGCAAAATCAAAGATGCCGAAGCGCAGTTCGCCATCGCCTCATGACCTTAGGAGTTCCCATGACCAAGCTTCTCATGTGCCCAACCCCTTCCGGACTTTTGCGTTCTGCCGTTTGCATGGTTGTTTTGAGCCTCACGGTTTTGCTGATTGGTTGCAGCCAGTCCGGTCCCCGCAAGGCTTCCGGAAAACTGGACACTCCGGGACATCACGTTCTGCGGGGCATGGACGCCGTCGAGCAAGGCCGCTGGAATGCGGCGGCACAGGAATTCGAGTTAGCGCTGGAACTGAACGCGGAGCATAGCCCAGCCCTTGCGGGAAAGGCGTTGGTGCAGGCGCATCGTTCCAACGAAGATGGCCGCACCTCCGAAAAACAGGCCGAACTCAAGGAGCAGGCACGAGACAATCTGGAAGCAGCACTCTCGGCAGCAGAATCGTCCCGGGATCGCTTTGCAGTGCGGGTCACCGCCATTCGTGTTGAGACCACACTCAAGAACAACGAGGATTGGCTGGAGGAAGCTCAGGACCACGCCGCCATTGCCGCTGAGATTCTGGAGAGCCATCCGAATCTGCAATCTCAGCGTTCCGAACCATTGTTTTTTCTGGGGATTGCCTACCGGGAGGGTTTGGAATTCAACCCCGCTGCTGACCAATTCCGCAAAGTGCTGGACCTGAACCTCACCCGTGTTCGTGAGGCCGACAAAGCTTTGGAACAACTCAATCGTGTGACCCGCGCACGTCCGGGCACCCGGCATGGCCGTACCGTTGCGCTCGCGCAGCAAATCACCCGCGCCGACTTTGCAGCGTTGCTCATCGAGGAGTTCCAGCTTGCCGAGCTTTACGCACGCGGGATCAAAAATAATGTATCCGGATACACCTCGCCCACCAAAAACTTTGCATCGGGCACCAAGGAACAAATTCTTGCCGCCGACATCGCCAACCATCCCCTCAAGGCAGACATTGAGGATGTGCTGCAACTGGGGGTGCGGGGCTTGGAAGCCAATCCACAGAAATTATTCTTTCCAGATCGTCCGGTGACGCGGGCGGAGTATGCCCTGATGCTGGAGGACATTCTCATCAAAGTCATGCAGGATCAGACCTTGGCCACACGGTTCATTGGCGAAAAATCCCCGTGGTCGGATGTCCGTGCTGATGCCTATTACTACAACGCCGCACGAACGCTCACCTCTCGAAACATCCTCTCGGTCCGCAATCGGATTCGGGGCGAGTTTGGTCCGGAAGATTCGATCTCCGGAGCCGATGCCCTGCTGAGTTTGCGGATGCTCAAAGACGAACTGAAGGGCTATGTCCGGACAAGTGGCTGACCCTGTTCAGGTTCTCATTGTTGACGATGAGGTTAGCATCCGCTGGGTGCTGAGACAGGCGTTGCGAGAGGCCGGATATACCGTGCATGAGGCAGAAAGCGCTGAAGCTGCGCGGTCGCTCTTGGGCAGGCACTCCCTCCAGGTGGCCTTGGTGGACATCAACCTGCCCGGAGAGGATGGTCTATCGTTCACAAAATCGTTACTGAAAATGATTCCTGATCTCGCCGTGCTGGTCATGACCGGGCAGGATTCAATGTTTCACACCATTGAGGCGATGAAGGCGGGCGCGTATGACTACATCACCAAGCCCTTCGACTTGGAGGCCGTCGAACAACTCGTTGCGAAGGCTGCTCAAGATCAGCGCCGCCAGCCTGCTTCTGCAAAACGGAAGCAAGCTCGTTCCGGAAAATCGGATTTGCTGGTGGGTTCCAGTTCATCAATGCGGGAGCTGTACAAGGCGATTGGCCGCGTAGCCGACACGGACTTGACCGTGCTGATTCAGGGGGAAAGCGGAACCGGGAAGGAATTGGTCGCTCGTTCCATCCACCAGCATTCTGGACGTGCCGCCCGTTCGTTTGTCGCCATCAACTGCGCAGCGATTCCTTCCGAACTCTTGGAATCCGAACTGTTCGGACATGAAAAAGGGTCGTTCACGGGTGCCGTGGAGCGTAAACACGGGAAGCTGGAAATCGCCTCTGGAGGAACGCTCTTCCTCGATGAGATTGGCGACATGCCCCTTGTTCTGCAAAGCAAGCTACTGCGCGTGTTGCAGGAGCAGCAATTTGAGCGCGTCGGCGGGCACCAGTTGGTCTCCACGGACTTGCGGGTGATCGCCGCGACCCACCGGAACTTGGAGCAACGGATCAAGGATGGGCAGTTCCGGATGGACCTCTACTATCGGCTCAACGTCTTTCCCGTGAAAATCGCGCCGCTACGCGAACGACCGGAGGACATTCCGGAGTTGATCGAACATATCCTGCAACGGGGGTGCCGCGAGTTGGCCGTCAGCCGCAAGGAAATGGCTGCGGAAACGATGACGGCGCTCCAGCGCTATCCGTGGCCGGGAAATGTCCGAGAACTGGAGAACACGGTCAAGAGCCTCATGATCACCAACTTTGCGAGCGTGATCCCTTTGGAAAGCCTACCCCAGAGTTTTGTGGCCCCCGTGCCATCCCAGCCCGTGCAGGAATCGCTGGAGGATTTGGTACTGAGCCAACTGCGTCCGGTGGTCAAACAGTATGTGCAGCAGGAGGGACAGGAGTTGATGGACTTGGTGATGCCGCAGGTGGAACGTCCGTTACTGCATTTGCTGCTCGAGGAAACCCGCTGGAACCAACAACGCGCCGCACGCATCCTCGGCATCAACCGCAACACCCTGCGGAAACGCATCGAAAACCTTGGACTCAAGCGGCAGCAAACCTACCAACCTCCTTCCGGAGTCGCTGAATCGGCGCCAGAGGCCTTGGCCGCAGCCACGCAGTGAGTGAAATTTTCTCTCAGATCGAGGCCGTGATTCAGGCGCGACAACAAAGTGCGAATCCGGACAGTTCCTATGTCGCCGCGCTGCTCAATGCAGGAACCGACCACATCCTGAAGAAAATCGGCGAGGAGGCCACCGAGGTGGTGATCGCCGCGAAGGGCGAGGCTCCAGAGCCATGTGTTCATGAAATCGCCGACCTCTGGTTTCACCTGATGGTGCTGATGGCCCACAAGGAGATTGCGCTCACAACCGTTGAAACCGAACTGGAGCGTCGTTTTGGTACCTCCGGATTGGAAGAAAAAACCGCTCGACCAAAAAATAAACCGGTGTGATCCACGCCATAACGTGACTGACAACAAACCCCGTAAATTATGCCCAACACGACGAAAGCAACCACCACTTTAAAAGCATCGGAACTGACCGCCCCGCTCGCCACCTTGTTTACTCCAGCGAAAATTCTTGGCATTTCATCCCCAAACCGGATCATGGCCTCGCCAACGAAGGTAGAGAACCAGGCCGACACTGATGGCACGGTGACTCCGGCGCTCATCCGCCACTACACCACGCTAGCCCGTCAGGGCATCGGAACGATTCTCGTGGAATCTGCCTATGTGGCTCGTCAGGGGCGTATGCACCGGACCCAGCTTGGCATCTCCGAGGAGCAGCATTTGGAGGGTTTACAGCAGCTTGTCAAGCGCGTCAGGCAGGAAGGTGCTGCCATCGGCATCCGACTTTCCCATGCGGGAGCGAAGACTTCTGCGGAGTTGAGTGGCGAGTATCCCGTGGCACCTTCGGAGATCAACTTTGGGCGCGACTTCGACATCAGCCGGGAGTTTGACGAAGGCGACTGTGAGGAGATCATCCTGCATTTCATCCATGCGGCGGAACGTGCGGAAGAGGTGGGCATGGACTTTGTGGAAATCAACGGTGGCGATCAACTGCTGCTCGACCAATGCCTCTCTGTCAAATTCAATAACCGTGAAGATGGATATGGCCCGGACAGCATCCCCAACCGGATGCGGCTTGCGACGGAGATTGTGCAAGGCATCCGCAACCGTGAGAGCGTCCACATTCCCATTGCGTATTACTTCTCGGTCATGGACAAGGTCGAGGACGGTTTCACCCCCAAGGACCTTGCCGCAATCATCAGAGTGCTTGAGAAGAGTGGCGTGAACATCCTCCATCCGATTACCGTCCACGCGCTCAACCACTGCTTTGAGCGCAAAAAAACGCTGATTGAATGGACGGCCCGCACCTTCAAGGGTCTACAGATCATGGACGGCAGCATCAAATCCCCACAACTGCTGCAAGAGGCAGAGGAACTCAAAATCGCTGATTGGTATGTCATGGATCGGAGTCTCCTTGCAAGACCGCAGTGGTTCGCTTTCCTGAAACGAAAACTGATAACCGAGCAGAGCTGACATGAGCGAAAGGACACCAACGCGAGTTGCCATCGCCGGACTGGGAACGGTTGGCAGTGGGGTTGCCAAGGTGCTGGAGCAGCACCAGAAAGAAGCCTCCGCGGCCTCTACCTCTCAACCAAGGCTGGTCCGGATTCTGGAGCGCAACCCCAATGCTCCTCATGCGCAGCCGTGGTACGCTGCAAAGCCGGAACTCTTCAGTGCTGACCTGAACGACCTGCTCCGGGATGATGTGGACGTGATCGTTGAAACCATCGGAGGGTGCGACTTTGCCCGGACATTGATCACCGAAGCCCTCAAAGCCGGCAAGCACGTTGTAACCGCCAACAAGGATTTGATCGCCCAACACGGCCCGGAACTGACCGCGCTGGCTCACGAACAGGGGCGGCATCTGCTATTTGAAGCTGCGGTGGCCGGAGCGATTCCGGTGCTACGCCTCCTGAAGGATTACTTTCAGGTTCAGGACCTGCTGGAATTGAAGGGCATCCTCAACGGCACCACCAACTACATCCTGAGCGAGATGGAGTCTCAGCAACTCGCTTTCGCCACGGCACTGAGCCAAGCCCAAGAACTAGGATTTGCCGAGCAAGACCCGACCAACGACATCAAGGGCTTTGATGCCCGCTACAAACTGGTGATCCTCACACACCTAATCACAGGACAGTGGCTGGACCCGGAAGACATCACGCTGGAGGGGATTGACCACCTCGACACTGCTGATTTTGAATACGCCAATCGGCTGGATCGGCGCATCAAACTGGTCGCCCTGCTGCAACGAACCGATGATGCGCTCCGTGCCTATGTGCTGCCGTTGATGATTCCGAAAGACGATTTGCTGGCCAAAATCAGCGGCTCCACCAATGTCGTCACTCTGCATGGGCGCTTCTCCGAGGACATCTCGTTGATCGGCAAAGGAGCCGGAAGCCTCCCAACGGCCTCGGCGATTGTCGCGGACCTCAACCGAGTGCAGCACCCGCAGCATAACCGCCCCGTGGATTCCGGAGTGCCGGCACGGCCCTTGGAAGCTTTTGACCAGTACCGCTTCCAGCACACTTTGCGGTTTGAAGTCCGAGATGCTCCCGGAATCGTGGGGCACATCGGACAGGTGCTTGCGAGACACGGCATCAACATCTACGCACTCGAACAACTGCCCCACTACCTGGATCATGAAAACAAGCAGGCCCTCTTCACGCTCACGCTGGAGCCTGCGCGGGAAGGCTTGGTGCAAAAGGCGCTCGCGGAGATTCAAGCCGCCGACTTCATGGTGGCTCCAGTGGTCATTCTCCGAGAGCCGATTCCGGAGCAAAAGGGTGCGTCCGCCTGACAATGCTGGAATTTCTCCGCAAACAGCGCCTGAGCCTTGTGGTCCTCATCACCCTGCTTGGCCTACTGCTAGTGGTGTTCCGGGATCAAAAATCGCCCAAGGACTCCATTCTCCAGCAGACGGTCCAAACCTTGGTGCATCCCGCACAAGCCCTCGCCCACTGGATTGTCACGGAGGTGGAGGGGGGGATTGATGACTACATCAACTTGGTGGACACGAAGGCGGAAAACCGGCGGCTCCAGCAGCGCATCGCGTCGCTGCAAGAGCAGCTCAACCAGTTTCGGGAGGAGTCGATCCAATACCGCAGGCTCAAGCACCAGCTCGCCTTTGCCAAGCAGAATCCGGATCGGAAAGTCTTTGCGGAAATCATTGGGGAATCCGCCGACAGCATTCACCAAACCCGAATCGTCAACCGGGGACAAAACGACGGTATTCACCGCAATCTCGCCGTGATCCTGCAGGAAGGCGTGGTCGGGCACGTTCAGGCCGTTTCCCCCTTCCAATCGGTGGTGCAGCTAGTCACGGACCGCCGCAGTCGTGTCCCTGCGCTGATTCAACGCAACCGTGTTCGGGGATTGGCCTTTGGCACTCACTACGGCTTGGAACTCCGGCAAATCAACCGCCGGGCAAAAATCAAGGAGGGTGATCGGGTGATCACTAGCGGCTTGGGTCGGATGTACCCGAAAGGGGTGTTGTTGGGAACGGTTGTGGAGGTGAAGCACAAAAGCTACGAGTTGTTCAAAACCGCCGTACTGGAACCCGCCATCAACTTCGATCAGATTGAGGAGGTGTTCGTCATCATCCGGAGCCACACCCAACCTCAAGGCCCCCTGTTTTCGGACAAACCATGATGCGGATGTTTCTGCTCTATTTCGGACTGGGGGTTGTGGTCCTCTGGTGGCACGTCACGTTGGGGCGGGCGTTTCTCACTCCGGATCTGCGTCCGAACTGGGTTCTCCTTTACCTCCTGCCCCTCTTGCTTCACCGTCCAGAAAGCTGGGTGCTGTTTTACGGGGCCGCTTTGGGATTGGCACTTGACGGGCTTTCCCACCTGCACACCGGCGTGTACGCCTTCTCGTTTCTCGCCACTTTGGTTTTGGCCCGCACAACCACGAACTGGTTTTACTCGGGAAACTCTCTTTTCCTTGGCATTGCCACAGCATTCTTCTCCCTCACCTCCGGATTGATTTCCCTGCTGCTGCTCAACTCGCTTGAATCCGAGTTGGGCTGGGGAGCGATCTTTTGGAGTATCACCCTCCCCACCTCCGTGTTGCATGGCTTGCTCGCTCCGGTGGTCGTCTGGGGGTTGGCTCGTCTGGAACATAGCCTTCTGGAGCCAGCATCGTGAAAGTCGATTCCTTTCCCTTGGAAGAACTGGGACGGCTCCGGATTCGGATTCTAGTGATCGGAATCGCCGTTGTGCTCGTTTTCTCGCTGTTGGCCGCACGGTTGTGGTACTTACAGGTGATTCAAGGCTCGCAGTATGCGGATTATGCCCAAGGGAATCGCATCCGGATCGTGTCGGACCCCGGACTCCGAGGCGTGATCCACGACCGCAATGGGGTCGTACTCGCCGAGAACCGCCCGGCCTATCAGCTTCAACTCATCCGCGAAGACACTCCGGATTGGCGGGTGTCGGTCGCAACGGCGGCGGAAGCCCTGCATCTCTCCCACAACGAGTTGGTCCAGCGCGTCAAGCAGACCAAAGGACAGGTTCCGTTCCAGCCGATTGTGCTGGTGGATGATCTCGACTACCAGAAAGCCATGCTGGTGGAGACCTACCAAGAGGAATTCCGGGGCATCTCCATCGTGGTGAAGCCCCGGCGTTACTACCCGAACAAAGCCGTGCTTTCACACGCACTTGGCTATGTGGGCATCACCAGCGAAAAACTGGCGCACCTTCCCGCCAAAAGACGCTTCTCCAGTGAAATCGAAGGCAAAGCCGGAGTGGAACTGGTCCGCAACAAAATGCTGATCGGGACCGATGGTGGACGCCAAGTGGAGGTGGATCATCTTGGTCGGGAACTGAAGACCTTGAGCGAGTTGGTGCCCTCCATTCCCGGCAAGGATTTGCACCTCACCATTGATGCACGGCTGCAAAAAATCGCCTTTGAGGCCATGGGTGAGCAAACGGGCGCAGTCATTGCCATGAACCCCAAGACGGGTGAAATCCTTGCCTTGAGCAGTCTCCCCAGCTACGATCCTAATCTTTTTTCGGGCGGCATCGATCCCAAGGAATGGCAGGCATTGCTGAACAACCCTCAGCATCCTTTGGAGAACAAGGCTATCCAAGGACTCTATCCGTTGGGGTCAATTTTCAAACTGGTCACGGCCTACGCCGGACTCGAGTTGGGGGCCATCTCTCCAGACACAACCCACACCTGCAACGGGAAATTTTACATCCCTGGTAGGTCAACCCCGTATCGCTGCTGGTTGGAAGAAGGCCACGGCACCCTGAGTGTGGTGGATGCCATCAAGCAATCCTGTAATGTGTTTTTCTACAATGTTGGCACGGACGTGGGTGTAGATGCCTTGCACGAATACGCCTCGTGGTTCGGCTTGGGCAAGCAGACGGGCTTCATTTTGCCCAACGAAAAAGCAGGGTTGATTCCCAGCACCGAATGGAAGAGGCGGACCTTTGGGGAACCGTGGTACCTTGGGGAAACCCCAACCATTTCGATCGGGCAAGGTTATGTCAGCGTGACGCCACTGCAAGTTCTCAACATGGTCAACATCGTTGCCAACAATGGGGTCTGGGCACCACCACGGCTGTTATTGGATGAGTCGATCCGTCCTTCCGTGGACCTCGGCCTCTCTCAGGAACTGCTGGGCATTCTCCGGCAAGGCATGGTTGCCGTGGTCAATGCCCCCGGAGGCACAGCCACTCGCGTCCGCTTTGCGGACTTCATCGTTGGAGGAAAAACCGCAACTTCTCAGGTGATCAGCCTTGAAACCCGTGACTCCCTCTCGGAAGAGGACCGCAAAAAGCGGGAGTTCCAAAACCATGCGTGGTTTGTGGCCTATGGCCCTGCGGAAGACCCGGAAATTTCCGTGCTTGTTTTGGTCGAACACGGTGGCGGCGGATCGCGGGTGGCCGCCCCGGTGGCACGGACCATCCTGCAATTTTACATCGACACCATCGCAACCCCTCGGCAAAACGCCCGGACAACTCCCAGTGGAGCGATGCCACCGACTTCGCTTGCATATCGTACCCGGCTGCAAACTGCCTTCCTGCCCTGAAGATTTTCGGAATGCTCCAGCAAAACCGTTCCCTCTGCCTTGCGTCCTCGTCTCCACGGCGGCGGGAACTGCTCACTCGCTTCGGCTTGGATTTTCTGGTGCAGTCCCCGGACACCGACGAATCTGTGCGTAGCCACGAATCTCCAGAGGCGTTCGTGACAAGAATAGCACTGGAAAAAGCTCAGCAGGTCGCTCCGGACCATCCGGAGCGCATTACGCTTGCCGGAGACACAGTGGTGGTGCTTGATCAAAAAATTCTTGGGAAGCCGATGGATCGTGCGGACAGCGTCCGGATGCTGGAGCAACTCAGCGGCAAGACCCATGAGGTGTTCACCGCCTATGCGCTGCTGGATGGCATCAGCGGCCCCTGTGTTCAGGAGTTGGTGCGGACGCGGGTGTCTTTTCGGAGCCTCACTTCCGAACTGATCCAGACGTATGTGCAAACCGGGGAAACCGACGACAAGGCCGGTGCCTACTCCATCCAAGGATTAGGCACCATGCTTGTTGCTGCTATCGAAGGCTCCTACAGCAACGTTGTCGGCTTTCCTGTTGAGCGTATTCTCGACGAGATGATGCGCCGCGGCTGGCTCTCCTGCAAACCCTCGTAAACGTCTGATGCTTCGGATTCTCCTGTTTTTGTTCGTCGCCGTTGAGTTACTGGCCCACGCGATTCCTGCGCTTGCACTTGAGTTGACTCACCGGATTCCAGAGTCTGTCCAAAGGCTAGAAATCCGGATGGAGCACACGCCGAGCTACCAAGAGGTTTACGGGCGCTACGAAAAGCGGGTGCCCCTGCGAGAGTGGCTGTTTGAAAACGAGGCCACCACCGTTTCCGGAACGGTGAGCCGTTCAGAAACCAGAATTCACTTCGACTATGATTGGGGTTGGATGGACGACTGGACCGTGAGTGTCGCCAGTGCGGTTGTCCACAAGTCCCAAACCGTCAACCTGTCAGGAGGAAGTGGACTGGAATTACCCGAATCCGGATCGGTCACGGGGCTGGGAGACACCACGATTAGCCTGCGCAAGGCACTGTTCGCCAGCACCACTTGGTTCTCGGTGGGCGGGATGCAGTTGGTGCTGCCCACAGGAACTGCGGGCAAGGCCATCGGTCACTCCCCCAACGCCATTGGGGAGCGGCAAACCGATGTTGGTGGTTTTTTCCGTTTCACTTGGTATCCCCTCGCTCCGGGCTGGAGAAACGGACTGGGCCTGCGGGTCTTGAGCCAGCTCAAAGGAACCCGGAAAAATTATCGGGGGGAGCGTGTGACCTATTACCCCGGAAACCGGAGGGAGGTGTATTATAACTGGTCTTATGAGGTGGACAACCTCTTTTTCGGAGGAGAACTGAAGCGGATCGAACAGGGGCCAACCACCCTTGGCACTTCCCAGCGCAATTCCCTATTCGCAGATCAGGGAACGCTGGAGGTGGGATTCGGAAACCTCACAGACTTGGAAAAGCATCCGCTGCCGTTGCCGTGGCAGTTTCGGCTGAGTTGGAGCAAGTACCTGCGGGCGCGTCATGTTCCCGCCGCCCCAACCCTGGGTCTCACGTTGATGCTGTTTCTCTGATCAGCGCAAAACTACGCGAATTTTCTGCTCGCCCAACGTGAAAGCCCGCTTGAGGGCGTTCCCGACACTCAAGTAATACCGCCCCACGGGAAGGACCATTTCCGTGATGCTGTCCCGGTCGGTGCGGTAGTGTTGCCACAGATTGCTGCCCAACCGCACCCGGAAGTTCACCCGTCCCGCCCGCCGCCAAACCGAGGCTTCCGTCAGATCAAGCCGGAACCTGCCCACGACAACGGCCTCGCTTGTGTACTCCGGTCCAAGCGGAAGACGGGACGGGGGGTGCGGATCCTCGGTTCCGGACACCCGCTCCACTTCGCGCAGCAGGCGGTTCTGGAACTCTGCGGCGGTCAGACCCCGGAAATCCCGGAGGTCGCTCAAGCGGGGGATCGAGGTCGCCTTCATCACGAACTCTTCTGGGAGGCTGGCCAGCGCGAGCGGCTCCGGAAGTGTGGCGGGGCGTGTTTGATCGTGACAATCGATGACCTCCAAGTCCAAAGCCCTGCCGCGCCGTTGAGACGCTTGGTCAAACACCTCACGGCCCCAGTAGGCAAGAGTGTTGCGCACCTCAATTTCCGTGGAATACTGATACCGCTCCGGGTAATAACGTGCTCGATCCGAGAGCCGCACCGCAATCAGGGTGAGTCCAAAATCCCCTCGTGCCGAGGACGTGCGGACCAAAACATGGTAAGCCGTCAAATCATCCGGAACGTGATCCAGCACCTGAAAGGCCACTTTTTCCAGACGATCCTGCGTGTCGCAGAACTCGCCTTTCAGCAAGAGGGCATTGAGCTGGATTTGAAGCTGCTGGGCACGGTTTGAAACTTTTTTAAGCGGTGGGGGCGCGTACACCTGCAGCTCCTCCGGAGACATGCGCCGCGCTTCGGTTTCCAGCAAATCCTGAAGTTCCATGCTCTCATCGGTTGCCAGTTCGTCGTCGGATTCACTCGTCTCCTCCGCTGTACTCTCGATACCTTCCTCAGCCTCGTCCCCACGCTCCACTTCGATCTGCGCCATCAACTCCAAGGCGTCATCCGGATAGGCCACCAGTGAAACCTCATTGAGCATGTTCGCCACGGCGATCAAACTCCCATCCGGACTCAGCATCCCATCGCTGAGCGGTGTGCGCTCGCCATTGAGAATCCGGACGAGGCTGCCGCTTTTCAAATCCCACAAGCGCACCGTCTTGTCCCGGGACACCGAAACCAACCCGCGGCCATCCTGTGCAAACAAGACACGGGAGACGATGAAGCCGTGCCCCTCTAGCACTGCTTCAAAAACGGGGCGTCCCGGTAACGTAACGTCCCACAGACGGATAGTCGAATCCTGCGACGCGGAGGCCAACTCACGACCGTCCAAACTGAACGCAACATCGGTCACGCCTTGGTGATGCCCTTCCAATGTGGAGAGCAGTTCCCCCTGCGGGTAACTCCAGAGCAGCACCTTATTGTCTCGACCGCCAGTGGCAAAAACCGCCCCGTCCGGAGAAAACGCAACACTGGAAATTTGATCTCCGTGGGCTTTTTCTCGGCGAATCACCTCGTTGCTCTCAAGGTTCCAGAGCAACCACTCCTTGTCTGTGCCTCCAGAAAGCAGCACCCGCCCGTTAGGATGAAACGCCAAAGCCGTCACCTTGCCTCGGTGCTGGCGCAGGTTGCGGGTTTCCTCCCCGCTTTGGGTGTTCCAGAAACGGATGGAGGAATCCCCCCCACCCGTGGCGAACGTCTTGCTGTCCGTGGCAAACCGCAGCACTTGCACACGGTGACTCTCGGTTTCGTAGGTGCGCACCACCTCGTGCTTCTCCATGTCCCAAAGCTTGATCGTCTTGTCCGCGGAAGCCGTGGCGAGGTAGCGTCCGTTGCTGGTGAAATCTAGGCTATTGACCGGACGTTCGTGCCCTTTGAGCGTGGCGAGGAACGAGGAGCTTCCCAACCCCCATGTCAGCAGGGTGCCATCGGAAAGCGCCGCGAGGACCTGCTTGCCGCTGTTGGCAAACCGCACCTTTTCCACGGATCCGCTGACTGAATCGAGCGCACCTGCGGATTCCTCATCGCCCAGCACCCAACGGTGGATGGCTCCGTCCTTGCCGCCGGACAGCACCTCGCGTCCCAGAGGGCTGATGCCAAACCCGTTCACGGACTTGGTGTGCTGCGTGAGCTTTTGCAGTTCCTTGCCGTTTTTCCAATCCCAAACGATCAGTGTCCCATCCGCAGAACTGGAAATCAGACGCTCGCCATTGGGCGTGAATCCCACCTGTGTGATCGATTTTTGATGCCCAACCAGCGTCCGGATCGGCTTCAGCCCGTCAAGATTCCAGAGCCGCACCTTGCCGTCCTTGCCACCGCTGGCCAGCAGTGACTCTCGTGGATGGAGGTGAACACTGCGAACAGGACCTCGGTGTGCCTTGATTTCGGAATGGACCAACTTCAGCACCTCCAAATCCCAGACGATCAGCGCACCATCCTCGCTTCCGGACACCAACGTTTTTGCGGAACCGTCCAGTGCCAATGTCTGGACCGGAGCCAAATGTCCCCGTAACGCCTCCAAGGGTTCGGCACGATCCGTGTCCCAGACGCGAATGGTATCGTCGCTCCCTCCGGAATAGAGGAGCGACTCGCTGGGGTGTGGCACAAACGTCAACGCCTGATGCTCTCCGGTGGGAAAGGCGCGCAACCTGCGACCTGTGGAAGCCGACCAGAAGCTCAGCTTGTGGTCATCGGCAAGCGTGATCAGCAAGCGAGCATCCGGACTGAAGTGGGCTTCGTGGAGGAAGGCCTTCCCTGCCTTGATGGATTGTTGCAACAGGAAGGTTTCTTCGGAGGCCAGCACGGTTGTCTGCAAGTACCCCGAGAGCAGGAACAGGCCGATACCCAAAGCCGATTTTAATTGTAGGAGAGTGTGTTTACGCATCGCTGACTGTCAAAACCATGAAGCGAGACAAGGTTTGTCGTGCAACTCCACGAGAAATGTGTAGATTAATCAAGTATTATACACTCCTGAATCATGACCAAACCGCTATGAGTGAATCGTCTAACGATTCGGCCCAACCTTCAGACAAGCATTCGGAAGACACCCCCATGCCGCTAACTGCGCACCTGACCGAGTTGCGCACTCGGCTGGTTCGCAGCTTAGCAGGCATTATGATCGTCTTCATTGCAGCGTTCTACTGCGAAATGGAGTTTAATCAGCCGATCTTGGCCATCTTCCGGAAGCCGCTTGACGACCGCAACATCCCGCTGCATTTTCTGGAGCTGACCGAACCTTTCTTCACTTACCTACGCATCGGCCTTTACGCTGCGCTCTTCCTGACCTTTCCTTACATTCTTGGTCAGTTCTGGTTGTTTATCCGCCCGGCCCTCTATTCTCGTGAACAAAAGGCAGTGTGGCCCTTTGTGCTGCTCTCCTACCCTCTTTTTGTGGGTGGCGGGATGTTTGGCTACTTTGTCGTGCTGCCCTTCGGTTACGATTTCTTCCTTGGCTTCCAGAATGACGTCACCTTGCCGACGCTCAGCATGGCTTCGTATCTGTCATTAACGATCCACCTGCTGTTTGCGTTCGGATTCGTTTTTGAAATGCCCACGGTCACCTTCATCCTCACCCGGCTAGGCATCATTGACGCAGATTGGCTGAGGAACAACCGCAAGTATTCCCTTGTAGTCATCTTCATCGGCGCAGCAATCCTCACTCCTCCAGACGTGTTCACGCAAACGCTGATGGCCGGGCCGCTGATTATTCTATACGAAATCAGCATCTGGGTGGCCCATTTCTTCGGAGGCGATTCACCTGCAAAGGAACCCGCAAAGTCCGCCGCCTAGCCTTCAGATCATCGGCAAGCGGTCGGTCGGGTTCCGCTCCAGAAATTGCTGGTCGTGGTAGTAGCGGATCGTGGTGTTTGCCGACGCATGCCGCGCATAACTCTGCACCTTCTGAAGCGGTTCTCCCAGTTCTAAGGCTAGGGTAATCGCCGTGTGCCGCAGGTAGTGTGCCGAGATGTTCAGGCCCACAGCACGACCCAAGCGCGCTACCACATCGTTCACGCCCTTGCCTGACATCGCCCCTCCCCTCGTCCGGAACCCCAGTGATGGAAACACCCAGAGGCTGTTCACGCCATGCTCCTGGAGCATCCTGCGCCATTCCTGCAAACCCTCGTTCAACTCCCAACGCAGCTTGATCCGTTGAGGGGCTCCACTCTTGGTTTCCTGCAACACAATCACATGGTACTGGCCGTCCGGTTGAATATTGTTCCACTGCAAACCGGCGGCTTCACTCCGCCGTGCTGCGGTCAAATAAAGAAACTTCAGAAGCAGGGCATTGCGCTGCCGGAGCAACGGTGCCATGCGGGCATCGTAGTCTAGTCGCTCGTTCGCCTCAAGCATCGCGTTGAGTTGCGAGATCTGAAGGGCCCCCTTGTTGCTAAACGCCGCAACTTTTTCCGTCCGTAAAACCGAGGGCTGGATTGGATTTTCCGGAAGGTGCCCGAATTCGGTGAGTACCTTGAAAATCTTGCGCAACGCACTCATTGACTGATTGACGCTTGCCGGTTTCCACCCTAACCCTTTCAGGTGCTGCTTGTACTCCAGCAACCGCAAGCTGTCCACCTGACGCAATTCTTCCAGCGAACGTACTTGCGCCCACTCCTGAAGCTGCCGAAAGGCGCGGGTATAGGCCCGTCGTGTGTTCGGTGCATACTCCCGGAACAGCAAATCCAGAGCTTCAGCAGGCCCCAGTTTTGGCTTTTCCGAGACCGCCATCTCCATGGTTTTTGGCAGTGTTTTTTTATCAGAAAAATCCTGTATAATCAAAGCATTGAGTGGCATTTTCAGGGCTTGAGGGTGATGTTGACCACATAGGGTGGATTCCAGACCAGCACCTCTTGCGGGGATGGAAGTTCCAGCGCATCAATCGCTTTCAGCAACTCTTGGTTGAACAAACGGGAGCTGCTGGGAAACAACAACGCGCGCTCCACGATCCTTCCGGTGGCATCAATGCTCAGCCGGATTCGTGCTTTAATCGCAGTCCGCTCCAGTTTATGCAGTTTCCGAAAAAACAGTAGCCGAGTCTTGATCTGCTTCCAGATCGCCTGGTTGTAGCGTTTCTCGGCCACCCGGAACCGCAGCTTGTCCAAGGCATTGAGGGGCTTGGGAAGCAGTGCTTTTTTTTCCGGAGTAGACAGAGACGGGGGCATGAGTGCGGCAAGCAGTTGCTGTGGCTCGTCCGCTACGGGTGTAGGTGAAACCTTCTCGGCACGAGGTTCCGTTTCTGTCACCACGATTTGCTTCGGGAGAGGTTTTTTCTCAGATTTAATCCGAACCCTTGCCATTGGTTGCCGGGCCTCCACCGCTGACCGTTTAGGCCCCACGACAGGCTGCAAGCTTTGCTGTTGCAATACGTCCGTGATGCGCTTTTTGGTGTCCGAGTTTGAGCGTGGGAGCGTGTTTGCCTTCGCAATCCGAGTCGGTTCCATCGGGCGCAGTTTGAGAGTGGTCGTTTCTGGTTTTGATTCTGCCTCAGCCTCTTTCAAAGCAGGGGATTGAACTAGCACTACTGCCACTGCTGTCACCTTCTCAAGACGCTCCGGACTGACGGCCACCACATAGTTTTCCAGAAAGGGAAGCTGTTGTAACACTTGTAGTGTGACCGATTCTGGCCCATCCCCGGACACTCCAAAGGTTTGGTACTGCCAATCTGGTCCTCGCCAGTACACGCGCACTGTGTTTCTGCGGTGTCGAACCCAGAACAAATGCGCTCCCGGCAGGGCTTCCAGAGCATCCACCGCACAGGAATCATCCACGCATGATGGAGTGGGGGCACTCTTCAAGCGGGCCTGCTCCTGCTCAAAGGTGGCTTGCAGGGAGAAGTCAAAACGCTTCTGCAACTGTTCCAACACCCCAGCCTGAAGTTGCTGCATTGCCACCTCGGGAGTTGCCTCCCCGCCTCTGGGTTCCGCCAAAACGGCATACTGTCGAGCCTGCACCAATCCGGGACTCAAACACAGTCCCCCCAACCCTGCGAGGATCAACCCGATGAGCAGTTGGTGGGAGCTTTGAAAAAGGGTCATCCTGTTCACGAAAGCATCGAGAAACGAAATAATCATAAGCGCATGATGGCGCACCTGCCTGCTGCTTTGCAAGCATTCTTCCCACATCCCCGGCGGCTGGCAAAGAATTCGCAGCACTGTCTCTTGCAAGACCGACTCCCTTCACGGATAAAATGACACAGAAAACCACCTCCGAGTTCTCTCCCTCCGAAAGCCGACAACGGCAGCGCGTTGTGGACACCCTAACCCGATTGATGGTCACGGACCGCACCATCTCGGATGCTGAGATGCGGTTCCTCAAGGATATGTTTCAGCGGCTGGACGACGGCCAACTCAAGCAAGTCCTCCACTCTTGGTTCCCCGACGAACGGCAAGCACAGGCGGTGTATCTGGAAAAGCGGTTTCACCAGTACCAACAGATGTATGGTGGTGCAGGAATCTGTTGACCGCTGCTCTTGATGAACCGAGACATCCTGCGGCTCGCCCTTCCTAGCATTGCCGCAAACATTTCTGTGCCCCTGCTGGGCATCGCAGACATGGTGTTGGTCGGGCACATGGAGTCCGTGTACTACATCGGCGCCCTCGCCTTGAGCACCACGGTTTTCAATTTCCTCTACTTCGGCCTCAATTTCCTTTCGATGGGCACCACGGGCCTGACGGCTCAGGCGTTTGGTGCTCAGGATTTCACCGAAATGACACGGGTGCTGGAGCGGGCTTTGCTGCTGGCCTTCACGCTCGGCGGATTGTTGATCCTTCTGCAACCCCTGCTCACATTCCTGATTTTCTCATGGGTGGAGACCTCTCCAGAGGTGATGTACCACGCCAAAGCCTATTTTCACATCCGGATCTGGGCTGCTCCGGCTACTTTGGGGCTGATGACAATTCAGGGTTGGTTCCTTGGATCGCAGGATGCGAAAACCCCGATGATCCTGATGATCGCGGCCAACGGTTTCAATATTGTGGGAAACATCGCCTTTGTCTATGGCCTAGGGATGCAATCCGAAGGAGTCGCTTGGGGGACGTTGGTCGCACAGTATTCCGGGCTGGCGCTTGCCGCATTGTTGCTGCATCGACGTGTTTCGCTCCAGAGTTTGGGAAGGCGTTGGTCCGAAACCTTCGATCTTGGGAAACTCCGGAACTACTTCGCTGTCAATGGCAATATCATGATCCGCACCGTGCTGCTGATCGGCACTCTCTCGTTTTTCACCATCGCCTCAGCGTGGGATGGAGACCTCATTCTTGCCGCGAATTCCCTGCTGATGCAACTCTGGGGGCTTGCTTCCTACGGAATGGACGGTTTTGCCAATGCCGGGCAGAGCCTGACGGGGCGTTTTGTTGGCGGGAAGCACCCGCAAGAATTACGACGGTGCGTGCACCTGCTCATGCTCTGGGGCGGCGGCATCGGACTTGGGTGCGCGATCGTTTACGGATTGGCAGGAGAAGTGCTCCTCGGATGGTTTACCGACAAGGTCAATGTCATCGCAACCGCCGTGGAATTTCTTCCTTGGGTGGTAGCGGGTGCTCTGCTCAACATGCCGGCGTTCATCTGGGATGGCGTATTCATCGGCGCAACCGCTTCCCGGGCCATGCGCAATGCCATGTTGGTTTGCACTGCCACCTTCTTTCCGGCGTACTGGGTCATGCACCCCCTGCTTCAGAACCACGGACTCTGGTTCGCTCTGACGCTCTTCATGGTCGCCCGCAGCGGTACTCTTACACTGCTCGCACCTCGTCACGTCTTCGCCCGCGCTAGGTGAGGTTCACTCTGAAACCGACTCCAACTGGACAGACAGTTTCATCAGCGCCGAGCGGATGCGCTCGTTGTCCGGCTCCACCTGCAGTGCCCGTTCCCACGCCTGTTGTGCTTGCTTCGGTTGACGCAGCTTCCGGTGGAGTACCCCTAGGTTCCACCATGCCACCGCATAGTCCGGATACTTGCTTGTGAGGCTTTCCAGAAAGCTCTGGGCTTCGTTGTAACGCTTGCGCCGAATCAACACGGTGCTGAGACGGAGCAAGGCCCGTGGACTGTCCGGGCGCAAGTTCAGCGCATGGCGGTAGGCATCCTCGGCACGGTCATTCTGACCGAGTTTTTCATGAGCGTAACCGAGGTAGAGCGCCACTTCGGATTCTTCCGGGAACTGCCGCTGTAACCCCTGCAACCGCCTCAGCGCAGTTTCGGGGGCGCCACGTCGAATTTCAATGCGGGCGAGATAAATCTGAGGTTTAGCAATCGTGGGCACAGTGGCACTCAGGTCTGCAAACACCTGCTGCGCCTGATCGAACTCGCCTTTCCGAAAATACTTCTGCCCTTCGGCTATCCGTTCCTCATAATCGGGCCGGGACTGTGAAGACCCCGAGACCAGCCATTGCCCCAGCGGACGGATCAAGGTGTGGTAGGGCGGCAGTGTGTCGTAAGTGCTGTCCGCCAGAAAAGGGTAGAGGCGCAAGCCTTTCTGGATGAAGGACTTGCCCTCTTGTGGAGTGCGCCCAATCACCAGCCCATAAATCATCAGTGCTGGCCCCGCAAACGGGTTTTTCGCGTTGGCAATCACTGCCTCGGACTTGGCTTGCAGAGTCTCGCCCTGAAGGTAGTAACTCAGTGCCAGCAACGTGCTGATTTCGGAATTCCCCGGTTGACGGGCCTTCAGGAGTTGTAACCGCTCGTCCGCTTTTTTCAGGATCGGCACATACGCAGGGGTCTGCTCTCCGGCTTCCAAGATGTCGAGCAACGCCTCGTATTCCAACACCTGCTCCTCCAACGAAGGATGATCGGCCACCAAACCGCGAAGTTGGCTGCGGAAGTTACTCCATTCCGGAGAACCTCGCTGTGGGACTTGCTGACCCCGCCACTGATAAAACGCACGGACGGCCTTCCACGTCTGCCCCCTTGGGAATCCTTGCAGCCCGGAAAACTCCGGAATCTCGGTCTCCAAGTCTGCAAACATTGCGACAACGAACTCATCCGGAGTGTCCAGCGGGTAGCTTTTGGAGAAGTGAACCGCCTGAGTCACGTTGTCCGTGCCCCGAACAATCTGCCACTCCACACCCACCCGGCGCAGCACTTTTTGGATTTTGACGTCAACCAAAAGCTCTAACTGAGCCTGCTGGAAGAACATCTTCAACGCTTCAGGGGAGCGGGAGTCATAGCGTTCCTGCCAAAGCCGTGCAGTGAACGGGGACATCACCGCAAAACGATTGGAGAAGCGGAATTGCTGTGACAACTCGTCCTGAAGGAAACTTCCGAACCACTCGTGCCCTTGAGATGGGTAGGCGACACGGGGAGCCAGAATTCCTATGTGAGGACGGCTGTGAAGGGCCGAAGGAAAAGCAAGCGTCAACAGGAGCGTGAACCCACCTGCGGCAAGAAAACCCCTCAAGCGAGAGATCGGAGAGAAAGAGAAGCAGCCCACCATCCACAGACTCCAAGGAGGTGGGCCGAAAAGCTCAGTAGCCCTGATTGGGCGTATCGTAGGAAGGCGCCTGATAGGTCGTTGTTCCCGAATCTGAACCCTCACTGTCCGAATCTCCAGAAGCGGATGCCGCAGTGTCTGCATCGCCTTCTTTGTCCGGGGCCACCTCGGCACTTGACGAAGACTCGGCCTCGCTGCTGGAACCCTCGCTTTCGATTTTCTCAAATTTTTCGATGAGTGCCGTCAGCTTCTGTTCCCACTCCAACTGCTGCTCTTCCAGCGAGGATTTGGTGGTTTGCAACTCCTCATTGGCTGCCTTCAAATCCGCATTCTCCATGCGGTAGAGTTCGAGGGTGTCCACCATTTCCTGGACTTTGCCCTCCAGCCGACTCATTAACTCATTACCCATGGTTCATTCCTTGATGTTATTTTGGGAGGCTCCACCTCCTTGGGGAGCTTAAAATTTAGTCCTAGCCAATCCGTCCACCAGCAGAAGCGTTTGTGTGCTGGAACAGGGATTTCAAGACTCAAAGTAATGGACAGAAACGGACATGAAGTCAAGCGAAAAACGTCAAGGCTGCCTTCTGACCTTCTGACTTGCTCACGCAGGCATCCGTTGCTTAGTTCGGCCTTGACGTGGGGACGCATGAAGCGCAAACAAGCGCTCCCGGATTTTAGCAAGCACTTGTTCCGCCGAAAGCCCGGCCTCCTCGCGTTGCTGGTCCGGAGACCCTTGCGCGATGAAGCGATCCAGAATACCGAAAACTTGCGTGGGCACCGTGACTCCAGCCTCGCTCAACACCTCCAGCACTCCGCTACCGAATCCACCGTGTACCGTGTTTTCTTCCAGTGTCACCAACAGGTGTGCGGTGGAGGCAAGCGCCGTGATCAATTCGGAGTCCAGCGGCTTGACAAAGCGGCCGTTGACCACGGCTACTGAAAACCCAGTGTCCTTCAATGGCTCGGCAATCTCTTCTGCAACTGCAACCATCGTTCCTACTGCCAGCAGCACCACATCCCTTCCGGGTTGCAACAAGTGGGCTTTCCCCAACTCGATGGGCGGCACGGAGCTTTCGTCCAAACTCGCGGTGTTCCCTCGGGGGTAGCGCACCGCACTGGGACCATCCTCATGCCTATGCGCAAATTCGACCATGCGCCGCAATTCCGCTCCGTCTTTTGGAACCATCACCACCATTTCCGGGATCATCCGGAGGTAGGTGAGGTCATAGGCGCCGTGGTGGGTGGGACCATCCGCTCCCACCAAGCCGGCCCGATCCAGCATGAAGCGCACGGGGAGCCGCTGCACAGCAACATCGTGGATGATGTGATCAAGCGCACGCTGAAGAAAGGTCGAGTAGATCGCCACGAAGGGCTTGATCCCAGTGGTGGCCATTCCTGCTGCCGAAGTCACCGCATGTCCTTCTGCGATGCCTACATCCAACACGCGCTCCGGAAATTTCGCTTGCAGGTCCAGAATACCAGTTCCACTCACCATCGCTGCGCTGGTAACCATCACCTTGGGATCCTGTTCCATCAACTCGCCGAGCTTGTCTGCGAACACCTTGGAGTAGCTGACTTCCTTGACCAACCCCGGTTTTTTGATGATGAACTCTCCGCTTTCCGGAACAAAGGGCTTCACCCCGTGGTACTTAAAGGCGTCTCCCTCCGCAGGTTTGTAGCCCTTGCCTTTTTGCGTCAAGGCGTGGACCACGATAGGTCCTTCCAGTTCCTTGACGTGTTCCAACAGATCGACCAAATCCTTGAGGTTGTGCCCATCGACGGGTCCAAAGTAACGCCAGCCCAACTGCTCAAAGAGCATTCCGGGAGACCAGAACGACTTCACCGAATCGTGTATCCGCTGGAGTCCGCTGTGGACGGTTTTGGAGAAGGGCACTTTCGTAGCCATTTCCAGTGCCTCTTCCCGGATGATGTTGTAGGGTTTGGAGATGCTGATACGGGTGATGAACTTGGAGAGTGCGCCAACGTTGGGGTCGATGCTCATGCCGTTGTCGCTGTAAATCACCAACATGCGCTTGTCGAGGAAACCGTTGTGGTTGAGCGCTTCAAACGCCAAGCCTCCAGTCATGGCGCCATCGCCGATGACCGCGATCACCTGATGCGACTGCTCCTGAAGATCCCGACCAACGACCATGCCGACTCCGGCGGAGATGGACGTCGAGGCGTGCCCCGCCCCAAAATGGTCATAAGGACTCTCATCCCGGGAGAGGAATTTCTTGATCCCCCCCTGTTGAGCCAAAGTTTCAAAACGCTCGTTCCGTCCGGTCAGCAGCTTGTATGCATAGGCTTGATGCCCCACATCCCAGAGCAGCCGATCCTGTTCCAGATTGAACACCTTGAACAAGGCCACTGTCAGTTCGATCGCGCCTAGGGACGAGGCGAGGTGTCCCCCACGTTTGCTGGTCACTTCGACGATGCGATCACGGCAATCTTGTGCAAGTTGTCCCAACTCCTGCAAAGAGAGAAGTTGAACATCCCGTGGTTGTGCGATATGGTCTAGCAGTTTTCCCATCGAGGTTTTCACCAGATCAGTTCAGTATTTAGCCATGAGCAGTTTAATAAACGAAGTTCCGTATTCGCAACTCCTTATTCTCTGGAGAATCTCGTGAGTGATCAAGCTGTCCTTGCACAAGCCAAGAAAATCCAATCGTCTCTGAAGAAGCAACGCCAGCCCGTTTCGCAGGTTCAAGACGCCCAGCACGAGGCTCAGGCGATCAGCCAGTTTGTGCGGGCGGCCCTCAGCCCGGAGCATCGCTGGTTCATTCCTAGGGAGCAGCAGCAGGCCCTCGCGGCGACCTTCAAGCTCATCAACCAAACCTTCGCCCGACTCTACGAACAGTGTCGCACACCGCACCTCTTCCAGCAACAGGCGGCGAAGTACATTGCGATGGGCAAACAAATCTCTCACCTCTCGCACTGCATCCACATGAGCCTCGACCACGGATTCTACATGACCGAATCGCGCGGCATCTCTCCCGGAAATGCCCTTGCGCTCTCGTGGCAAGAAGTGGAACGGATCAGGATTGGTATTGAAGAGCAAGGTCGGTGGGTCCGGAATCCGCTGTCCACCCCGGTCGATGACGAGGCCAAACAACAGTTTTTCGAACTGCACCAGAAAGCCTCCGGGCTTGTGCAGGAACTGCTTGCGAATAGCAAGCTCAAGGACACCGGCCACCCCCTCTCGGTGGAGGAACTTCAAGCGGTGTACAAGTATTTTCAATTCGCCCGGAAGATGCTTGAGCTTGAAGAGCAAGCTCAGGCGAACTCCATGAAATCGGCTCCAGAAGCAGAGCAAGACAGCGTGGATTCCGAACACCTTCACAAGCAACTGGATCAACTCAAGCAACGCCTCGCTTTGCAATCCACTACCAATGCCAACGAACTCCGGACTAGCGCCTCACTGGAAGAGGTGATACAGACCGACGCGCAACTCCGGTTGGAACTGCTCTACGTCTCGCTTGAGCCGATTCGCTACCTGAAAATCTGTAATGACCGGATGGAGATCCTTTGTGCAGAGAACCTAGAGTCCGGGATAGCGCAGTTCGACAAGGAAACTGCAGACGCGCAATCTCAGCTACAACTGATCGTGAGCGCCCTTCAAGAAGCCCACGATGTCCTTTCGCAAATTGCGTCCGTGCTCAACAATCTCTCCATCTCCTTCGGCAAGATTTACAACAACGCCTCCGCCCGTAGCATCACCCACACATTCCTCCAGAAAACGTTGGAGACCATCCGGGGGTTGCTCCAGAAAGCCGTGCGGGTTGCCCAAACACGACAGCAGGTTCTGGTGAACCTCAACAACCATGTTGAGCGTTCCGGGCTTTTTGAGCGGGTGGTCATTGAGGGGGTTGCCCACGGCATCACGCTGGTGGATGAAAGTCGGCTGCACTTGGAGGAATATGAGGAGCGTCTCAACGACCATCTCGGACTCATCCTGCAAGCCCCCGACATGCAAGGGATTGCGTTGTTTCAGCGATTCCACAAGGCTTATGAGGAGCGGACTTCGCTTTCTTCTGCGTGCATGGTGCTTGGTAGCGTCTCACTTGTTTTCGATCAGTTGCTTACCACCATGTGGCAGATGCAGGAAACCCAAGACGCACTCCGGGCAGTGGTGAAGGACGATGCTGCTTCCGAGGCGAAAAAAACCAAGCTCACCGAGATTGTGCAGCAGATTCCGGAGGCGGCTCAAGAGCGTCTGAACATTTGCCAATCCCAAACAGAGGAACTGGAATGGATGGTTACTGAAATGCTGGACTCGGTGGGAACCGAGGAACGGAGATTCCTTAAGGAGTTGCATCAGGAATTGGAACCCGTCCGGGCACGCCTGAAGGCCAAAGAAGGAGCCGCCAAAGAGCTTGCGAGCCGGGAATCCACAAGCCCTGCGACTGGCGTAGTTGCTGCTCAGAAGGAAAAAACGCTCTCTCAGGGGCTGCTCCAGCACCAGTTGCATCAGGGGGCAACCGGGGAAAGCCACTTCGATCCTCTCCCGTCCAACATCATGGTGATTCTCAAGGCGACACTGAAGGACATCCCGCGCTCACGACGCGCCAAGATGCTCCTCCAGGTCCTGACTCACCCCCACATGTTCTTCAACGTTCTGGACAAGTTGGAGGCGCAGTTCGATCCCGATGGAGATCCCATTCTCGACCTAGAAAACGACCTGCACGAAAGCCGGGAGACTATTGATTTTCTACTGAATTTTGTGCGCCTGAAGTTTTTGGCTTCCGGGTATTTCAATCCGGAAGGGCAGGCTTACCCTTACGACGCTGAGGGCAGACGCTTCGAGATTTCTGGACCGATGGAAAAGTACCTGAAGCTCAGGAGGGGTTCCTTTGAAACCCCAAAAAATATGTTCACTCGGTTGGTGCGTGGATTGCTGGGCATGGACGAAGCCAAGCTTTTGGCGAACGCCTTGTCTGAACAGGCGTTGATGATCTTCAGCAGCGATTTTGTGCTTCGCAAGCAAGAGCAACAAACCGTGCAGGACGCCCTGACTCGGGCCAACACGCCGATCACCTGATCAAAATCCGGTACGGATGCCGAGTGCGAGTTGGGCTTCGCCTCCCGAGTTTTTCGGAAGTTTGAGGGACGCGAGGTCCAGCCCTAGCAGCCAAACGACAGGGTGGGTGTCCCATGTGGTCCAACTCCAGCCCATATGCAGCACCTCCGCTTTGGCGGAAGGCCCTGCCACTCCGTCAACCATCACCGACTTCCACTCCAGATTGCGGTAGGTCAGGCTGGCCGCTTTTCTAGAAACTTCGCTCCAGCGATTGTGCAGGCCGATTTCGTAGCCGGAACCGTCCTCAAGTGGCTTCAGCCCACCAATTTGTGAGGCAAATCCCAAAAACGACTTAGGGCTTCGCAGCACTAAAAGCTGGAGGTAAAGCCCCGGATCGCCACCGCCTTCGTCAAACAAATGAATGGCGAACCCGGCAGCACCTGTGGTATACATACTCCCTCGTGTTCCTACCGATTGATACAGTTGGAATTCCGGAATGACCGGGAACGATTGCGCTGGTGCCGTGGAGGCGAGCAACAAAAGCAGCGTTCCCCAACCGCATGCGCCGAGCAGTCTTTGAATCAGCATATCCCTGTGAAGTTAACGTGGTTCATGGTGGTACCACACTTTCGCACAGGTCACAACCTCAAGCACACATCATGCGCTACCTGAGTACACGTGGAGGCATGCGGGGGCTGTCCTTTGAGGACACCCTGATTGCGGGGCTGGCCGAGGACGGTGGCCTGTTGATTCCGGATGCACTGCCGCAGGTGCAGGCTCAACTCCCACAGTGGCGCAAGCTGTCCTATCAGGAACTCAGCCTTGCAATCGTCCGGAGTTTTATCGGAGAGGCTATTCCGGAAGCTGACCTCCGTGCCCAAATCGAGCAAGCCTACCGTAACTTCACACACCCGGATATTACGCCTGTCCGCACCCTTGGCCGTTTGCACCTGCTGGAACTGTTCCACGGTCCCACCTTTGCGTTCAAGGATGTAGCGCTTCAGTTACTGGGCCAGTTCTTTGAGCATGTCCTGAAAAAACGGCAGCAGCCCTTGCGCATCCTCGGCGCAACTTCCGGAGACACCGGCAGTGCCGCGATCCATGGAATGCGCGGACACGAGGGCATTTCCGTGTTCATGCTGCATCCCAAGGGGCGAGTGAGTCCGGTGCAGGAACGGCAGATGACCACCGTTCTGGATGCCAACATCCACAACATTGCGCTGGAAGGCTCGTTCGACGACGCGCAGCGCATCGTCAAGGAACTGTTCGGCGATCTCGAGTTCAAGGCCCGGCACCACCTCGGTGCGGTCAACTCGATCAACTGGGCACGCATCCTCGCCCAAATCGTGTACTACTTTTATGCGTGGGGGCGGGTTTCCCGCAATTCTGGGGAGGCCATCAATTTCGTCGTCCCCTCCGGGAATTTCGGCAACGTCCTCGCAGGCTACTACGCCCAGCAGATGGGGCTGCCGATCCGTCGGCTTGTCGTCGCCACCAATGAAAACGATATCCTGCACCGCTTCTTCAGCAAAGGAGAGTACCACACTGCCAGAGTCCATCAGACGCTGAGTCCCTCGATGGACATCCAGATCTCCAGCAATTTTGAGCGCTACCTCTTTGACCTCGGCGGTCGCTCTCCGGAGCAACTCAAACACTGGATGCAGGATTTTCAGGAAACCGGACGCCTCACCATTGAGGGCGAGCGTTTGAAAACAGCGCAAGCCGCCTTTGGCTCCGCACGAGTGGACGAAGCCGGAACGCTCAGGGCCATCCGGGAGGCTTACGAGGAACACGGCTACCTGCTCGATCCCCACACGGCAGTTGGGGTTGGAGCCGCCAAACAGGTGGACTTGGAAGGCCCGGTGGTCTGCCTTGCTTGCGCCCATCCTGCCAAGTTCGGTTCGGCAGTTCAAAAAGCCGCAGGCACGACTCCGGAACTGCCGCCACCGCTTGCCGAATTGGAGAACTTAGAGACGCGCTGCACCGTGCTTCCTGCTCAGGCGGGTGCTGTCCGCGAGTACCTCACCCAAATCATCAATAACTGAGATGGCGGCAACTCCGATCTTCAGCAGCGAAAGTCCGGACACGTCCAGTTCTATGGAGCGCGACCCTCTTGGGTTTGAGACCGCTGATGCTGCCGATTCCATTTCCTACGAACCCTTCCGGAAGCATCGTGCGTCTTGGGCCACTTCCTTCCGTCGAGAGCTCGAGTACCGCATTTTCTGCTTTGGAGCGTGGCTGGGGCAAACGCTGTCTGTGCCTCAGCTTCAACGGCTGGGCCGCTTCATCGGGTTACTGGTGTACTTCCTGTTCCCAAAAGACCGAGGCATTGCCGACACACAACTGGAACGGGTCTTCCCGGAGGTGAGCACGATGGAGCGCAAGCAGTGGTGCCGGGAGTGCTTCCAGAGTTTTGGACAGTTTTTGTTTGAGTTCTTGGGCATGTCGCAGATTGCAGCGGCTCCAGAAGATTGGCTGAGCATCGAGAATCCCCAAGTGCTGGAAAACGCCCTCAAGCAGCAAAAGGGTGTGATTGTGCTGACCCTGCATCTGGGCAACTGGGAACTCTTCAGTGTCCTTGCCGAACACCTGAACCAGCCAATGGTCGCCGCCGTTGCCAATGTCCCGGAACCCCGGATCAACCAAAGGCTACAAGCAATGCGGGAGCGCGGACCGATGCAGATTGTACCTCGTGGAGACTCAAAGGCGCTGGGAAAAATCCTCCAGTGTTTCCAGAATCGCGAGGTGTTTGTGCTGGCGATTGATCAAGACACCAACGTTCCTAGCATTTGGGCTCCTTTTTTCAACTTGCCCGCGAAGACGCCCATCGGTGCCACTGCTTTTGCTCTCATGAGCGGAGCACCTGTGGTGAGCGGACTCTTTGTCCGGGAGCAGGACGGTCGGTTCCGGCTGCACCTGACTGACCTCGGAGTGCAGAAAAAACTCCCCCAAGAAGACGAGGATCACGCGGTGTTCCGCATCACCCGCAGCCTGAACCGGCACATGGAATCGCTCATCCGGCAGCACCCGCAGCAGTGGGCATGGTTCCATCGGCGCTGGCGGCACAAACCCACCGAGGCCGAACTGTCCCGGATGCAAGCTCTGGAGGACTGACCATGCCGTTTGTGATCGCCAACCACCAACGCATCCACTACGAGACTGCTGGAGAACGGGGGCCATACCTGTTTCTGCATGGACCTTTTCTAGTGAATCTGGATACCTGGTGGCAGACAGGCTACATCGAGCAATTACAGGAAACCTTCCGGCTCGTGGTCATCGAGCCCCTTGGGCAAGGCCGCAGCGATGCCCCTTTGGAATCCGAGCATTACTCCATCAGCGCCCGTGCGGCGCATGTGCTGGAGGTCCTCCGCGAGGTTCAAGTGGACTACATCCACTTTCTCGGATTTGGCCTTGGGGCGCAGGTGGGCTTTTCTCTGGCGGTCTCGCACCCCGAGAGCATCCGCACCCTTGCCGCCGCCGGAGCACATCCTTATCCGTTGATCGACGAACTTCAGGTGCTGGAGGAGTCGCGAAGCCAGCTCCGCGACGGGCACATTGCTGCGTACCTCCAACAGTGGCGCTCAGAAGAACACCTTTCCAGCGAGCAGCAGCAGCAAATCGCCAACGGGAATCCGGAAGTGTATTCAATCAGCTTAACCGAGTCCTGCCGTTGGGAAGGGGTCAGCGAACAGCTCAACTCGATCCGGGTCTCCACTCAGCTTTTCACGGCCACCTCCGAACCCCGCTTTCTGTCGGTTCGAGAAGCCGGGCGTCAGCTGCCCAATGGGCGTTACACGATCCTACCAAAAATCCAGTACACTCACGGGCTTTGGCACCCGGACTTGATCCTGTCGCCACTCCAAGAATTCTACCGCCGCCAGCGCTGATGCGTATCCATCGGATAACCCGCACGTTTCCGTTGCTCGTCAGTGCCCTGCTCTGCCTTGCGCCGAGCTGCGTCAGCGCAGTCCCCATCGCTGTGCTGTCCCAAGTGTCCGGGGAAGTGCGGGTGTGGCAGGATCAGCAGCAGACGACCCAAAAAGTCACAGAGGGGGCGTTGCTTTCCTCCAACCATCACCTCCGTACTCTGGATGACGGCAAGGTGACACTCTTGCTCAGGGACGGCTCGGAAATCCGGGTGCTGGAAAAAACGCAACTGCACCTCGTCCGCAAGGCAGAGCGAACGCTCACTCCGAGCGGAAGCCTTCAGATCACGCTCTACCACGGCACGCTCAGTGCTTGGTTTCGGCAGCGTTCGGCCCACCACCAGTTGACGACTCCCGCACTCAGCATTGAATCCGGGAAAGCTGAGTTTCAGGTTCAGGCCACTAAGTCGCGCACAAGCGTCGTGGTGGCCGCAAATTCCGTGCGAGTCCGCAACCGTGCTTCAACTCTGCTGCTGAAAACAGGCTCCCGGATTTACCGAGCGAAAGTCAACGACAAGCTCTTCCGGACCGTGAACCCGGTGCCCCACGCCCTGCACCTGAAGCTGGTGGTGCCACTGAAAATCCAGAAATTGACCACCGACACTCCGCTTGAGTTTTGGGTGAATCTGGTACGCCGAGGCCGCAACGATCCGGTGGACCGACCGGGATTGATCCGCCTCAGCACCAACTACTACGGACTCGACCTCCCGGAACTGGTGACGCTGAAACGCGATGGGAAAGCCGTGGTACGAGGCACCCTCAAACCGCCTCATCCGGAGGATCGGCTGTTCAACGGCAAAGTGGTGATTCGTGCGGCCACAGACAACCTCGGACTGTTTGGAGTGGAGCGCGGCACCTTGGGCTTCACCATCCCGGCATCTGATTAACCCACATAAGGAGGTGCGGCCATGCCCACGGAATTCAGCTGGATCGGGGCAGGCATCACGGCGGGAATCACGGCAACGCTTGTCCTCCAGTGGTGGTTGCGACGAATCCCTGCCGCATTTGCGCTCGATCCCGAAGTTCCAGAATCCTCTGCTCTCGACACAGGCGAGCTTTTAGACGCAAGGCTACCGAGAGCCGTTATTCTTGCTCTCATTGCAACCACGGCGATTCTGGGGATGCTTCGGCAGGATTATGGGCGACTGCTAAGCGACAGCCTCCTACTGGCCGCCCTGACGGGCATCGCGTGGTGGGATTGGCGGCACCTCACCATTGACATTCGTTTGATCGCCCTCACCGCCTTGCTCCAGAGTGGTTGGTCTGTTTTGTTTGTGCCTGCCAGCACAATAGAGCTGTTGCTCGGCGGGGTGTTCGGAGCTGGAGGGCTCTACTGGCTGGGGATGCTTTATGCCGCCGTGCGCGGCATCGAGGGGCTGGGGGAGGGCGATCCCGCCGTGTTGGGGCTGATCGGTCTTTGGGTGGGGTGGCAGGGCTTGCTCACCACCGTCCTCATTGCCGCCCTGTCCGGACTTCTCATTGGCGGGTTTGTGCTGTTGCGCACTCGCCAACCTCTGCTGCAAACCCGGATTCCGTTTGCCCCGTTCCTCTGTTTGGGTGGAGTTAGCACCATCCTGCTCCAGCAAGCCTGTTTGTGCAAGTCACCGTGGCTGGCGTTTTTGCACAGCTTCTGAAATTCGCAATTCCCCCTACCGTGCCCTTCCGGTTCACTCGCCAAAACCCCCTGCACCTCGTGCTTGGAGAAAAAACCCTCGGTCTCGTCAGCGACCAAGGCGCCACCACCCATCAGGCACTGGACCTCCGCTTGACTCCGGATGAAGTGCTGGTCCAGTGCAAGGCATTGCGCTTCAAACAGGCGGCGGCGTGGCTGGAGTTTCCGTGGGTGCAAATCGGCTTCGAGACCATCGTCCAGCCGTCCCACGAAGAGGCGTACCACTACGCGCAAGCCCAACTTTCCCGGCTCACCAAACTCCCGGACTCAGCCCCCATCGGTTTGCAGTTTTTTGAATCCGGAGAGCATGACCGGATCGGCTTGTTCTATGCCCGCCCTAGTTCGGCAACTCTGCAACTGGTACAAGCATTCCGCCAGCAGTTTCGAGTCCAGTTGCAGGTGGTCCCCCTGGTTGCCGGGTGGTTTCACCTGCTTCCGGACGAACCTTCCAAACTCTTGCTCTCCGGGCTGGAACAATCCTGCTTTGTTGAGCAGCAGAAAGGAGTCTTTCTACAGATTTGCGAACTCCCGCAGCTTCCACAAGCTGCAGCGACCACTTGGGCCGCCGATCACTTTGGCACACGCAATGACTCCATCACACACACACGGCTCTCCCTTAAAACCGAAGTATCCGGAACGCCATCCACCGCTTCGGATACGCTTGAAATGCAGACCTTGCTGCAGGCATGGCCCGGATTTGCCAAGCATCCCAGCCGGGGGTTCCTGTGGATGAACCGTGTCCGGAAGCCTTTTCCCTGGGTTGAAGCGGGGCTGTCGCTGCTGCTGCTTGTCGTGCTTGCTTGGGGTGTGGGGTTGTGGCGAGACAGCGAGCAACAGCTTCAAAGCTTGCACACCGAACTGGCCTCGCAAAACCAGTTTCTGCAAGCCCGCTTACAGGAGCAGGAGGCCTGGCAAGCGTTGCAGCAGCAACAAGCGCAGGTGCAGAAACTCCAAAACCTGTGGGACGAAACTTATGTGCGCCCGGCTATGAGTTTCCATCAGGTGGAGTTGTGGCTACAACTCGTGCGGGGTGCTTGGGTAGCCCAGTTCAGCTACCAACCCGCAGGAATGGAACTCACTCTGCTGACACTCAATCCCAAGGCGTTGCGGACGATTCGGGATCGTTTTGCCCAGCGTCCCGAGGTGCAGTCAGCAACCCTGCTCGCACTTGAGCAGGTGGAATTGCGCGGAACGCCAGTGCGCCAAGGCACCCTCCGAGTGACACTGAATCCGAAAAACGCACTGAAACCATGAGTGGAAATCCCTCCCCAATTGGAGTCCTCGGACTCGGTTTCCTTGGACAAACCCTGCTGAGAGAACACACCTTTACTCCGGATTCATGGGGAACGTGGCGGAATCACCAAGTGGCTGGACTGACCTTTGCCCAGCACTGCTTTGATTGGGAAAATCCCGAATCATTCCAGCAGTTGCCCAACGATGCTACGGTGCTGCTTCTCACCATTCCTCCAGTGGAGAAAAATCCCGAAACCGAAGCTTTGCGCTTGCGAGCTTGGGGGGTGTGGATGCAGCAGAACCGTCCGCAGCAGCAACGGCTCATCTACATTTCCACGACAGGCGTTTACCCCCGGCAGCCGGGGTTGTGGAACGAGGACATGCCACTCCGCCCAGATTCGCCATCTGGCCAACTTCGACTGCAAACGGAGCAGGTGCTGTGCGAGTTTTTCAAGGTGCAGGTCGTGCGGCCCGGAGGGATTTACGGGCCCGGTCGCAACTTGGTGGAACGCCTCAAGGCAGGAAAGGGGATTCCGAAAACACCGAAGTTGACGCACCGCATCCATGTCTGTGATTTGGCGGGAATCGTGGCTTGGCTGGTGCAGCATCCGGAGGGGCCGGGTTGTGTCAACGCGGTGGATCAGGAAGCACGATCCTCATGGGAAGTGGCAGAGTGGCTGGTGCAGCACCACCCAGAGTTGAACCCGGAAATGCTGCCGGAACAATCGAAAAGCGTGTTGCCAGAAAATGCCCCGGAGCGCCGCATCGACAACCAGCGACTACTCCGGGAAATGGATTACAAGTTGCGCTTCCCAACTTTCCGGGAAGGCATGCGGCCTCACTGATCCTTGACAACCATCGTGCGCTGTTCCCCAAGACCGTCAATCCCCAACCGCATTTCTTGCCCGGCGTTGAGATAAACAGGGTTGGGTTTATTGCCGTGCCCAACTCCAGGCGGGGTACCGGTGGAGATGATGTCGCCGGTTTCCAGCGTGAAGAGTTGGCTGAGGTAGGAGATCAGGTGCGCGATGCCATAGACCATCGTTTTGGTGGTGCCGTCTTGGTAGCGTTTGCCGTCCACTTCCAGCCAAATGCCGAGCTTTTGCGGGTTTGGAACTTCGTCCGCCGTGACGAGCCACGGGCCAATCGGGCCGAAGGTGTCGCAACTCTTGCCCTTCGTCCATTGCCCTGCTCGTTCAAGCTGGAACTCGCGCTCGGAAACATCGTTCGCCACGCAGTAACCCGCCACATGCTCCAGCGCCTGTTTTTTGGTGACATACTTCGCAGGCTTGCCGATCACCACAGCCAATTCCACTTCCCAGTCCATCTTCTTGGCTTTTTTGGGAATGACTACATCGTCGTTTGGACCGATAATCGCGCTCGTTGCCTTCATGAAAACCACGGGTTCCGGCGGTACTTCCATACCGGTTTCAGCGGCGTGGTCAGAGTAGTTGAGGCCGATGCAGATCAGTTTGCCCACTCCGGTCACGCACGGCCCGATTCTTGGACGCCCCTTGACGAGCGGAAGTTTCTCCGGCTTGAGTTTGATGAGCTTGTCAAGGCTCCGAGGCAGCAGGGCATCGCCCCCTAGATCCGCGATGACCCCGGAGAGGTCACGGATTTTGCCCTGATCGTCCAGCAGTCCGGGCTTCTCCTTGCCTGCTCGCCCAAATCGCAGTAATTTCATGGTTCTCCTTTTAGGTGAAGGTTTGTTTAAACGAAAAATATAACAAGGACACGGTCCATGTCAATCTCAATACCGGACCAAAACAAAGGCTGCCGCCCTCGGTTATGAAGCGCATTCTGCTCATCCGCACGGATCGCATCGGCGACACGGTCCTCACACTCCCCGCCGCAACTGCGCTCAAAGCTGCGTTTCCGGAAGTCCAAATCAGTTTTCTGGCCCGCAACTACACCGAGCCGCTGGTCCGACTGTACCAAGATGTGGATGAGGTGCTGGTTTATGAACCGGAAGGTCGGCACCGTGGGTGGTCCGGACACCGCGTGTTGGCACAGGAACTCCGAGAGGGAGGCTTTGACGCAGCTCTGTTATTTTTGCCACGCCCGGAATTGGCACTAGCGTTGAGGTGGGCGGGAATTCCGGTACGCATTGGCAGCGGTTTCCGTTGGTACTCCTTCCTGCTCACCCACACCATCAAGGAGCATCGCAAAACCTGCAAAAAGCACGAAGCGGATTACAACCACTCTCTGCTGCGACCCTTGCTGGGCGAAGCGTTGCCTCCCGTGAAGTTCGCCTTTCGACCGTTCCAAGTATCATCCGCCACGGAGCCAACCTACGCAATCCTCCATCCGGGTAGCGGCCAATCCGCCCCCAACCTTTCGGTGGAGCAGTACCGGGTGCTCATCGCAGGGCTGCTCGTCCAAACGCCATGGGACATTCGCCTCACTGGCACTGCTGAGGAAATCGAACTCAGCCAGCAACTCGCAGCGGGCTTCCCGGAAAATCGAGTACAGAACCTTGCCGGACAGCATGACCTCGGCTCGCTGTTTGAGTGCATCGCTGGGGCACAACTGCTCATCACCTCCAGCACGGGACCGCTGCACCTCGCCAACGCAATCAACACGCCCACGCTCAGTTTCTTCTGCCCGGCGCGTCCGCACACTCCCAAACGCTGGGGTCCTTATCATCAACAGGAGTGGGTGGTCGCTCCGGACCTTGCGGGTTTCGACTGGTGCCAGCAGAGCCGCTGTCCGTATGGAGGCTGCTTGAGTGAGTTGAGCGCGGAAGCAATTCGGCAAGCGCTGGAGCGACGCCTCAACGGTTTGCTAAATCCGGAAGCAGCGATTCAGGAATCCGCCTGATAATCTCCGGATTTGCCGCCGCGCTTTTCCAGCAAACGGACGGACTCGATGACCATGCCCTTCGTGATGGATTTGCACATGTCGTACAGCGTGAGTGCCGCTGCGCTGGCCGCTGTGAGTGCTTCCATTTCCACTCCGGTGAGTCCGGTGGTGCGCACAGTGACCTGAATGCAGGCGTGTTCTCCTGCAAGTTGGATGTCCACATCCACCCCCGAAAGTGCAAGCGGGTGGCACATCGGTATCCAATCCGAGGTGCGCTTGGCGGCTTGGATGCCAGCGATCACAGCTGTCTGGAACACCGGTCCCTTCTTGGTGCTGCCCGTTTCCCGAAGTTGCTTGGCGAGTTCCGGGCCTAGCGCCACTCGTGCTTCGGCGACGGCAATGCGCTTCGTGGCCGTTTTCTCGGAGATGTCCACCATCCTCGGCTGGTCGCCGTCGCTCAAGTGGGTGAAGGTGGGAGTGTCGTTCATGCTCCGATTGGTTTGGTGGTTTTCGGAAATTGGTTCAGCAAGCGCCATTGCCCACATACCAACACCTCGGCGGGGCGGTATTCGGCCTTGTAACCCATCTTCTGCGAATCCGGAACCCAGTAGCCAAGGTACAGCCACGGCAGACCAAGTCGCCGACAGTATTCGATTTCACACAACAGAGAATAAACACCTAGCCGACGCGCAGCAAATTCCGGATCAAAGATGAAGTAGACGGAACTGAGCATCTGTGGCAGGCAGTCCACCCAGCCGATGCCGATCAATTGGTCGTCGAGGTGGTAGTGCAGCATCTCGGTGGAAACCGGACTCGACACCAAGAACTCATGAAAATCCTCTGCGTCCAAACCTGAATCTGACTTGTGCCAACCGATTTGGTAGCGGCGGTAGAGGTCGTAGGCGGCGTCTGAGAATTCCGTGCTGCGGGACACCACCCGGAGATCTTGGTTGCGACGCCAAGTGCGGCGTTGACTCTTGCTGGGGGTAAAGCGATTGACATCCACCCGGATCGGGATGCAGCTTTCACAGTTTTGGCAGATGGGATGATAAATGGAGTTGCCGCTTCTGCGGAATCCTTGATTGAGCAGGGAGGCGTAAGCTGCGTCCGAAAGCTCGCTGGTGTAAAAGGAGAGATTTTCCCAGACTCCGGATTCCCGATAGGGGCAGGAGCCATTGTTGGTCTGAAAAAGTTGGATGCGCTGTCCGCCCATGACTCCCTGCTGGTTCATCCTCAGATCGTCTCTATATCATCAGCAAGCAAGTCAGTCCCGCTCGCTGGCTCAGTCCGGAAGCCCTGTGGCAATGACGGTGACAGTGATCTGGTCGGAAACATCCTCGGAGAAAGACGCACCCCAGATCAGGTTGACGTCCTCATCGGCCAATTCCGCGATCTTCGTCATCGCATCGTTGATCTCTAGTGCGCTGGTATCGCGTGGCCCCACCACATGCACCAGAATCCCTCGTGCGCCCCGGATGTCCTGATTGCCCATCAGCGAACTGTGCATGGCATTGTGGACGGCGCGTTCCAGTCGGTCTTGTCCGGAAGCAGTGCCACGTCCAATCACGGCTCGGCCCATGTTCTCCATGATCGTCTGCACGTCGGCGAAATCGACGTTGATGTCGCCCACCCCATTCAGCAAATCCGTGATCCCTTGGATGGCGTTGATGAGGACCGAATCCACCATGTGGAACGCCTCCAGCAGACTGGTCGTCTGAGTTGAAGCATCCTGAAGCTTATCATTGGGGATGACGAGCAGGGTGTCAGTGTGCTGTCGCAGTTCCTCCACCCCCTCAAGGGCGACCTGCATGCGGCGCTTGCCCTCAAACGAAAACGGCAGCGTGACCACCCCCACAGTGAGAATCTGCCGGGCCTTGGCGATCCGGGCCACCACCGGGGCAGCTCCGGTTCCGGTGCCCCCGCCCATGCCTGCTGCAATGAACACCATGTGTGCTCCAGCCAATGCCTGTTCAATCTCGCTTGCGGTCTCTTCGGCAGCGTTTGTGCCCACTTCCGGACGTGCCCCGGCCCCCAACCCACGAGTCATGTCCTTTCCCAACTCGATCTTGTGGTCCGCCTTGTTGCGCTGGAGCGCCTTGAGGTCCGTGTTGCAGATCACCATCTCGACTTGGCGGATGCCCACGTCCACCATCTTGGTGACCACGTTGCCCCCAGCACCTCCGGCCCCAAAAACCTTGATATTGGGAATGAACGCCTCTTGCACCGAGAGAAACGCCCGAGATTTCGGCTCGTCGGTGCTGAGGCCAGGACTTGTCATTGCAGGGTCAATCATTGCGATTTCGTAAGAATCTGTGGACTGTCAGCCCGTGGAGTGCTGAGTCCTCCCGGTTTTGGCTCAACGGCATCTGGGAGAAAACGATGAACCAGATTGTGACCTGTCTTTCTGCCATGATGCGCGCAAAAGGTCAATCTGCATCCGAGCAGCCCCGCACTTTCGTGCCTCCGAAAAAATTGGATTGACTTCCCGGCAACTGCCTTTAGACTAAAAGACTTTCGTTTTGTGCGAGTCCCCATCGTCTAGAGGCCTAGGACATCGCCCTTTCACGGCGAGAACAGGGGTTCGACTCCCCTTGGGGACGCCACACTTCACGAAGCTGGGGACGTAGCTCAGCTGGGAGAGCGCAACGCTGGCAGCGTTGAGGTCAGGGGTTCGATCCCCCTCGTCTCCACCATTCCTCTCTGTAACATATAGAATATATTGAAGAAAATCTCAAGTCAGGGATTTTCAAGGGATAAAGAAGAGACTTAGGTGTCTGTTTAGGTGTCTGTTGACAGACAGAAAGGTCTTTATGAACTCCCTTCTTACCAAGTCAGAGTACTCCTACCTCTTTGTTTCCTATATCCCCAAAGATTTGAAAAACCACTTTGGGGGTAGAATCAAATTCAGAGTTTCCCTCAAATCTGGTATATATTCAGAATCTAGAAGACTGTCACAGTCACTTAAGGTTGTGATGGATAGAATCTATGGAGAGGTCAGAGAAGGTATGAAATCAAATCTTACCCTTGATGATGTCAAGGATATACTCAGGAAAGAGATTAGAAGGTCACAGTCCCATTCTAATTACTTTTCCTATCTTGGAGTTGATAGAAGAAATGAAACTTCAATAGAGGAGGGACTCAAACAATTGGAGGACGAAGAGAACGAGTTAAGGAGTAGGAAGAAATCAGATTTTGACTCTGAAGTTGAAACAATTCTGAGAAAAGAGGGATTCAAGATGGAAAAGGATTCCCTCTATTTCAAAAGACTGTTTAGACAACTCAAAGAGAATCTAATTGAAGTCAAATACAGAACTATCAAACGAAAAAGAGAACTGGTCTTAGGTGAGAAGAAGTCTGAATGGGATTTAGTTGATGATTTAATGGATGAGGTGAAAGAAGAAATAGTCAAAGGTGTCATTAAATCAATCCCAGAATCAGAGAAGGAATTGGAATCCCCCTTGTTAAGTGAGGTGAGAGAAAAATTCATTGATAGTAGAAGACAAATGGAGTTAGTTGAAAAAACTGTCTCAGAGTATGGATATTACTTGAATGAAATGATGGAAGTCATTGAAGACAAACCCATTCAAGAAGTTACTCATTCAGATGGAAGACGATATGTGGATACTCTCAGTCAACTCCCTGTAAATAGAGATAAGAATCAAAAATACAGAGAGAAGACCATCCTAGAAATTTTGAAGATGAAAGGGGTAAAACCTCAGAATCCTCAGAATGTAAACAAGAAACTTGGACGGATTTCAACCTTCTGGAAATGGGTAGGAGATAAATATCCTGATTATGTGAAAGAACAGGTATTCAAAGGGAAAGAACTAACTACTACCAAGTCCATTAAGAGAAAAGAAGAGAGATTTCCTTTCACTAATAATGAGGTCAAAGAAATCTTTAATCCCCATAATTACTTGTTCTACACAGTACAGATGAGTACAGGTGGAGAAGTAATGAATTATCATTATCATTCTGTAAGAACTCATCACTTACCCTATTACTGGGTTCCTTTGATTGGAGTTTTTTCAGGAATGAGACTTGATGAAATCTGTCAGTTGAGAATCCAAGATGTTTACAAGGAAGGAAAACATTGGGTAATGAATATCCGTGAATCAGAAGACACCAAGATTAAAACCCAATCTTCTGAGAGGATCATCCCCGTACACTCCCAACTGATAAAACTTGGTTTTCATGAATATGTCAAAACCCTCAAGGATTTGGGAAAGGATAGGGTTTTTTGGGAATTGAAGAAGACCAGAGATGGATACTCAAAACACATTGGAAGATTTTTCAACGAAAAGTATCTGAAGAAACTTGGTATCCACCTTCCACGAAAGAAGGTCTTCCACAGTTTCCGACATACCGTAGATGGATTACTCCAATACAAGGGTGTGAGGAAAGAATTGATTGAGGGGTTTATGGGTCACAGTCACGGTTCTATGTCACTTGATAGATATGGAGATAGATTTTCTACAGATGTTCTTTGGAAAGAATGTATTAAGAAGATTTCGTATGATGGAGTTAAATGGGATGATTTGAAGATTGATTGGAAACAACGAATCAGACCTGAGAAATAAAATGAATGTCCATAAAACAATAGGGAAAATCTCTTAAAAGGAAAATCTCTGTCCTATCGGAAAATATCAGAAGTCTTGAAATCAGATTATGGTCACAAGGTTTCACATGATACGGTGGGAAGGATATTGTCGGGGGGATGAAAATGACAGGAAAAGAGAGGGGAGACTATATCAGGGAACTCCTGTTCACTTTGACTTCAAGAGAAGAAAAAGTATTAAGACGGTATTTTGGAATACAGGAATTAGAAAGACAAACACTTGAAGAGATAGTGAAAGATGATGATGTTTCAAGTGGTCAAACAAGAAGGACAAAAAACAGGGGAGTGAGAGAATTCAGGAACCGAGTCATTCATGTTAGAGAGATACTAAGGGACAATCAACAAGGGGAGTTTTTTAATGAAAAGGAAGACCATATAGGAACTTGTGATAAACTCAAAGAATATGTTGAAAGTGTCAATCCAGACCTTGTTCATGAAGACCTTCCCTATCATCACTCAAAGTTTCTGGACGAGTTCATGTTGATTTTGATTGATGGAGTGGATTGGAGTTAGAATAATATACCACCTCTGGAAAAAGAAAAAGGAGAAGAACAAATGAGTAACCTCAAAGTGACCATCAGGGACGACAGTGGAAGGGAGTGTCCCATAGAGAACATCCGAACCTTCCAGAAACACCTCCAACTCTTCCACAAGACCGGAGTCTCCATCCATGACGAGAACGGACACCACTTCACGGTGGACGACTCGTTTCGTAAGAAGGTGGATGACTTGGTAAGAGGACTATCTGACTGAAGGACTTCCAAGACAGGATGTGATGACGGTTTCAAAGTCCAGAGGAAGAGAGAGGAAACTTAGAAGTGAAGGGACTGAGAAGAAGAGGGAATCAAAGAAGGACTGGACGAAGAAGAAACTCAAGGAGATTACCGGAGTCGTTCAGGAACTGACCGATGAGGAGTTTGATGGACTACCGGAATCCCTCAGGGTGAGTCTGAAGAATCTGAGGAAGTAAGTAACCGAAGGGACTGACCCCCTCCACACCGTGTGTGAACCACTACACAAAACCCACCCCCTTCCCCATTCTTGAACTCTCCTTTCTTATAAATATTCCAAACAGAATATCCCAAATATCTGGTGACGATTTTGGTAGACCATTATCGTCTTGGAACAATCCTTGTGTCTTGTGGGAAAATGTAATTAACAGATTTGACACAGGGTTCTCATTACTTACAGGTTACATTGACACCACCCACCAACACCCCACCAACACGGAACGAAGAATACAATGTTTTCAATTCCTGAAATCCTGTTGACGGACACATTCAGAACGATAGTCCGTAGTGACATTCAGTTCGGGGAAATAAAACACAGGTCTACTTTAAAGAGACACCGTAAAATCACTGATGGGATGATACAGTTGATTGTCAACACCTGTGACAAGTTTCAAAATCATCAAGATTACCCCATCTGGAACTACGTCAAATTGACAAGAGACTATCAAAAATCATTGTTCCCCGAAGGATACAATGACTTTCAAGGTGTTCTCTCAAAGAATGGATTTGTGATAAATCATTCTTATTCTTTTCAGGTGGGAAAAAACAAAGGTAAGACCAAATCGGTGATGATCCCATTCGACAAGATCGAAACCTGTGAGAAGTATCTACGGGAGATTAATCGGTCAAGATTGAATGGTGATGTCTTTGTTGACTGGAACAATCCCATAACGGTTGATGGGGTTGAGTTACCGAAGAGAATAAAGGTGGATACAAGGACAATGTATGACTTTTCCAACCGTATCAAGGACTACAGTGAAAGACTTTATAATAATCTAAACTTACAATTGAGACTTTCTGAAATGGATGATGAAGGGTTCTTGATCCAGAATTACAGTAAATCTGATTTCGGTAGGATTATCGGTCAAGGGGTTTCGTCCATTCAGTTTACACCTAAAATCATTCTCAATCAAATCCTGAAGGGTTGTTTTGATCTGGATGTCAATACTTGTGTCTACTCCATTCTTCCTGTCATCTACAAGAGAATGACCGGAAAAACCCCTAGAACTGTCTGTATTGAAAGATACGTCCAAGACAAGACAATCATAAGGGAAGACCTTTCTCGTTCACTGGGGGTGGGTTTGGATAGGGTTAAGGAGTGTTTCACCAGTATGTCCTTTGGAATGAGAGACAATACCAGTTCCTACTTTGTGAATGACCGGATGGTTACACCCACACTTGTTGAAATCCTTGGTAGTGTGGAAAAGTCAGTTAGGTTCAGGGAACATCCATTCGTCAAGGGTCTATGGGATGAAATGAGGATACTCTTTTCTGGACTGTCAAAAGTCTCAAAGGGGAAAATACCCATTAAAGGGTTGAGAAGTCCTCAAAGGGTTTCTTATCTGTTTCAACAGGAAGAAGTGAAGGTGTTGAAGGAAATGATAAGGTTTGTTGGTCATGACTTGATTTGTCCCAAACATGATTCAGTGATTCTGTTGAACCCGTTGAGTAATGACAGGATTGAGGAGTTACAGGAAATCATTCATGACAAGTTGGGTTACAGGATCACATTGTCACAAGAGATGATTGGTGGTTGAGTAATGGTTTCTTTGATTGTCATTACTGGTGTCTGGTGGGTGTCTGGTGGGT
>CAJWCD010000005.1:0-55678 GCA_913020725.1 uncultured Pseudomonadota bacterium
AATCAGCTATTCTCAGGAATCAACCCACCGGTTGCACTTACGAGTTGAATCCGCGGGGTTTATTTTATAGATTCAAAAAAGGATATGAAGTTGGAACATGATTTGATTTTGAAGGGGGGTCGAGTGATTGATCCCATGCAAGGTCTGGATGCGGTTCGGGACATTGCTTTCAACGGTGGCCGGGTTTCAGCGATCGCTGAATCACTAGACGAAATCTCAGCAAAACGAGTGGAGGATATTTCTAGAAAGATCCTCAGTCCCGGACTGCTTGACCTGCACACCCACGTATACTGGGGCGGGACAGGGCTTGGGGTAAAGGCAGAGCCTGTAGCCCGCCGGAGCGGCACCACGACCTTTATTGACGCTGGAAGTGCTGGTGCTGGAAATTATGCTGGTTTCCAGAGTTTTATTGCCGATCCAACCCCTCTAAACATATACGGATTTCTTAATATCTCATTTGCTGGAATCTGCGGATTCAGCTGCACGACTCCAAATCTCTTTCCTGAATGTGAGGATATTCGTCTGTTGGATACTGCAGAATGTGTCCGGACAGCACGAGAATATGCCCACAGCGTGGTTGGTATCAAGGTGCGCATCGGACGCTATGCAAGCGGAAACGCCGGGTTGATTCCGCTTCAGATCGCGCGGGAAGTCGCGGAGGAACTGAAGTTGCCACTGATGACTCATGTAGATTTTCCACCCCCCGATCGGGATGATGTGCTAAATATTTTGCGTCCTGGTGACATCTTGACTCACTGCTTCCGGCCCTTTCCAAATGCACCGGTCGATGGCCAAGGAAGTATACGTGAGTCGGTTAGGAAAGCGCGTGAGCGAGGAGTTTACTTCGACCTCGGACATGGTGCAGGGTCACTGTCCTTTAAAGTTAGCAGACAAATGCTTGAGCAGAATTTCCTGCCGGATACTATAAGCAGCGACGTTCATCAAGCTAGCATCAATGGACCTGCCTTCGACAACTTGGTGACCATGTCCAAATTCCTCTGTCTGGGCATGCCCCTCGATCAAGTGATTTGTGCCTCGACTGCTACTCCAGCCAAAGCGATCGGTCGAACTGACCTGGGCACACTTGAGGTTGGGGCCCAAGGGGATGCGGTTGTTCTAAACATTGAAGACGGAGAGTTTGAGTACCACGATGTTACTGGAGACACATTTACAGGAAAACAAAGGCTCGTTGCAGAAAAGGTGATACTTCAAGGTGAAATCTGGCACGAGCAAGGGTCTGGTCAGTAAAGGAACCCCTTAAAGATCAGGGCCGGCAAGGCACTTCGCTGGTTGGCAATCTGCGTCTGCAAAAAACCAACAAATTCTTTGGAATGGGTTGCTGGCTTTTTGTCGGACATGGACTAGAATGGGATTTGACCGACAATTCTCAGGTGTTGCGGTTACTGGAAAGGCAAGACTTGAATCCTGATGTTCAACTATATAATTTTTAATTTTTATAAAAAACAATGACTTGGAATGTAAATGCAGACCGTCTTTGGGATTCCCTGATGGAAATGGCGAAAGTCGGACCAGGAACTCAGGGAGGGAGCCGTAGACTCGCCCTTACTGACGAGGATGTTGCAGGCCGCAACCTCTTCCGGCATTGGGCCGGGGATGCCGGCTGCGCCTTGCGGCTGGATACGATGGGGAATCTCTTCGCCCGAAGGGAAGGCAAGCACCCAAACGCAGCGCCGGTGCTGTCCGGAAGCCATCTGGACACGCAGCCCTCCGGAGGTCGCTTTGACGGCATCCTTGGTGTACTGGGGGCACTGGAAGTAGTGCGTTCCCTCAACGATCATGGAGTGGAAACCGAAGCCCCATTTGAGGTAGTGGTCTGGACCAACGAGGAAGGTGCGCGCTTTCCACCTTCAATGATGGGATCTGGGGTGTTTGCAGGCATCCTCGACCAAACCGAGATTTACTCGCACACCGACCCAGACGGTATCACGGTTGAGTCCGAACTACACCGGACTGGAGAATTGGGCAAAACCCCGTGTAAGGCATTTCCTATCAAAGCCTACTATGAACTGCACATTGAGCAGGGCCCGGTGCTGGAGGTGGAGAACACAATGATTGGAGTGGTCACGGGGGGACAGGGCTTATACTGGAAGCATATCACTTTGTGTGGACAGGACTCCCACGCGGGCACAACGCCGATGGCCTACCGCAAGGATGCACTGATGGGTGCTTCACGCATAATTACTGGACTCCGTGAAATCATCCACAAACACTCAGGTTCAGTCTGTACAGTCGGTCGTTTGGAAACGATACCCGCATCCATCAACACAGTTCCTGGAGAAGTGTTCTTTACCGTGGACATCCGGCATCCTGATGATGCTACCCTTGAAGGCATCCACAATCAATTACTAGGCCTAGTGGATTCAGTCTGTAGGCAAGAGGGACTGTCAGTGAACTTCGACAACACCTGGAAAACACCCGCTGTAAATTTCCACGAGGATTGTATAGCCAAGGTACAAAGAGCTGCTCAGGATTTAGGTTTCAGCCATCGTGACATCGTATCCGGGGCCGGCCATGACGCTTGCCACGTCACCCACATCGCACCGACCGGGATGATCTTCATCCCCTGCGAAAATGGACTGAGCCACAACGAGGCCGAAAACACGACTCCGGAACAGGTTGCCGCCGGAGCTGATGTGCTGCTAAAAGCTGTTATGGCAAGTTCTGGCTGACTTACCTCATGTTGGAGTGTTGACCGGACGCCCAGTGATGGGATACTTGGGATCATTGTAGCCTGGAGTAGAGGGATGTCCCGCGGGCACAAGCGAGTTGAGGAGATCTTCATCCTCCTTGGTGAAGTCTGCGTCAAAAGCGGCGATGTAGGATTCCCATTGCTCAAAGGTACGAGGTCCAGCAATCACGCTTGTAACATTTCGGTTATTCAGCAGCCAAAGCAAGGCATAGGCAACCATGCTAGTGCCACGCTCACAGGTGTGTTTCATTAGGCGTTCGGTAATACGCAGTGATTCCTCGCGGAACTCAGTGGACATAATGCGGGCATCATTGCGTCCAGCTCGACTTCCCGGCTCCGGTGCCTGATCTACCCGGTATTTCCCCGTCAACACTCCGCGGGCCAATGGGGAGTAAGGAACAACACCAATTCCGTAGTATTCACATGCGGGCAGAATTTCCACCTCGGGCATGCGGTTGAGGGCGTTGTAGTAGGGCTGACAAACGATGGGTCGAGGGACGCTGAGCAAATCGCACTGCCGAGCCAGTTCAGCTATTTGCCATGCCTGAAAATTGGAGATGCCCCAGTAACGAATTTTTCCAGATTGGATGGCTTGTCCAATAGTCAGCACAGTTTCCTCTAGTGGCGTTTCGTGATCTGCCAGATGGAGGTACCAAATGTCAATCCATTCGGTTCCCAAACGCATTAGGCTGTCCTCCAGAGCCTGCATCATCCATCTTCGGCTTAGGCCTTGCTTCAAACCTGTGCCGCTCATTGGATTTCCCGCCTTGCTTGCAAGGATCCAGTCCTGACGACGTTCTTGGATGGCTTGCCCCACGATCTCTTCTGAAAGTCCTTTGTGGTAAACATCGGCGGTGTCCACAAAATTCACGCTGTGGTCAAACGCATGATCCAATATGCGGCGGGCGTCAGTTGCAGGGGTTTCAACACCAAACATCATGGTGCCCACACAAAGGGGAGGCACTTTCAATCCGGAGTAGCCAAGGCTGCATCGTTTGTTGAGATCAATTTGCATGAGCGTTTTATACTGGTGAGTTGGTTGTCAAAGACGATTTTTCGGAAGAAGAAGGTTTTCGCAATGAAAGGATTGCGTTAAAAATCAGGGCTACAAGTACAAGTCCACCTCCGACGAAGGTCACGCGCGAGGGCACCTCGTTGAGAAACACCCAAACCCACAGCGGCCCTAGCACCGTTTCGAGCAGCATGATGAGTCCGACTTCCGGAGCCGGAAGGTAGCGTGGAGCAAGGTTGATCGCGGCAAAAGCAATCGGCTGCACCACAAACCCCATCAACGCCAGCAGCCAATAGTCTGAAACTGGAACCTCGAAGGGGTCGGTGACGAAGAGCATCACCACCGCCGCGAGTACCCCACCAATACCGATGGTCGGCACAAAGTTGAGCGTCTTCGCCTTGCGGATCAGCACGAACTGCACCGCCAGCGTCAGTGCGGTCAGAAACGCGAAGAACTCTCCGAACCAACTGCCTCCGGCAATGCCTTCCGCGAAAATCACAGCGATTCCGGCTCCTGCAATGGCGATGGAGACCCAAGTCCGTAGCGGCACCGCCTCTCGCAACACGAGCAGGCTCAACAGAGCACTAAGCAGCGGTAATGAACTGAGGATGAGCAGGGCATTGGCGACGGCGGTTGCCTTGATCGCAAGGTTGAAACTCAACGAGCCGAAGGCGTAAAGCAGGGTCATTCCAACCCCGTACCAGCCCAGCCCCCGGAGCATGCGTCCAAAATTTCCGCGTTCTCTGATTGCGAAAAAGCCGAGCAGGACGATTCCCACCAAAATTCCACGCCAAAAAGTCACCATCCAAGCGTCGCCATGGATCATGCGGATGATCAAGGCGTCCGGAGTCAGCACCAGAATGCCGCCGACTCCAATCAGTAGCCCCTTGGCGTGGTCCGTCACAAGTTGTTCAAAAAATGGGTTTTTCGTGGTTTGTTTAAGCCGACATGGTAGGCTGAATTCCTACGAGACGCAATCCATTCCACTGACTATTTCCTTGCAATGCTAGTCATCCTGCACCCCGACACCGACGAATCCTCCGAGGACTTCAAACAAACCCTGAGTCATCTCAAACACCTGCCCAACATGCGGCTCCGGACCCATCATGTCCAAGGGCGCGGGCAGCGCCTCACGGAAATCTACCTACTCGGCAACACCACTGCGGTCAGTTTGGAGGAAGTTGAAGCCTTGCCCTCGGTCGAAAAGGTCATCCGCATTTCCCACGAATTCCGGGTGTTGGGGCGACATGCTGAGGATACACCCTCGCTCGATTTCGAGTACAACGGGGTGCGCTTTAACCAGAGCGAGTTTCATTTGTTTGCGGGGCTTTGTGCAGTGGACAGCCCCAAGAATGTCGAACGTATGATGCAAGTGTTGCAGGAACACGGACAGGTTTGCACACGCATGGGAGCCTACAAGCCGCGCACGAGTCCCTATGCGTTTCAGGGGCACGGTCAGGACTGCCTGTCCTATGTTTTTGAGTTGGCGGGCAAGTACGGAATCAAGGTTGTGGCGATGGAGGTCACGCACGACAGCCACATTGAGGAAATTGACTCGGTGCTGGAAAAGCTGGGGCGCCCTACTGGAGTGATGCTTCAGATCGGTACGCGCAACACGCAGAATTTCGAGTTGCTCAAAGCCATCGGACGGCAGCGCACTTATCCGGCATTGCTGAAACGCGGCTTCGGAATTTCGCTGATCGAATCCCTCAATGCAGCGGAGTACCTCGCCAGCGAGGGCAACTCGAACATCATCTTCTGCTTGCGAGGTATGAAAACCGGATTCGGCGCACCACACCGCAACATGGTGGATTTTCCGCATGTTCCAGTGGTCAAACGCCTCACGCGTATGCCTGTCTGCATTGACCCCTCCCACTCGGTCGGCACACGAGAAACTTCTCCGGACGGCATCCCCGATATCTTTCACGCGACCGCCCAAGGCATCGTCTCTGGTGCAAACATGGTGCTGGTGGACTTCCACCCCAAACCTGACGAAGCGCTGGTGGACGGTCCCCAAGCCCTGCGCATGGAAGAACTTCCGTACTTTCTTGAAGATGTACAGGTCGCCCGTGACGCTTATGCCCAACGGGCAGACATCGCCCGTCGTATGCAGTCTGCTTCCGGGTCTGCTGAGAGCTAGGATTTAAAGCAACGCTGCTCCACTGGAAAAGGCGAAGATCGTTTTACCGCCACTGGGCATGGATTTGAATTCCCAGAAAATGCTTGAGTGACGCCGTTCATGCTTGCACCTCCTGAATGAGCATCTGCACACTCCGCCGCCCCCGGTATTCATTGAAACCGAGGGTCACGGCAAGTTGCGAGGGGGGTTGCTGCTCAAACGCCTCCGCGAGGTTCCACCCGATAATATCCACCGAACCATTGAGTTTCCACTTCACATGCCGCTCCTTCATGGTCTGGAACTCATGATCAGGAGCCTGCACCACAAAGAACGGTTCCGGATTGCCCTCGCCAAAAGGTTGTAGCCACTCAAGTTGTTCGACCAACTGATCCGAAATCGCGGAATCATCCAATGCCCCTTCAATTTCCAGTTTTGGCGTGGGGAGTTCCGGAAGTGTCGCCCGGCAAAAAGCTTCAAATCGTGCGGAAAATTCATCGAGCCGAGCAAGGGAAAGGGAACACCCTGCCGCCGCCGCATGTCCTCCGAAGCGGTCCAGCAGGTCCGCACAACTTTCCAACGCCTGCTTGACATGAAGTTCCGGGATTGAACGCGCCGAGCCTTTGAGGGAATCTCCGTTCTGGCTGAGAATGATCGTCGGCTTGTGGTAGCGGTCCACGAGCCGCGCTGCGACAATGCCGTTCACGCCCTCGTGGAACTCCGGATGTGTGATCACGAAGCTGTGCCGATCCCTTTGCGTGGCAGCAATCCGGAACGCGGCTTCGCGCATTTCAGCCTCGACGCTACGGCGCTCCTCGTTGGTGCGGTTGAGTTCCGCGACAATGATCCGGGCGCTTTCGTCATCTTGACAGCGCAAAAGCTCAACTCCGAGCGAGGCATCCTTGAGTCGCCCCGAAGCATTGAGCAACGGGGCAAACTGAAAGCCCACCGTGCGTGCCACCACCTTGTCGGTTTTGCGGAGGCTGCGCATTGCCGTGACCCCTGGGCGCGGCTTGCTGTTCATCACCTGTAAACCGAACTGGACCATGATCCGGTTCTCGTCCACGAGCGGAACCACATCTGCGATGGTGCCCAACGCGGCAAGGTCCATGCTGTCGAGCAGGTTGGGTTCAGGACGATCCGTCGTCCACCAGCCCTGCTCGCGCAAGACCTTCCGGACTCCAAGGGCAAGCTTGAGTGCAACACCGCAGCCGGAAAGTTTCTTGAAAGGATAGGGGCACTCCGGATGGTTGGGGTTCACCACGATCCCGCCCGACAGTTCAGCTCCGGGCAGGTGATGGTCTGTGATCACAGTGGTGATCCCGGACGCCTGCAATTGCTCCACTTCCGCTGCTGCCGTGATGCCATTATCGACCGTGATCACCACCTCCGGGTTCATCGAAAGCAGCACCTCGGCACTTTTAGCGGTCAGGCCATAGCCGTGCTCCAAGCGGTTCGGAATGAAGAAATCGAGGTTTTTGCAGCCACACGCCTCGAAAAACTCCAACAGCAGCGTGGTGCCTGTGATGCCGTCCACATCGTAGTCTCCCAAAATGACGATGCGTCGTGCGGATTTGAGGGCGTCAATGACGATCTGCACGGCTTCTGCCATGTGCCGCAACTCGAAGGGATTGCGAAGCCCTGCGAGCTTAACTTGAAGAAATCTATGCACATCCTCTGGAGTTTCGTAACCCCTGCGGTGCAGGATGCCCGCGACCAGAGGGTGCAGCCCACACTCCCGAACCAGCGGCTCCAGCACCCAAGCAGGCGGCGGCGTAGCCTGCACCCACTCCTTGAACATTATGAGGCCAAACTCTGTGGGGCCGAAGCAGATTTTATGGCTGGCGACTCATCTGATCTTTTGCCTTTTGCCTTCTGCCTTCTGCCTTCGTTTGCCACATCCCGTCCAATTTCTAGGGCAGACAAGTCTTTGGCAAACCCTTCCTGTTGGAGGTAGTGCAGCATTTCCACACAAATCCACGCATCGGTGGCCGCATAGGTGCGTTGAGCGGTGTCTAACTCGGAGCGTTCCCAGTTGGAGAGCTGCGCCTTTTTTGAGATGCGGACCTTGAGCAAAATAGCAGCGAGGTTCCGGAGTCCCACCGTGACAATGCCAAGCTGCCGCCCCACTTCTGAGAGGTCCACGAAGCCCTGCGGATTGAACTCGTTGAGACGCCGCAACGCACGAATGTCATCCCGGAGGGCGACTCCGATTTTGATCGAGTGTGGGGAGGCGAGCAGCCTTTGCAGATAATCCGGAAGGCTAAGATGATTCAGTCGGAAGAGGAAGCACTCATCTCGAGTGGCCAGTTGCAAGAGTGCCACTTCGTACTCCTCGCCCTTGCGGAACGAGGGGCGAGTTTCCGTGTCAAACCCAAGCACGGGTTCACGCAGCAGCCGCCGCGCCACCCGCCGGGCTTCCTTGGAATCGGTCAGGACTTGGATCGGTCCCTCAAAGGCCAAGAGGGGCAAATCGTGGATCACCTCCTTTGAGATGCGCTCGGGAAACTTGCTCGGAAGAGGGGATGGGTGTGAATTGGGTTGCAACGTGAGGATGGCAGACTATGGTGCAGTGAGTTAAAGATCGGTCACAATTCGGGCTGTGGCAGGTCGCGGAGTGCTGCGCTAATGGTCGCTCCAGAAAAGCCCTGCTGGTGCAACTTGCTCCAGAGGCTTTGCGGGTTGACCGTTTTGCTACGACGCAGAATCCGCTCCTTGGCTCGTTCAGCTTTTTCGAGCCACAAGTGTGGACTATCGTACTCGTGTAGCAACGATTCTGCAAGTTCCCGGCTAATTCCGCGTTGCTGAAGCTCTGCGAGTAGCCGGTAAGGACCATGATCCCGGTTGGCAATTCTGGATTCCAGAAAGCGCTGGGCAAAGCGTTCATCGCTCAGGTAGCCGCGCTCTTCCAGCAGGACGAGACACTCGTCAATGGCCTTGGGATCCTGAAAACGCTGGCGCAGTTTCTGGCGCAACTCCCATGACGAATGTTCCCGATTTGCCAACAGTTCCAGTGCTTTGCTGCGTACACGAAACCTGCCCTCTGCCACAGCAAGTGCTTTCGCTTGCTCTGCATCCAGAGCAACCGCTGTGGGCAGGTCCAATGCGCTCCACGCCTCCCAGTCGAGACGAACGGTCGCACCCGAACGGAGTTCGAGTGCAATCTCGCCCGAGGGCAGCATGCGGATTTGCTCAACGATCACTCCTGCTTCAATTGTCGTCACTGCCATGCGCTTCCGTCCTCAAAATCTACGAGAAACCGATCCTGTAACTTTTGACCGCTTGGTCCAGAATAACCCCTATCTGGCTAAAGTTCACGACTATCCCGAACTGCTGCTGCCCTATCCAACTCCGGAGCAGTTCCAAGCACTCTGGAAGCCAAAAGCGAAAGCGGTTCAACGTGTCCACCTCGAAATCGGCTGCGGGTCCGGACGCTACCTCAGCCAATGGGCGGCCCATTTTCCTGAAGATGCCTTTCTCGGATTTGAACTGCGTTTCAAGCGCATCACTCTTGCCGCCAAAAAGCTCCAACGAAATGAGCAATCGAACGCGCTTCTGCTCCGGGAGCGTGGGGAGTTTTTTGACGACTACCTCCAGCCGGGCACACTCGATGTCCTGCACGTCAACTTTCCGGACCCCTGGCCCAAGCAAGGCCATGCCAAGCATCGTTTGTTGAGTCAGGAATTTCTCACACGCCTGCACCCCTACTTTCATCCCAAGGGAGAGGTGCGTTTCAAAACGGATCACCTCGACTACTTCGACTGGGTTTCTGAAACCTTCGCGTCCCTTCCGAGGTACCACGTCACTGCTCACACCCGTCACCTCCAAGCCAGTCCTCATGCCGAGGGCAACACTGCCACCGAATTCGAACTGCTGTTCCGCTCCAAAGGGGACCCGCCAATTGGGTTTCTGATTGCGGAGGTGGAACCTGAGCAAGGCTGAGTTTTTCAAACTCTTATGGGTCTGATTCTCCTAAATTGTCAATCATCGTATTGAAAATATCAAGCTGGTCATTATACACTTCACTGTGCATATTAATTGCACCCAGAACGCTGTGAAAAATATTTTGATGTGAATGGCTTTTGCTCTGTTTAATTCGATTGATGTCAATTCCTTTTTTTTCAATGAATTCAGGCGACATCCATACAATGAATGGAATATGTGTTTGCACATCAGGAGCAACTGCATAAGGAACACCATGCAGGTACAATCCAAACTCTCCTAAAGATTCTCCATGATCAGAAATATAGATCATAACTGCTGGAGTTTTCAAATCTTGCAACAGGTTGATTGTTTGCGTAAGAAAATAATCCGTGTACAAGATTGAATTGTCATAAGCATTGACTAACTCATGATTAGTACATTGATTTAGTTCCACTGACTTACATACCGGTTTAAATATTTCATACTGTTTCGAGTATCTCTTGTAATACGATGGACCATGGCTACCCCAGCGATGTATAACTATAAATATATTTTGCTGCATGGATGATCGAACCCGCTCTCCAAGCCCACTCAGCAAGACCTCATCATATTGACATTGATCCCCCTTGCATTCCCGCTCGAGTTCATCACTTCTTTGATAAGTATTAACCTTCATTGGCGGTTCGCCCCAATTGTTTGTTCGCCACACAACATCGACCCCGTGCCTTTGCAGGTAACTCGGTAATGGCTCGTATTGTTTAGAAAACGGTGTGCTAACATCTTTGTGAGACAGAATACAACGTAGTGATAAAGTGGTATACGTGGCGCACGAAACCGTGTTATTTAATGCAATAACTCCTTGTTTTTCCAGTAGAGAGTTCGTTGGCCTGTTATATCCATATAGAGAAAAATTTTCTGCTCGTGCGGCCTCTCCTATCACTAAAATAATTATTTTTTTTTCATCGCTTTCTTCAAGTTGTGCCGGTGGTAAAAGTTCCTGATTTGATGAGTATTTATGTTTCAATTGTTGCAGTCTAATCGTATTTCCAATATACGACCAAGGCATAATTCTGGCACCTAATCTAGAAGAGTATTTGTCAATCCAAAGCAATTTATTCGCATTCAAATAAGTCCATGAAATTAAGACTACAATAAGCACAAATGATTGCAGAAATAGATTTATTCTCTTTACTTTCTTTATGCGAAATTTATATATAAATATACTCGGAATTACACCTAGAATGATTAGGTATAATATCATTTTATAATGCCAATAACTGGTTGCCTCAGTCAGATTCGTATTAAATACATTACTCATCATAGTTGTATCTAACACAACTCGATAAGTAATCACAAAATAAAGTGCAATTGAGTTACATAACGCAACCAGTAGGCAAAATAACTTTGCTAAATTAAAAGATAGTATGCAGAGTACTAGCAGAAATAAAGAGGTAACAATAAAGATGACTATTACCACTGTTGCTATAATCAATACTCCGTTTAAGGACAGGTAATCGAGATTATTTGCAGTAAATAAAATAACCGGGAAGTTATAGATGATAACATTGCAACATGACATCAATAAACTGAATTTCGTGGCATTAATACACCACTCTAAATTGCGAATATAATTCCAGGTACTGATCAAGTGTATGTACCGTTTAAACATCTAATTTAAATCAAAACAATACCTAGGAGGGGTTGTCAGCGGAGTTCAGAAATTTCCGAAACACTAAACACTCCAATTCGTTGCACCGCTTCAGCCATTTTGGGAAACATGGCGTCAAAATCCGTCCCTGCTTGGAGTGCGTTTCCGTTGTAGTCCACGGGAGAGAGCCGCACGCTCAAGTGTCCCGGAAGCATGTAGAAGGCGGCGCCGGGCAGCACGGCGACTTTGGCGTCTTCCAACAGCCGGGTGGCGAGGTCGTTGCTGGTGCGGATGTTTCGTGAAGCGAGTTGTTCCCGGAAAGGCTCAAAGTCTGGAAACAGGTAGAAGGCTCCCTCCGGTTCGGGGCAGTTGAGTCCGATGCCGAGCAGAGTTTGCCACATGCCTTTTGTGGCAGCACGGTGAATCGCCACGCAATGTTCCACTTCCTGACGGAGCTTTTCGTACTCGGCAAAGGCTGGAATCGCTGCGTATTGAATGGGAGCGCTGGTGCAACTGAAGGTCTCGCTCACCAAGGCTCCCCACGGTTGCAGCAATTCCGACATGGCTTCCGGAAGCAGGGCCACTCCCAGCCGCCACCCTCCGGCGGAAAACGCCTTGGACAACCCGCTGGTGACCACTGTGCCCTCCGGGTACAGCGTCGCCATGCCCACAAAAGGCCGCTCGCTGAAATTGACGAGCGCGTAGATCTCGTCTGCAATCACGACGACCTGATGGCGACGGCAGACCTCGGCCAACTCCTGCAACTCCTGCGCGTGGTGAACGCTTCCGGTGGGATTGCTCGGATTGGTGAGGATCAGCAGCTTTTGTCCGCTTCCGGACTCTTGACAGGCACGCTCCAGCTCTTCGGCCTGAAGGCGGTAGCGGTTTTCCCGCAGAGTGGGGATAGGCTGCACGGGCTTGCCAAGCATCCGAGCTTGTGGCCCATAGCTGACCCAGCTTGGCGCAGGAACCAGCAGCGGCCCTTCCAGCAAGTAGAGCAAGTCGAAGAGCAACTCCTTGCTTCCAGGACCGACAAACACCCGCTCCATGGCCGCGTCATACCCAAACTCCTTGCGGAAGAATCCCGCCACCGCCTCCCGTAATTCTGGCAGTCCCGGTCCCGGCAGGTAACTCTTGTGGTGCGTGTTCTCGCGCAATGCCTGCTGGAGCAGTTCCGGAACTGGAAACGGAGACTCCCCGAAGCCGAGATGGCAAAGGTCTTCTCCGGCTTCCCGCATTCGCTTTGCGGTTTGGTTGATTTTCAGCGTTGCCGATTCTTCAAGTTCGGCAACCCTCGGATTCAGAGCAAGTTTCATCGGAAAGTCCTTCGGTGCGTTTACGGTTCTTAGCGGTTTTTTCCACTCCAAGAATCCCGGAGCGTAACGATGCGGTTGAAGACCAGACGTTCCGGACACGAGTCCACGGGGTCGGCCATGAAATAACCCAGTCTTTCAAACTGGAAGCGTTCTTCCGCTGCTGTGCCGGCAAGCCCGGCTTCGGCCCATGCTTGTGGCAGGATTTGGCGGGAGCCCGGGTTGAGGTCATTCAGAAAATTCCCATCGGGTTGATCGGATCCCGGATTCGGAGTGGTGAACAGTCGGTCGTAGAGGCGCACTTCAACCGGAAGCGCGTGGCTGACCGAAACCCAATGGATGATACCCTTGACCTTGCGTCCCTCCGGTTTTTTGCCCTTTGCGGTGCCCGGATCGTAAGTGCAACGCAGTTCAACGAGGTTTCCGGAACCATCCCTCACCACTTCGTCACAACGGACGACATAGGCATTGCGCAGACGCACCTCGCCTCCGGGAACAAGCCGCTGAAAACCCTGCGGCGGTTCCTCCGAGAAATCCTCCTGTTCGATGTACACCGTTTGTGAAAGCGGCACCACGCGCCGTCCCAGTTCCGGAAGCTTGGGGTGTCTCGGTGCGTCGAGTGCTTCGGTGTGGTCGTCCGGCCAGTTGGTGATCGTCAATTTGAGAGGACGCAACACCACCATCGCACGCGGCACCTTTGGATCCAAATCCTCCCGAATACAATCCTCCAGAACTCCCATGTCAATGTTGTTGGACGCTTTGGAAATGCCGATACGCTCGCAGAACAACCGGAGCGATTTCGGAGTGTAACCGCGCCGCCGCAATCCAGAGAGCGTGGGCATGCGGGGATCATCCCAGCCCTCGACGCGTTTTTCCTCAACGAGTTGGATGAGCTTGCGCTTGCTGAGGACGGTGTATTGGAGATTGAGACGCGAAAACTCGTACTGCCGAGGGCGGCAGGGTGTTTCCAGCTGGTCGAGAATCCAGTCGTAAAGGGGGCGGTGATCTTCGAACTCCAAGGTGCAGAGCGAGTGTGTCACGCCCTCCAGCGCGTCTGAGAGACCGTGGGTGAAATCGTAGAGCGGATAGAGGCACCACGCAGTTCCGGTACGCTGGTGCGACACCTTGCGGATGCGGTAAAGCACGGGGTCGCGCAGATTGAGATTAGGGGAGGCCATCTCGATTTTGGCCCGCAAGACATGCTCGCCCTCAGCGAACTCTCCGGCCCGCATGCTCCGGAAGAGCGCGAGGTTTTGCTCCAGACTCCGATTGCGGTGAGGGCTGTCCTCTCCGGGTTCGGTGAGGGTGCCCCGCTGCGCCCGGATTTCGTCGGCGGACAAGCTATCCACATACGCCTTGCCCTGCTGGATCAAATCCTCGGCGTAACCGTAAAGCTGCTCAAAGTAATCCGAGGCATGGGTCAGCCGTTCCTCCCAAGCGAAGCCCAGCCAGCGCACGTCCTGCAAAATAGACTGCTCGTACTCCTCGTCCTCCTTGAGCGGATTGGTGTCGTCAAAGCGCAGGAAGCACTTACCGCCGAATTCTTGGACGATCCCGAAATTCAAGCAGATCGACTTGGCGTGGCCGATGTGTAGGTAGCCGTTCGGTTCCGGAGGAAAGCGGGTGACGACCGTTTCAGCCCGACCGGCCTTGAGGTCGTCAAGAATGATGTTGCGGATGAAGTGTGTGGAAATCGGAGGTTCCGGAGTGGACATTCAGTTACGGGGAAAAACAGGAAAAAGGCAAAATGGAACAGAGCAAAAACTACCACAAAAACACGGTTTTGCCAAGAGGAAGCCGAACGGCAGTTTGTTTCCGGACTTAGCGACTCAAGGCTTCCCGCACCCAGACTTCGGGTTCGGCGCGCATGAAGCGCTGGAACTGCTCCGGAGCCGTGCCCTTGAGTGCACGCCCTGCGGAGAGTCGCACTTGCGGGCTGGGGTGCCGGGAGAGGGCTTCGGCGGTGCGCTGCACATGTCGAGGATGCGATTGTCCGAATCCACGGGAAAGTGCCTCCACGCCGCGACGCGCCAAGGCGGGTTCCGTGCGTTGCGAGAAGGCTTCCAGAAAGGCGGCCGTTTCATCTTCCGGGAAGGCGGACAACGCCTCCAGCGCCCGGAAGCGCAGGTAGTTGGTGAGCGATTCGTTGTCCGCGAGTTCCTGAAGCACGGTCTCGGTGCCGGGCCCCAACTTGCGAAACGCTGCCGCGTTGAGTTGCCAGTGCCGCCCCTCCAGCAGCCCCAGCACATGGTTGCGAGGCGGAACGGCCCAGCCTGTTGTGGCCAAGAGCATCAGTATTCCGAGCAGTCCGGTTTTTGCGAGTTTTCTGTGTGTCATGCGAACCTCATTTCGCAAGGGGAGAGTATTGGATCACCTCCACCTGATTTGGGCAGAGCCGCTCCTGTTTCTTCCCGGAATTTCGGGAGGACGTGCTGTAGGCCGTCCAAAACATCACGTTGCCGCCGCCGTAGCTTTCGCACTCCTCGGCAGAGACCTTGCCGCTGCCGTCGCTGTCGTTGCTGCTGGAACACTGCGGGGTGTCGGAAATCGGGTCATAGACGGTGCCCGCGCTTTCGGTGGGGTGGTAGAGTCCCAAGAAGTGCCCCATCTCGTGTGCAGCAGTTTCCGCCAGCAGTTGCGATTGTAGGCTCCCTCCGGAAGCGTGACCTGTCAGTCCAATCAGCACCCCGTTGTGGTTTCCGGCCACCCCAAGCGAACCAGGTATTCCTGCCGAAATTCCGAGCAATCCGGAGTTGCTGCCACTGAAATCTTCCACAAAAAACAGCGAAATGTTGTCGGTTTGCCCTTGATTGAGGAGCGCCGAGGTGGTGCTGTCCGTGAAGGAAGAACTCACCGAGGTGTACTGGCTCCCGGAAATGGTCTGCACGGAATTCACCGTCAGCGTGACCCCGTTGTTGCTGTAGATGGTCTGCATCGTCGTCAGTGCGGTCGAAAGGTCGGATGCGGAGTAGGTGGTTCCGGTGAGGTAGGGCTGCACCGTGAGGCTGGGCGTGTCGGAGGTGGTTCCGGAGCGCACCACCACCTTGGCCCCGGTGGCCGCGCTGTTGGTGGTCACAGTCCAGCTTCCGGAGGTGGCGGTGAGCGAGCTGTCGAGCGGCACGAGGAAGTTCACATAGTCGGACTGGCCATACGCAAAAACCGAATACGTGTCCGATTGGTTTTGAGAGGTCAATCCCAGCACGTTGGTCCCGTCCGCACGGGTGAGGGTGGAGAGCCGTGGTTTCGAAGTTCCGGTGGCGGAGACCACAAACGACAGCACGTTGGACGGCAGGGTGAAGCTGGCGGAGCTGCTGCTCAGCGTGAGCGTGCTGACCTCGTAGCTGCTCGTTCCGGTGGAGTTCCCGGCCGTGGCGACCGTGCAGTTGGTGTTGCTTGTGGTCGTGGTTATGGTTGTGCCTCCATCGCCACCGTCACTGCTGGCGGTGCATCCGGCAAGCAACACGGAACCGAGCATCAGCAAGCCCCACAGCCCTCCGGAAACTGCTGAAGGCGGATTCCTGAGCGGCTGGATTATTCCCTTGAGTGAACGGATCATGGCAAGGGGGACGGTTCAGATTTGACTTGCGCGAAAATGTGAACGGGTCATACTGAAATGTTATTGCTTTTCTGTTCCCGGCACAAGCCAAGGAGATGCCTACATGACCTACATCGTCATCGAGAACTGCAACGCCTGCAAGTACACCGACTGCGTGGAAGTCTGCCCAGTTGAGGCGTTTCACGAAGGTCCGGAGATGCTCTACATCAACCCCGAGACCTGCATCGACTGCAACGCCTGTGTTGAAGAATGCCCGGTCGAGGCGATCTACGCCGACGTGGACGTTCCCGACAAATGGGAGAGCTACCTCAAACTCAACGAAGACGCTTGCGAGCAGTATCCGGTCATCATCGAGAAAACCGATCCGCTGCCGACCGCCCGCACACTGGAAGAAATCCGCGCTGCTGAGGGAGACGCTTAGCCGCCATGACTCTGCGGCTTGCCGTCGCGGAGATCCCGGAGACGCACCTGCTCGAATTGCAGGGCCAGCTTGCTCCGGACGAAACCCCGCGACTCGTGGAATTCGCTGCCGAGCCACACTCAGCGCTGGCCTACGAAACCAGATGCTGCCGACAAGGCACGGCGGTCAACACACAAGGGCGGGTGCAGGTGCAGTTGAAAATTCTCTGCGACCGCTGCTTGGAGCCGGTGGCGCACGAGGTGGATGAAACCTTTAACCTGCTCCTGCTTCCGGAAACAGAGCTCGATCACTTGGAGCCGGAGGCCATTTTATCGACTCAGGACCTGGACACCCTCTATTACGACGAAGGGTGGCTTGAACTGGGCGAGTTGCTGGAAGAGCAGGCCATGCTCACCCTACCGCCCAAGGTCTTGTGCTCGGAAACTTGTCAGGGGCTGTGCGGCAACTGCGGAGCAAATTTGAACCACGCGGAATGCCGCTGTCCTGAAGCGGATTTCTCGGACAGCCCGTTTGCCGGATTGCAAAAACCAAACAACGACTCTTGAACCAGAATCCCGTAGATTCCAAATTTCAACGACCCAGTGCACACAGGCGCCCAGCGCAAACCTATCGTGACCTTAGCGGACTAAGCCGCTAACAAACCAATTCTGGATTTGAAACACCAGCCATCAAATAACCAGCCACCCACAAGACCATCATGCCCGTACCTCAGAGCCGAACCTCAAAAAGCAGGCGCGACAAGCGTCGCGGCCACATCAAACTTGCACAACCTGCGCTTTCTGAATGCACGAACTGCCATGCCCTCGCCCGGCCCCACCGCGTTTGCCCAGAGTGCGGGTACTTCAAGGGGGTGCAGATCGTTGAAGTCGATTCCCTCACCTGATCCCGAACGCACGGGATTGGAACATGCGCATCGGGGTTGACGCGATGGGCGGGGATTCCCCGCTCACCAGACCAATTGCTGGAGCCGTTCAGGCGGTCAACGATTTCGGCATCGACATCGTGTTGTATGGCGATGAACCCCGGATTCGCGAGGAACTGAAGCAGCACCACTGCAATCCGGACAAGGTGGACGTGGTCCACTGCGCCGAGGTCGTGGAGATGCACGAATCCCCAGCGCTTGCCCTCCGTCAGAAAAAAAAATCCTCCATCCGCATCGCGCTCAACGACCTCAAAGCCGGAGACGTGAGCGCGATGATCAGCGCGGGCAACACTGGGGCCGTGATGGCCACCGCGAAGTTTGTCCTTAAGATGGTCGCGGACATCGAGCGTCCTGCGATTGCCACCCTTATGCCCTCCATCCTCCGGAGCCAGCCTTTTGTTCTGCTCGACATTGGAGCCAACACCGATTGCAAGCCGCTCTACCTCGTGCAGTTCGCCGTGATGGGCGACGCCTATTCTCGGCTGCTGTTGCACTTGGACGAACCCCGGATTGGCCTCCTCAACATTGGCGAGGAAGCCGGCAAGGGGGATTCCGTGGTTCGGGACACCTACCCACTGCTGGAGCAAAGCACCCTGAAGTTTGTCGGCAATGTCGAGGGCAAGGCAATGTACAAGGGCGCAGCGGATGTGATTGTCTGCGACGGCTTTGTGGGGAACATGGCACTCAAGGTTGCCGAAGGCACCTTTGACCTCGTCAAGAACGTGATCCAGCAGGAGGTCAGCGGATCGTGGTTCTCCAAGCTCTGCTACTTGGGAATGCGCGGGGCGTTTCAGGCGCTCAAGGATCGTGTGGACTACACGGAAGTTGGCGGGGCGCCACTCTTGGGGGTGAACGGAACGGTCATCATCTGCCACGGCAGTTCGAACCCCCGGACGCTCCGCAACGCCATTCGGCACGCTCACGAATGCGCCGAACTCAAGCTCAATGACCTCATTGCCCGTGAGGTGAGCGACAACCTTGCCGTGATGCGCTCAGCACGGGAGCTTGAGGAAACCTCCTAAATTCGGCTACTTCGACGAAGGCTGGTAGTACGGATTCTGGCCTTCCGCGTGATCCGTCACGTCAAAGACCCCCACGAGGTCCGGGATGTGGTCCTTCAGCATCACCTCGACCCCCTGCTTGAGGGTGACATCAATCATCCCACAGCCCTGACAGCCTCCGCCGAACTCCAGATAAACCTTGCCCTCCTCAATTCCCCGCAATGACACCATCCCGCCGTGCCCGGCCACCATCGGGTTGATCTGGTCGTCCAGCAGCGTCTGCACCTGCTCTTCGATCGAGCCGCTGAGTTCCTTGGCCGAAAGGTTCGGGTTCTGGATTTCCAGTTCGTCTTCGCCATTGATGAAAATCTCAGTTCCTTCCAAAAACGGAACGGCCTCCCGCACGGCCACAAACGGGGTTTCCTGCACCTCAAAGCCGATCAGATCATCCACGCTTTCCCCATCCGGAACGTAGGCGACTGCGTAACTGCCCTTGAGGGGACTGCCGGATTCGACCTCAATCCGCACCGCCTTGGCTTCTTCTTCTGTCAAACGATCCCGGAGGACTTTTAAGGCCTCGTCAGTTACAACAAGCCAGCTTCCTTCCGGACGGTAAAGCGTCTCGAAGCCCTCGGTGAACCAGAAGGTGTCAAAGCCGTTGTCGTAGAGGATTTCTCCCGCCGTCAAGGCCTCGCCATTCTCACTCCCGTAAATCAGGATGTCGCCGGAGAAAGGCATTTGGTAGATGGAATTCTCGAACTGCTCCACGGGCAGGTTCTGGGCACCGGGAAGGTGTCCGGCTTCGTAATCCTCGGGGCTGCGCAGATCAAACACATAGGGCTTGCTGGCCGTCCGGCGTTTCTCCCAAAATGCCCGTGCGTCTAGGCGGAAGGTTTCCGGTTTGAAAACATCATCGTCACTGAGGTCGGTGAACTTGAACATAGAGAACTCCTGAATTGCCGATTTTGCAAATGCCGCTACTGTTTTGGAAACAGCATCCATTAGATACGATTCATTCTAAACGCTGAACCCGTGAGTGTCAATGAGTCATTGTGCAAAGTCCATCGCCGCCCTCCAATCCCTGAAATCCCCGTGGGTGATCGCCCACCGTGGATTCAGCGGGCAGTTTCCGGAAAACACCTTGGTCGCGTTTGAGGCGGCGGTCGGGGGCAGAGCCGACATGATCGAACTGGATGTCTCACTAAGCCGTGAGCGCGTTCCGCTCGTCATTCACGATGATACGCTCGAGCGCACCACCAGCGGTTCCGGACGAGTGCAGGATTTGACTCTGCCGGAATTGCAACGACTTGATGCCGGAAACTGGTTTGGAGAACCGTTCCGGGGTGCCCGGATTCCGACATTGGAAGAGGTGTTTCGACGAGTCGGGCCGCAAATCGCCATCAACGTAGAACTCAAACCGAAAGGCTTCGAGGAAGACAACCCGGAGGATGCTCTGGAACGGCAAGTGCTGGACCTCATCCGTAAGCATGGACTCCATGAATCAACCCTCATTTCCAGCTTCGAATGGCGTTTCTTTCCAAGAATCCGGCAGCTCAATTCCGAAATTCCACTAGCGGTCTTGTGGGGTGCAGGCCCGCTGGAGTCAGCACTGGAAACCGCACAAACTCATCGCGCTGTCACCCTCAATCCGGACGAGGGACAACTGACGCCTCGATTGGTCGAACAAGCCCATGCGGTGGGTTTGCGTGTGTTGTCCTACACGGTCAACACACGGGAGCGGATGCAGGAGGTGCTATCGTGGGGAGTGGACGGGTTGTTCACAAACGAACCCGTCCTGATGCGAGAGGTGCTGGCAGCAGGATGATCAGGCCGCCTGTTGTGTGAATTCGACCAGCGCGTCCAATATTGTTTGGGCGTTGCCGGAATCGATGGCTTCAGTAGCGAGCGTGACCCCGGTTTTGAGGTCGTCCACGACTCCGGAGACCACCAAGGCTCCGGCGGTGTTCATCAACGCGATGGTGCGAGCAGGGCCTTGTTCGGTTCCAGCAAGGATGCCCCGGATCGTGGCTGCACTTTCCTCGGCCTCTGTGATGCGGATGGCATCCAAATCCCCGCGCTCCAGCCCCAGTTCTTCAGGTGTAACCGTGTATTCCCGGATTTCTCCATCCCGGAGTTCTGCGACAAAGGTGGTTCCGGACATCGTGAGTTCGCAGAGTCCGTCTTCCCCGTGGACGACCAGCACCTGCTTAGACCCAAGGCGTTTCAGCACCTCGGCAATGGTACGGGTCAATGCTTGGTTCGGCACCCCGATCAATTGCCGCTTGGCTCCGGCAGGATTGGTGAGTGGTCCCAGCAGGTTGAAAACCGTCGGCACACCCAATTCCCTGCGGATTGGCCCCGCAAAACGCATCGCGGGGTGATGGTTGACCGCGTAGCAGAAACACAGCCCAAGCTCATCAAGGCACTGCTGCACCCCTTCGACGCCCATGCCGATGTTGACCCCCAGCATCTCCAGCACCTCGGCGCTGCCACTTTTGCGCGTGTTCGAGCGGTTGCCGTGTTTGGCGACCACCGCCCCTGCCGCCGCCGCGATGATCGCCGCACAGGTCGAGATGTTGAAGGTACTGATGCCGTTGCCGCCCGTGCTACAGGTGTCAATGACGTTTTCCGGTGCCCGAATCTTCATCGCCCGCTCGCGCATCGCCGAGGCCGCCCCAGCCATCTCGTCCGGAATCGTGCCCTTCGCCTGCAAGAGCGCCAGCAGCGCCGCCGCCTTCACCGGAACCGCCTCCTCGCTCATGATCCACAGGATCATCTCACGGGCTTCGTCAAAACTCAGGTTTTCGCCACGCAGCAGTTTTTGCAGCAGTTCAGTCATGGTGGATTTTGGGTGAGGAGTCAGGACGATTCAGGGGTGGATTTTTCGGAGGCGTCTGCCCGCTACATGTTGCGCCGATATTGTCCGCCAAGTTGGTAAAGTTCCTGAGTGACTTGGCCCAGCGAACAGACTTTAGCACAATCCATCAACGCCGCAAAGGTGTTTCCTCCGTGCAGGGCCGCCTTCCGGAGTTGATCGAGCGCTTTTTCGCGGGTTTCGGCGTGGAAGCTCTGGAAATGTTCGAGGTCACGGATTTGCCACTGCTTCTCGTCCTCAGTGGAGCGGGCGAGTTCGATCTCCTCGTCTTCGGTCTGTGGTGCGGGGTTGAGGAAGGTGTTGATGCCGACCAGCGGGAGTTCTCCGGAATGCTTGAGGGTTTCGTAGAGCAGCGATTCCTCCTGAATCTTGTTGCGCTGGTACATCGTTTCCATCGCACCAAACACACCACCCCGCTCGGAGAGGCGCACGAACTCGCTGAGGATCGCCTCTTCCACGAGGTCCGTGAGTTCCTCAATGAGGAAACTGCCCTGAAGCGGATTCTGGTTGAAGGCCTGTCCAAGTTCGCGGCTGATGATGAGTTGAATCGCCAACGCCCGCCGCACACTTTCCTGCGTCGGGGTGGTAATCGCCTCGTCGTAGGCGTTGGTGTGCAGAGAGTTGCAGTTGTCGTAGATTGCGTAGAGGGCCTGAAGCGTGGTGCGGATGTCGTTGAAGTCCATCTCCATCGCGTGCAGCGAGCGTCCGGAAGTCTGGATGTGGTACTTGAGCTTTTGCGAACGCTCATCTGCCCCGTAGAAGTCGCGTAAGGCCACCGCGAAAATGCGCCGCGCCACGCGGCCAATCACGGCATATTCCGGGTCCATCCCATTGCTGAAAAAATAGCTCAGGTTTTGCGCGAAACCATTGATGGATAGTCCGCGAGCAAGGTAGTATTCGATGATCGTGAAACCGTTTGCCAGCGTGAAGGCGACCTGCGAAATCGGGTTCGCCCCGGCTTCGGCGATGTGGTAGCCGGAGATGCTGACGGAGTAGAAATTGCGGACGCGATAGTTCGTGAAAAATTCTTGGATGTCGCCCATCATGCGCATAGCGAATCCGGTGGAGAAGATGCAGGTGTTCTGCGCTTGGTCCTCCTTGAGGATGTCGGCTTGCACGGTGCCGCGTACATTTTGCAGCACCTCATCCCGGATACGTCCATACGTTTCTGCGTCAACCAATTCCGCTCCAGATAACCCCAGCAGCCCCAGCCCCAGCCCATTGTTGCCGTCGGGAACTTCCATGCGATATTCCGGGGCCGGAATCCCCTGCGACTGCCAGCGTGCGGCGATGGTTTTTTTCGCGGACTCCAGCCTTCCGGACTCGCGCAGGTGCCGCTCGACCTGCTGATCGGTGGCGGCGTTCATGAAGAAGGCAAGGATTGTCGGTGCAGGACCGTTGATCGTCATTGACACCGAGGTGTTCGGTGTGATCAGATCGAATCCGGAGTAGAGCCGCTTGGCATCATCCAGCGTACAAACGGAAACCCCGGCGTTGCCAACTTTCCCGTAGATATCCGGGCGGCGATGCGGGTCTGAACCGTAAAGCGTCACGGAATCGAATGCCGTGCTGAGGCGCGTTGCGGGTTGGTCTTTGGCGACATAATGAAAACGCCGGTTGGTACGTTCGGACGTGCCCTCACCCGCGAACATCCGGGTGGGGTCTTCGTTTTCGCGTTTGAAGGGGAAGACGCCGGAAGTGTAGGGGAATTCGCCCGGAAAGTTCTCCAGCCCAAGCCAGCGCACGATCTCGCTCCAACTCTCGAAGCGAGGCACCGCGACCTTTGGGATGTTGAGACCAGATAAGCTAAGCTTGCGGTTCTGCACCTCCAGCGTCTTGTCCCGGACTTGATAACAAAACACTTCACCGAGGTAGTTCTGCCGTCGCTCCTGAAACTCCACAAGTTGCTGCCACAACGATTCCGGAAACGCCTTCAGTTTCTCGTTGTAGAGCGTCGCCACCGGGCGCATCGCTTCCGTAAGCTGCTCGACATCTGCAAGTTGGAGCAGGTTTCCCGTTTGCGCAGGTGCGCCACCCCGCGCTACCTTCTGGGACTTTCCCCCTTTGGAACTTTGCTCCTCGACTCCGAATTGTCGCAGCGTCCCTTGCAACTGATCCAACTCACGAGCCTGCTCAGTGTGTTGCTGCACTTGCGCCTTGTAATCCCTGACGGTCGCGGCGATGCGGCGCAGGTAATCCTTGCGCTCCGCTGGGATCAATTCCGTTGCTGTGGAAGTAGCAGATTCCGCCGTGTAGCGGCGCTCCCATTCCAGAGGTTTCTGCTCCAAGAGCAGGTCGATCATGCGCGTGTAGAACCAGTTGGTTCCGGGATCGTTGAATCCGCTGGCGACCACTCCGAAGACCGGGAAATTTTTCGGGTTCGCGTCAAACAAACCGTGGCTGCGGCGGTACTGCTTGCGGACCGCGTTGAGAGCATCTTCGGCTCCAGGTTTATCGAACTTGTTGACGACAATGACATCCGCGAAGTCGAGCATGTCAATCTTCTCAAGCTGCGTCGCCGCGCCGAACTCCGGGGTCATCACATAGATGCTGAAGTCCACGAGGTCAGTGATCTCGGAATCGCTCTGGCCGATCCCGGCGGTTTCGACAAGCACGAGGTCGTAGCGGGCCGCACGGAGCAGGCGGATGGTGTGCTGGAGGGCTTCAGAGGTGGCGAGGTGCGAGCGTCGCGTCGCCAGTGAACGCATGAACACCCGTGGTGAATTCACGGCATTCATACGCAAACGGTCTCCAAGCAACGCCCCTCCGCTCTTACGCTTGGAGGGATCAACCGAGACCACAGCGATGTGCTTCTCCGGAAACTCCAACAGGAAGCGCCGCACGATTTCGTCCGTGAGGCACGATTTGCCCGCACCGCCCGTTCCAGTCAGGCCGACCACTGGCACCTCCGGGTTCTCCGGAAGGTCGCTCAGCGCTTTGCGGATGAGTTTGGGGCGCTCCAGATTTTCCTCGATCCAGGTGATGCTTTGGGCAACGTGGCCGACGTTTTCCGGAACAAGCCGCGCCGCATCCGGAGCGAAATCTTCCGGGATGGTGGAGAAATCCGAACGCTCCAACATGTCCGCGATCATACCCTCCAGTCCAAGTTGCCGCCCGTCCTCCGGAGAGTAGATGCGGCTCACGCCGTAATCCATCAATCCTTGAATCTCACGGGGGATGATGACTCCACCGCCGCCGCCAAAAACTTGGATGTGCTCTGCCCCCTTTTCACATAGCAGGTCCACCATGTAGCGGAAGAACTCGTTGTGGCCGCCCTGATAGGAACTGACGGCGATGCCCTGCGCGTCCTCCTGAATAGCGACATCCACAATTTCCTCGACGCCTCGGTCGTGTCCCAAGTGGATCACCTCGGCCCCCTGTACTTGCATGATGCGGCGCATGATGTTGATCGAAGCATCGTGCCCGTCGAAAAGACTGGTGGCCGTGACCATCCGCACGGGATGCTGAAGCGTGGGACGCTTGCTAGGGAGAGGCCGGTTCATGGAAAATCAAATCAGGAAATTCCTGCAATGGACAGCATTTCAACGCGATTCATGCCGTACATTTCACCGCAGTTCATGATCTGCTCCCAAGTATTCTCGTCAATGGGAATACCCTGCGCTCCACGCTGTTCGCGCATGGTGCGTTCCGGCTCTCCTGCAATCTGAACGGGTTGGCTCGGGTCCGCTGGAGGGGAAGCCTTGAAGTAGTCCACCAATGCTTCTATCTCTTGGTGCATCCAAGATTGTTCGACGAGTCGAGAAGGATCAAATAGAATGGAAAGCATATTGTTGACGATGCTGCCCTCACGGGGGTTTCCGGGCTGGATTGTGCCGTTGCCCGTAAGAACGCCTGCGAGCAGTTCACAGAAGAGCGCAAGGCCAAAGCCCTTGTAGGCGCCCAGCGGCATGAGCGCCCCCAGCGGCGGGCTGTCCTCCTTCGGGAACAGGTAACCTTCCATCACCCTTGGGTTGCGGGTGGGTTGTCCGTTGTGGTCAATGAGCCAGTTTTCTGGAACCTCCTCCTCCTTGTTGATCGCCACCCGCACCTTACCGAGCGCGACTTGGCTCGTGGCCATGTCCAAGATGATGGGCGGCTGCTTGTCGGTGCCCGGAATTGCGAAGCAGAGGGGGTTTGTGGAAAAACGCGCATCGGAGCCACCGTAGGGCGCCACCAGCGGATGGTGATCCGTGACGTTAACGAAACTCAGTGACACCAACCCAGCGGCCACCGCCTGTTCTCCATAGGTTCCAACCCGGCTGACGTGCTGCGAATTTCTTAGTGCCATCAGCACCAATCCGGACTCCTTACAGCGCTCGATCGCTCGTGCTGTCGCCTCCCGTGCCACCACATGGCCATAACCACTCTGACCGTCGAACACAAGAATGCTGCCGTCCTCCCGGACGAGTTGAACATGCTGGTTCGGGTGCAGCAGCCCTTTTTGCAAACGCTCGAAGTACATCGGAAGCATCCCGACGCCGTGGCTGTCGTGCCCGGAGAGGTTCGCCAGTACAAGATGATCCGAGATGATTTCGGCTTCGGTTTCGAAACTGCCTCCGCTTTGAAGGATGGCAACGACCAGTTGTTTGAGGGATGCTGACTGGATGAGCATGGAGAGTTTGAGTTTCGAGAAGTGGGTTGAGGTTCAGAAGTACATTCGGATCACTCACGCGGCATAGCGCAACATCTCCAGATCTACCCCGCGTTCCGCGGCCTGTTCCGCCTGCTTGAGTAATTTCCGGTTGATTTCAACCGACAGGTACTCTTCCCCGCAGTTGTCGCAAACTTCTGCGGGGACATTCTTGTAAACCAGTGTGGTCTGACCTCGTTCCAGCACAATGGTTGTTCGTCCGGCTTGGGTTTCCCCCCTCGGCAGATTGCACATTTCATAGCATCTTCCTTTCTCTGAAATCATTGCTCCATTTCAGAGGGTCAGGTTCATACACTGTAATCAGATAAAGTCTGTGTTGCCCTTGATCAACTCCAACCACTGCGTGGAGCGGTCGCCCTGCTTTGGACTCTCCATTCACAAAGACACTTGGGAACGGAAGATCATCCGGATAGTGTTCGGGTCATGCTCCCATTCTCCAAGACTGCTGTGACATCGTTCTCCGCGATACGTCGCTCGAATATTCTGCGCGTTGCATGGGCACGATAGACAATTTTCCACTCAGCAATTGTTGCACCTAAGTGCTCACAAAACTACACCCGCCTTCAACTCAAGCCGTGAACGCCTGAATGCCCGTCTGAGCGCGTCCGAGGATGAGTGCATGGATGTCGTGGGTGCCCTCGTAAGTGTTCACCGTTTCCAAATTGAGCACATGGCGCATGACGTGGAACTCGTCCGAGATGCCGTTGCCACCGTGCATATCGCGGGACATCCGAGCGATGTCCAGTGCCTTGCCCGCATTGTTGCGTTTCATCAACGAGATCAGTTCCGGGGCACATTTCCCTTCGTCCATCATGCGTCCCATACGCAAACATCCCTGAAGTCCGAGGGTGATTTCGGTCTGCATATCCGCAAGTTTCTTCTGAATGAGTTGGTTCGCGGCAAGCGGACGCCCGAACTGGATGCGGTCTAGGGTGTACTGCCGTGCGGCCTGCCAGCAGAATTCCGCTGCACCCATCGCCCCCCACGCGATGCCATAGCGTGCTTTGTTGAGACAGCCGAACGGCCCCTTGAGTCCTTCAACATTCGGAAGTAGGTTCTCGTCTGGAACAAAAACATTGTCCATCACGATCTCACCCGTAATCGAAGCCTTGAGTGAGAGCTTCCCCACGATCTTCGGGGCGCTCAAGCCCTGCATGCCCTGCTCCAGAATGAACCCCCGGATGCGTCCCTCATCGTTTTTCGCCCAGACCACGAAGACATTGGCGATCGGCGAGTTAGTGATCCACATCTTGTTGCCGGACAACTGGAAGCCGCCTGCGACTTTGCGGGCGCGGGTTTCCATGCTTCCTGGGTCCGAACCGTGGTTGGGTTCGGTGAGTCCGAAGCACCCCACCCACTCGCCTGTGGCCAACTTGGGCAGGTATTTTCGGCGCTGCTCCTCGGAACCGTAAGCGTAGATCGGGTGCATCACGAGGCTGGACTGTACGCTCATCACCGAGCGGTATCCGGAATCAACCCGCTCCATCTCGCGGGCAATCAGGCCATACGCCACATGGTTCGCTCCAACACCACCGTACTCCTCCGGAATCGTCGAGCCGAGAAAGCCCAACTGGCCCAGTTCGTTGAGGATTTCGTGGTCAAAGGTCTCCGTGCGGGTGGCCTCCAGGATGCGGGGCATCAGCTTGGACTGGCAGTAGTCGTGCGCGGTTTCGCAGATGAGCTGTTCTTCTTCGGTGAGCTGCTCGGTGAGCAGCATGGGGTCGGGCCAATTGAAGGTGGGGTTGGCAGTCATTTCAGTTTATCGGGGTTGGCATTCATAACTCTATAGAATATCTGGAACCTGCTCCACTCGCAAATGCTAACTCGGAAGAGCGGGGTTCGTGTTGCAAGGCGATGGGGCATTGAGTATGATTGATACTTTTCACCTTCCGCAAGGACACCTGCATGGATCGATTGCTTTCACGTCTCCTGTTTGTCATCTGGATCAGCCTGACCTTACCTTTCACACTGATTTCTGCAGAAGGCGACCCTGCATTTGAGCAACGTTTCCGCGACCTGTCCGACTCACTGCGCTGCCCCACCTGTCAGGGCATTTCCGTCAAGGATTCGGCGGCAGGGTTCTCGACGAGCATGAAGCTTAAGATCCGAGAGTTAATGAACTCCGGGTATTCAGATGAAGAGGTCCGGGCGTACTTTGTGGAGCGTTACGGGGTGTGGATTCTGCGTGCGCCACCCAAGCAGGGCTTCAATCTGCTGCTCTGGGGGCTTCCCGGAATTGGCTTAGTGGTCGTGCTTGGCGTGGTGCTGCTACGCTCTAAGCGCTGGGTCCGGAAAGAGCAAGAGCTTGGACTCCCTCCCTTGAGCGTCGAGGAGGAGGCGTTGATTGCGCAGGACTTGCGGCGCTTTGAGCGCAGTCAGGAAATTAGGGCTTGAGCCGAAAGGCGTTCAGGTTCTCGAAGTCGATGCGGTAGTCGAGTTGGCTTTCCACGTCGAACTCAGCAAGGTAGTTTTGGTACAAGCGCCCCTCACGCTGTTGGTAGGTTTCAATGAAAGACTGGTCAAACTCCTCGCGTTCATCAATCTCAAACAGCCGGGCCGTGGCGGTTCGAGGAGAAAGATCCAAGTGAACTCGGAGGTCGATCAGTTGCTCAAAGTCCGGCAGAAACAAAGGACCGCCCCACGCCAGCAGAATCCCTTCCGGGGGAGCGAAAAACGGGAATATCGTCACCTCCAACGACTCCAGCAACCCCGGTTCGGACTCAATCACAACCTGTTTCCCAGCGCTGTAAGGCCGCAGCACTTCCTCCAGCACCCAACTCCGGATTTGCAGACTTTTCCAGTAGCGGGCCTCGCTCTGCGCCTCAAACTCCATTCCCAGCAATTCGGTCAAATCCAAGCCCGAAACAAGTTGCCCAAGCTCTTCGAATGCTTCCATGAGCTCGGCAATCACAAAGGCATGCCCGCAATCGTCGGGTCCGCCGACTCCAATGGTCAGCGGCAGTTGTGGGGAATGGCGCTTGACCTCCACCAGCAGGTGAGCCAAATCATGCGCCGAAGCACGGCTGGGGTGGAGAATTTCCAGCAGGTCGGCAAAGTGCTGAAAGTGCAGTCCGTCTGCCACTTCGGATTCAGAGTTGTCGCCCGCAAACCAACAGTTTTGCTCTGCCAACTGTGCTTGAGTTTCCGGATGACTTGTCACCCAAAACACTCCCTCGTTACTCAGGGCGGGATTGGCTTGTATCAACTCCTGCGGGGGGCCGCTCAAATACGCCACCTGCGGGCTTCCCGACCAGCGACCTTCCGGAACGTCCGATTCCACAGCGTACAAGCGGAATCCGCGCTGTTCGAAAATCGTCAGGATTTCACGGAATCCGCCCCAGTCCTCCTTCCGGAAATCCCGAACGAAACTTGGCAAATCGAAGACAATGGTGTGGACGCGGTTTGGATGAAAAGCGGGCATGGTCGTGTTCAAAACAGTGAGTTAAGGGTTGAGGAATGCTGAGCCGACACACTCAGGTTTACTTTTCGCTGCTGAGGCTGCTGGACCTCGCCTTGGCGTTCGGAGCGTGGGAACTTGCGTATCAGTTGCGTTTCTTCTGGTTGAATTGGCCACTTGCCCACGATGTTCCGAGTCAGCAAGAATACTTGCTTGCGGCGACACTCGTTTCCGTCCTCACCGGATTTTCTTTCTCTTACACCAAAGCTTATCACGTCCAACCTCTGCAAAGAGAGCTGTTTCGAGTGGCAAAAGGAATAGCTGGAGTCATCGTGTTGACACTGGTTGCGGCCTTCTTCTACCGGGATTTCTCTTTTTCGCGGCTGCATTTTGTTTACTTTGTGGCCATCTTCGCAACAATGGAGCTTACCTCCCGGCTGCTCGCTTACCAAGGGATGCGCTGGCTCCATGCCCAAGGGTATCACCTTGAGCGCATCCTGCTGATTGGCTCCGGAGAGAGTGCGGCAGGTCTGGCCGAAAAGCTCTCAAGGTTGCAAGCTGCGGGAATCGTGCTTGAGGGGGTGATCACCCCCACTTCTGGAGAGCAAGCCCCGTTTGCCAAGCACATCCCCCACCTTGGCCCTCTTGAGTCGTTGGCTCACATTATTGTCCAGCGCCGGATTGATCAAGTTTTTCTGGCCTTGGCTCCTGGTGAGCAACGGCTCTTGCCCGAACTGCAATCCCAGCTTTCAAAGCACTGGGTCGATGTCCGGATCGCCCCGAACTTGGGGGACTTCCGGACTCTCCACACGGAGGTTGAGACTGTGGAAGGCATTCCCATTGTCACCGTCGTGCAAAGCCCGCTGGAGGGCTGGAACCGTGTTTTGAAACGAAGCTTGGACTTGCTCGGAGCACTCGCTGCACTGTTGATTTTTGGACCGCTCATGCTGCTCGTGGCTTTGCTTGTATGCTTGACCTCTCCGGGGCCAATCCTCTACCGACAGGAGCGTATGGGCTTGGACGGCCACTTGTTTTATGCCCTCAAGTTTCGTTCCATGAGAGTCGATGCCGAACAAAGCTCCGGAGCAATCTGGACCAAGCAGGACGATGACCGAGTCACCCCTTTGGGGCGTTGGTTGCGCCGCTTGAGTTTCGATGAATTGCCCCAGTTCTTCAACGTGCTCTGGGGAGAGATGAGCTTGGTGGGACCACGCCCGGAGCGTCCGGTTTTCATTGATCAATTCAAAACGAAAATCCCAGGCTACATGCTGCGTCAAAAGGTCAAATCCGGGATCACGGGCTGGGCGCAAATCAACGGCTGGCGCGGCAATACCTCTCTTGAAAAACGCATCGAGTGCGATCTCTACTACATCGAAAACTGGTCCATCTGGTTGGATCTCAAAATTCTTGCCCTCACCCCTTTCAAGGGTTTCATCCATCAAAACGCCTACTGATCTCCAAGGTTACACCTTGTTGGAAGTCGTGATCACGCTTGGAATCATCAGCCTCCTCTTGGGGCTGGCGTGGCCGTCCTTCCAACCGTGGAATGAGCGTGTACAGTTGGAAACGGAACTTGCGACGATCCGGGGCTTTGCCGAAGAAGCACAATGGTTGGCGCTCAGCACCCGCACCCGCCATTGGCTTGCAGGAAATGCGGACTCCGTTGAACTCCAACGCTCCGGAAACTCCGGATCCGAAACGCTCGACGCGCAACCACTGCCTCCGGATCTACAAGTCTCGGCCACCCGCTGGCCCAGTTTCAGTGCGTTTGGATTCGCCCAGGGCGGCACAATCACCCTGCGTTCTGGAACCCACGAGGGCAAGGTTGTGGTCAGCCCGCTTGGCCGCATCCGGATCACGGGGCCGAATCGCCTCAACTGAACGCCGAAACCTGATCGTTTCCAACGTGCCACTTTCCCTGAACGCACAAATTCTGGGCGAACCCGGGCCTGCTCTTGTCGTGCTGCACGGTTTGTTCGGTTTCCACACCAACTGGCGGAGCTTTGGCCGCAAGCTCTCCGGCCAGTGCCAAGTCCACTTGCTCGACCTGCGGAACCACGGGGATTCGCCCCACAGCGACACAATGGACTATCCGGGCATGGCAGCAGATGTTTTGGCCTACCTCGACCACCATGCCCTCGCCAACCCGATTCTGCTGGGACACAGCATGGGCGGCAAGGTGGCGATGACCCTTGCCCTCCAAAATCCAGAACGCCTGCGGGTGTTGCTTGTGGCGGACATCGCTCCGGTGCGCTACGATCAAGGGGGCGAACACCGCACGATGATCGAAGCGCTCTTGGCGGTGGCACTTGAAAACCAGACACGCGCTCAGATTGACGAACAGGTCAGAGCAGCTATTCCGGATGCCTCGATTCGCAATTTTCTGCTCCAGAATCTTATCCGTAGCAAAACCGGATGGCACTGGCGTTTGAACCTTGCGGGTTTGCAGAACGCGCTTCCGGACTTGAGGGGTTTTCCTGAGTCGGATTCTACATATCCAAAATCAACGCTTTTCATCCGGGGCGAACGTTCGGCCTATGTGCTGCCCGGACACCGGGCAGAAATCCGCCTGCGGTTTCCGAAACACCAACTCGTCACCCTGAAAAATGCCGGACACTGGCTCCACGTAGAACAACCGGAAGCCTTCCAAAGCACTGTCCGGAGCTTCTTGAATCACCTCTCCACGCCCAACCCTTGAACACGCCAACCGAACTCACCATTCCCCTCCAGCATCTCAAGCTCACAGCACGAGTCTGGGGTCCGGAGGATGCCCCTCCAGTGATCGCTTGCCACGGCTGGCTTGACAACGCAGCTTCCTTTGATCACCTCGCTCCGTTACTGCCGGATTGCCGATTGGTGGCACTTGACCTCCCCGGACACGCTCATTCCGACCATCGTCCTCCGGGCGCGGTGTACCATTTTCTCGACATGGTTTCCGAACTCTTTGAGGTTGCGGATTATTTCGGTTGGGAAAAATTCGCACTGCTGGGGCATTCGATGGGCGCGGGCCTCAGCACGATCACAGCGGGAACGTTTCCGGAACGCATCACACGGCTTCTGCTCATCGAAGGACTGGGACCGCTTGCCAAACCGGCGGAGGAAGCCCCGGACATCCTGAGGGAGTCCGTCGAGTTGTGGCAGGCTTTTCCCAAAAAACGGATGCCGCAGTACGTTTCGGAACAGGTGGCGGTGGTGGCACGACACGCAGTGAGCGACATGGCGGAATCATCAGTGCACGCCCTCGTGCAGCGCAATCTTCGCCCGGAAGGCGAGCGCTTCACTTGGCGCACCGATCCCCGGCTCAAAGTGCGCTCCCGTGTTTACCTCACTGAAGCACAAGTGTGTGCATTTCTAGCAAATCTGCGGATGCCCACATTGCTCATCACGGGCAAGCAAAGCGTGTTGGCCGAGTGGCTTGACCTGATTCACTCCCGCATCGCGCTGGTGTCCGCGCTGGAGCATGTCGAACTGAACGGGGGGCATCATCTGCACCTCGACAATCCGGAGTCGGTTGCCGAAGCGATTCGGCAGTTTCTCTTCCGGAATCCCTGCATTTCCGAGCATTCACCCACTTGAGTTGAGCATGCCCCAATCCACAAAGGGAACGGAGCAGGAACTTCCCAAACTCCAAGTGGCCTCGCCCGGCAAGCGGCTATTTGCACTGATCTTCGATTTCATCATCGCCCTGCTGATCAGCAACACTCTGGAACAAATCTTCCGGGAGGAACACTGGGATCTCGTGCGCCGTGAGCAAACGTGGATCGAACTGCTGCCCTTTTACGCAGGACTGTTCGGGATGCTAGTGCTGCGAGATGCGGTGCGTGGGGTCAGTCCTGGAAAGCTGCTGCTCGGCTTGTCCGCACGAAGTCGGGACGCGATTCTGACGCCGCTCGACACGGGACGCGGGCTGTTGCGTGGAGTGCCGTTCGCGGTGTTTCCGCTGGAGGGAATGATAATGCTGTGGGATTTGCAGCGGGGTAGTGGCTTAGGGCAGCGGCTTGGAGATCGCTGGGCGAACACGGTGGTCATCGAAAACCCGCAGGCGCTACGCCCCATGCTGCGCATCCTGCTGGCGAACACGATCCTCTTCGGATTCTTCGGGGCTGCGCTGCTGTTGCAGGACTTCACCCTCCGCAAAACCGCTGCCTACCAAACCACCGCCCAACACCTCCGCACCCACCCGGACACCGAGGCTTTGCTGGCCCACTATCCCGAACTCAACGAACCGGAACTCAGCCTCGACCTCCGCTCAGCAAGCGGCCTCTCCGAGGTGCGGCTGCGCATTGGTCCTCCGAACGAAGATTCCGGACACACTGCGACGTTGAAGCTGCAATTTCTTGAAGGCCCGACTCCCCGCTGGGAGGTCGTGGAGACGCGGCTGGAGGCCATCCGGGAAGAGGACTAGCTGGCGAGCGGCAGGGAATCCGGAAGCGGCTCCGCGTACTTGCGCAAAGTTGTCATTTCGGCAAGGAATGCCGTTTCCGTTTTGCACTGCATGAGTCGCATCCGCCATTCCTTCGCACGGCGGAATCCGGAAAGGTAACTACCGAGGTACTTACGAAATTCCGGCACGGCTGCCCGTTCGGGACGAAGTTTGCGCAGGAGATGGTAGTGATCCAGCGCGACATCAATGCGCTCGAACAGTGCGGGTGGTGAAGTTTTAGCGAAATGCCGGAACACCCAGGGATCGCCAATTGCCGCTCGTCCAATCATAAACCCATCCAGATTCCGGAGTTTTCGCAGGCCGTCGGCATGATTGGCTACATCGCCATTGCCAAGCAACAGAATGGCAATATGCTTTTTCAACTCGTAGATTGGGTCCCAGCCAGCCTCGCCCTTGAAGGCTTGGCGGTAAGTGCGCCCGTGAATCGTTAGCAGAGACGCTCCGGCAGATTCCAACCGCTTGGCGAAGGGGATCAGTTCAGATGCGTCTGACCACCCGAGTCGTGTTTTCACCGACACCTCCAGCCCGCTGGCTTCACGCACCGACTCGATGATCCGGCAGGCAAGGTCCGGTTCGCGCATGAGGGCACTGCCATGCTGCGAGTGGACGATTTTCTTTGCGGGGCAACCCATGTTGATATCCACCCCCAGCATACCGTGATCCACCACCATGCGTGAGGCCTCGGCAAAGGTTTCCGGATCGTTACCGAAAAGTTGCATGAAGAGCGGGTGCTCGCAGGGTTCGTGGTCGAGCCGCTGCCGGACGTGTGCGCTGCGGACAAGACCATCAACGCTGGTGAACTCGCTGAACAACACCACCTCTGGATTGAGGCGGCGTACCACCTGACGGTAGGCGGAGTTCGTCACCCCATCCATCGGGGCGAGACAGACAATCGGACGGGGAAATTCGGACCAGCGCATGAAAATTCCGACGGTTTACAATCCCTTCAAGTTACGGGATTTTGCCGTTGAAGTCCAGCAGGGAGGCATGGCTCGTGCTTTGTTTTCCAAGAGGAAAGCAATTGTCCTTGCTCTTTGGAGAACACACCATTATGCTTTGACCATCCCTGTGGGATGAGGAGATCATAAGGCACACGGAGGCTCGTTTCCAAATACCCCCGGAATTTTTTGCAGGTTAGCTCATGAGTGTTGGCAAACTGACTGGCCCGAAGAAGGCCGCCATTCTGCTGCTCGCCCTTGGCGAGGACGGTGCTGCCGAGGTGATGAAGAACCTCGAAGAATCGGAAATCCAGCAGGTTGGCTACTACATGACCCGCTTCACCGATGTCGCGCCGGAAGAGCTCGACATCGTGCTGGAAGAGTTCTACCGCAACTCTGTGATGCAGGAGGAAGGCGTCAACATTAACGCCTCTCCGGATTTCGTCAAGAACGCCCTCAGCAAGGCGCTGGGTGCGGACAAGGCGAAGGAACTGGAAGGCAACCTGCGTTCCGGACAGGAGGAAGGCGGACTCGATGCCCTGCGCTATGTGGATCCGGTGATGATCTCCAACTACATTCGGGGCGAGCATCCGCAGACAATTGCGCTGGTGCTTGCCTACCTCAACAACATCGAACAGTCCTCGACCGTCCTCCGCAGCCTTCCGGAAAACCTGCAAGCAGATGTCATGTATCGCATGGCGGTGATTGACAGCATCCCACCCGGAGTGGTGTCGGAGATGAACGACGTACTGTTCGAAGAAATGAAGAGTGCAAGCAGCATGGTCACAAAAGTTGGCGGGGTCACGCCCGTTGCCGAAATCCTCAACGCCGTGGACAAGGCCACCGAGACGCGCATCCTCTCCACCATCGAGGAACAGAACCCGGACTTGGCAGAGCAAATCCGCGAACTCATGTTCACCTTCGAGGACCTCTCAGCCATCGACGCCAAGCAGATGCAGACGGTTCTCAAGGACGTCGATATTCCGGACCTCACGCTAGCGCTCAAGACCGCCAGCGACGCCGTCAAGGAACTCATCTTCACCTCAATGTCCTCCAAGCAGGGGGAGATGGTGCGGGACGATTTGGAGAACTTGGGGCCGGTGCGGGTTGCGGACGTGGAAGCTGCGCAGCAGAAGATCATCAAGGTGGTTAAGAAGCTCGAAGAGGAAGGCACGATCGTCATCGCCGGCGGCGGTGGCGGCAGCGACGTGGTCTGACACGCCCCTCAGAGCTTCAGCAACACGACCCCTGCTGTCACGCAAGCTACGGCCAGCAGACGGAAGAGGTCGAAGCGTTCCTTCAGCACCACCACCGCCAGCAGCGAGGCCATCACCACGCTGGTTTCTCGCAAGGCTGAGACCAACATGATGGGGGCTTCGTTCATGGCCCACATCACGGCCCCGTAAGCATACCCCGAGAAAATCCCAGCCCAAAGCCCTTTGCTGCCCGTTCCGATCAGCACACGGGCCGTTTCTCTCCGGAATCGATACGTTGTGGCAACCAGCATCAGGAGCATTTCCAGAGTGAAGAGCCAACTCATGTAGGCCCAGACGTTTCCGGAAAGCCGCACGCCCATGCCATCCACCACCGTATACGAACCAATGAACACCCCGGTTCCCAGCGCATAGAGCAAGGCTTGAGGATGTTTACGGAGTGAGGTGGGATTCCGCAATCCCAGCGTGAGGATCCCCACAGCGGTCAAGCCAAAGGCCAGCAGTTGGAGTTGGGTAACCGGGTCGTCCAAGAGCAAGATCGAGGCGCCCCCCACCAGTAGCGGGGCTATTCCCCGGGCAATGGGGTAGGTGAATCCCAGATCTCCGTGGGTGTAGGAACGAATGAGAAAGAGGTAATAACCGCCGTGGATGACAACGGACGTCAGCAGTAGCGGCCATGATTCGGGGGCGATGATGCCTCCAATCCACGGCATCGCCGCCAAGGCGAGCATTCCGGTGACGGTGTGCATCACGCACATCATCGCCATGCGGTCGCCTGTCTGTTTCAAGAAAAGATTCCACGTCGCATGCGTGAGGGCAGCCCCCAACACAATGCAGAGTACAAGGATAGGCATGTTGCGAATTTTCTCTAAATCCCCTAGGTTGATCCCTTGGCTTTTTTAGAACATTTCAGGATATGAAAACCTTCCTCGACAAGATGAAAGACCTCAAGGCAGAAGAGTGTGCCCGACGAGGTTTGCAGATTTCCGAGGAAGAACTTCGTGAAAAAATCTCCGGACTGCCCATTCCGAATTCGCTTTCCACGGCACTGACCCGTAACTCCGGAAATTCACCTGCGATCATCGCCGAGATCAAGGCCCGTGCTCCCGGACGTGAGAACGTCTCGGAACTCAAGCTTGAATCCGTCATCCGCGACTACGAATCCGGAGGGGCCGCTGCGATCTCTGTGCTGACTGACGAGCAGTATTTTGGCGGCTCGCTGGAATCGCTGGCAACTGCATCCACACTCACGGACTTGCCCTTGCTACACAAGGAGTTCATCTTCTCGCCTTATCAGTTGTTGGAGGGCCGCATCCGGGGTGCGAGTGCTGCGCTGATCCTCGCCTATTACTTCACGGAGGAGGAATTGCGTTCCATCCTTGAGGAGGCACGCAACATCGGTCTGGAGTGCGTGGTTGAGGTTTCGTTGGAATCAGAAGTGCCCAGAGTGCTTGCGGTGAATCCGGATCTTCTCATGGTCAACAACCGCGCTATCGCCGCCCTCCCGGAAAATCCCACAAAGACTTACATGCAAGGCTCCCCGCAGGTCACGGTGGACTACTGGAACCACCACGCTGACCTCCGAAAGTGGAAACAGCAACCTGGCAAGCTGCTGATCAGCGCCAGCAGTGTCAGCACACCTGCGGACACTGCCGTGCTTGCTTCGGTGCCTTGCGATGCCGTCCTTGTTGGCAACGCAGCCATGACCGCCACAGATCGAGTGAGCTTTCTCCATTCACTGAACACTCCAGTCCAATCTCACGCCGCCTGATCGAAATATGCTTAAATCTCCCTCTCCTTCGGCCCTCAGTGTCCTTGTTGTGGACGACGACGAGAACATCCGCATGGTGCTGCAACGCACCCTGAGCAAGCTTGGCTATCACGTCAGCACCGCCCGCAGTGCTGAAGAAGCCCTCAGTACGCTGGAGCGTAGTTTTTTCCAAGTTGTGATCTCGGACATCATGATGGAAGAGATGACCGGAATCGAGCTGCTCCAGCAAATCAAGGAAATGAACTCACTAATGCAGATTTACATCATGACCGCGCACAGCAACCTTCCGAACGTGATCCAGTGCATGAAGGGAGGTGCCTACGATTATTTCGAGAAACCACTCAAGGTGGAGGAAGTCGTGACTTCGCTCCGGGAGGCGCAACGTCGGGCCGAGCGCTGGAACGAGTTGTTCAAACGTCACTCCACCGCTGCAAGTCAGGGAGCCAGCAGCGAGGGCTTGTGAAACGGATCAGGTGGTACGGTTGACCACGAACTCGGTCAGTTCTGAGAGCAGTTTCCTAGTTGGTGAATCCGGCAGGGAGACGAGGCTAGTTTGCGCTTCATCGGCAAAACGCTGCGCGGCTCCAAGCGTGTAGGGAATCGAGCCGCAGTCCTGCATCAATCCGATCACTTGGGTCACATGACGATCCGAAATGACGTGTCCGTTGAGGATGGACTGCACTGCGGTTTGTGCTGCTGAGGAGCCTTGGTGAAGCAGATGGCTGAGGGGCAGCGTGATCTTACGCTCTTGCAGGTCCGTACCCGTCGGTTTGCCGGTTTGCTGCGTGTCGCCGTAATCCAGTGCGTCGTCCACGACTTGGAACGCCATGCCGAGCGCAGCCCCGTAATCGTAAAGATTTTGGGCTGCTTCCGGAGATGCCCCAGACAGTAGTGCTCCCATCTTGATGGCCGCTCCGAACAGACAGGCGGTTTTGCGGTCGATGATCGCGTAGTACGCGGCTTCGCTCGTGTCCAGAAAGTTCCGAGTGAGTTGCTGCAATTCGCCACACGCCATCTTGGTGGTTGTGTTTGACATCAATTCCAACACATCGGATCGCCGCATCTGCGTGAGCGTGTGAAACGCCAACGAGAAGAGGTAGTCTCCGGACAGCACACTGGCCTCGTCACCCCAGAGCATCCGGGGTGCTTTGCGGCCCCGACGCGTTTCTCCGCCATCGACCACATCGTCGTGCAGTAATGTTGCGGTGTGCAGATACTCGACCACAAGCGCGGCCTGCATCACTCGCTCGTCCGGAGGGCGGAACAGCGAGGCCCCCAGGAGGACCATCGCCGGACGCAAACGCTTGCCTCCGGCTTCAAGGAGGTGGGACGAGACCGAGTTAAGCAGCGGGATTTCTGTCTGGGCGTGCTCCCGGATCAGCCCCTCCAACGCGGCCATCTCTGCAGAGATTAAATCCAAAAACTGCGTCGGTTTGGCCCAAGTCAAGGAATTTGCACTGCTGTTGACCTTGCTTGGCGCTTGTGGAAACAGCGGCGTGGATGCTTGGGCAGGGGCTTCCTGCAAGGGCAAATTCAAAGGAAGGACTCGGGTGGAATGGTTCTTGGTTGCAGGAAATGGATGAGGTGTCGAATGCAAATGCAAATGGGAGCATACCAGATGACCACGAGTGTGCCAAGGGCTAACGCCGCTTGTGTGCCTTTCTGTTGTAACATCACCTGATGTCCGACTACCACCCTGTCGTTGAGATGCTTCAGTCCCGGAAGGCGATTGCCCCGGAACAGCTTGAGGCACTGCACGAGCAACTGCTCGCCGCCCGCGACGACATGGCTCAACTCAAGGAACTGCTGTTGCGGCATAAGGTCGCCACGGAATCCGAATACCTCCACGCCCTCGCCGAGCATCTCGATCTTGACTTTCGGAAGAACTTCGAGGACGTTCCGGTCAACCCGGAGTTCACACAACACATCCCGATCCGCTACGCCAAGCGCCTGAATTTCTTCCCCATCCAGCAAGTCGGCCAAACGCTTGAAGTCGCGCTGGATGATCCCTCCAACACCCAACCGCTCAACGACCTTGGGCGGCAGTATCAATGCCACGTCCAGCCTGTATTGGCCAGCCGTCAGGCGGTGCTGGACCTCATCAATCGCTCCTACGACCAGAGCAGTTCGTTCGCGGACAACACCGTTGAGCAGTTGGAAGGTGAGGAGGGCTTTGAGAACATCCTTGGTGTGGAGGAACCACAGGATTTGCTGGAAAATACTGATGAAGAACCGGTGAAACGGCTGGTCAACAACCTGCTTTGGCAGGCGACCAAGGAGGAGGCAAGTGATGTTCACATTGACCCCTCGCCATCCGCAACCCTCGTCCGCTATCGACTTGACGGCATACTGCATCCCGTCACGAGTTTTCCTAAGCAGGTCCATGTCACGGTGGTCAACCGGATCAAGGTCATGTCCCGGCTCGACATTGCCCAGAAGGCGTTGCCGCAAGACGGGCGCACGATGGTGCTAATCGCAGGGAAGCGAATCGACATCCGGGTATCCACCATCCCGACGGTCCACGGCGAGAAGGTGGTGATGCGCTTGCTCTACCAAAGCGAGCAGTTTCTCTCCCTAGGTCAACTTGGATTAGTCGCTCCCGTTCTCAAACCCTTCCGGAAAATGCTCAAAAAGCCCGGCGGGATCATTCTCGTCACGGGTCCGACGGGAAGCGGCAAGACCACCACGCTCTATGCCGCTCTCGCCGAAATTGACCACCAGATCCGGAATGTGGTGACGATCGAGGATCCGGTCGAGTACAAGATCACCGGTTACAGCCAAATCGAGATCAATCAGCGTATCGGCCTCAGCTTTGCCAACGCCCTGCGTTCCGTGTTACGGCAGGATCCGGACGTGATCATGGTTGGGGAAATGCGGGACACCGAAACCGCGCAGATTGCCATGCAGGCCGCACTCACGGGTCACCTTGTCTTCAGCACGATCCACACGAACAGCGCCGCCGCGACCATCACGCGGCTGATTGACATGGGCATCGAGCCCTTTCTGATTTCTTCAACCATTCTTGGAGTGCTCGCTCAGCGACTGATCCGCCGGGTCTGCCCGCAGTGCCGCAAAAGCTACTCCCCACATCCGGAACAAATCCGGGAATTGGGAGTCAGTGAGGATCGAGTCCGGAAAACTGGAGGGAGTTTCTTCACGGGTCAGGGTTGCGAGCATTGCCGGGAAACGGGTTATCGCGGCAGGCTGGGGGTTCACGAACTGCTCGTCATGACCGACAAGGTGAAAGCCGCCGTCATGGAGTCAAGCGACGCAAATTTCATTCAGCGCTGCGCACTGAAAGATGGTATGATAACTTTGCGCAGGGATGGCACGAGCAAGGTCTTGCGGGGACTGACAACTCCAGAGGAGTTGCTGTCAATCACCGCAGATAACGAGCCAGGGGTTAACTGAGTTTTTTCTCAACCTCACTTCTCAACACAGGATTATGTCTCAAGCAGCATTCACCCTTGACGCCTATGGCATCACCCCCCAAATCCTCATCCGTAACGCCGTTCCCGCAAAGCTCTACGCCGAGGCGCTGCGCTACGAACCCGATGCCGCTATTTCGGACCAAGGCGCACTGATCGTCAAGTCCTACGCGAAGACGGGACGCAGCCCCAAAGACAAGCGTATCGTCGAGGGTGAGGCCAGCAAATCGGACATCTGGTGGGGCGACATCAACATCCCGCTGGATGATCATACCTTCCTGATCAACCGCACCCGCGCCATCGACTACCTCAACTTGCAGGAGCGGGTTTATGTGGTGGACGGTTTTGCAGGCTGGGACCCGCGCTACCGCCTCAAGGTCCGGGTGATCACCACGCGGCCCTACCACGCGCTTTTCATGCACAACATGCTGATGCGCCCCAGTCCTGCGGAACTGTCTGATTTCAGTGATCCAGATTATGTGATCTTCAACGCAGGACGCTTCCCGGCGAACCGCATGACCTCCCGCATGACTTCCTCCACTAGTGTTGATCTCAGCTTCGAGCGCCGCGAGTTTGTTATCCTCGGCACTGAATACGCGGGTGAGATGAAGAAGGGGGTCTTCTCGATCATGAACTACATCATGCCCAAGCAGGGCATCCTTTCGATGCACAGTTCCGCGAATTTGGGAGACGAGGGTGATGTCGCGCTTTTCTTTGGACTCTCCGGAACCGGCAAGACCACGCTTTCCGCTGATCCCAAGCGCAAACTTATCGGCGACGACGAACACTGCTGGACGGACGAAGGGGTTTTCAACATCGAAGGCGGCTGCTACGCGAAGTGCATCAACCTCTCCGAGGAAAAGGAGCCGGACATCTTCCGGGCGATTCGCTTTGGGACAGTGCTGGAAAATGTCGTCTATGACGAGGACACCCACGTGGTTGATTACGATGACACCTCTCTCACGGAAAACACCCGCGCCTCCTACCCCATTGATTTCATCCCGAATGCAGAAATCCCCTGTGTCGGCGGGCATCCGCAGAACATCCTTTTTCTGACCTGTGACGCTTTTGGAGTTTTGCCGCCAGTGAGCAGACTCTCTCCCTCACAGGCGATGTACCACTTCATCAGCGGCTACACTGCCAAGGTCGCCGGAACCGAGATGGGCGTGACCGAGCCGCAGGCGACCTTCTCCGCGTGCTTTGGCGCAGCGTTTATGGTCTGGCACCCCAGCAAATACGCGGAACTGCTCGCCGAGCGCATCCGCCAGCACGGCTCCACCGTCTGGCTGGTCAACACCGGCTGGAGCGGCGGGGGTTACGGCACGGGAAAGCGTATGTCACTCAAGCACACTCGCGCCATCGTTGATGCCATCTTGGATGGCTCGCTCAAGGACACGAATACCACCCGTGATCCCCTCTTTGGGTTTGAGGTGCCTACCGCGTGTCCCGGAGTGCCAAGCAAAATTCTTCAGCCGCGCGCAGTCTGGGCCGATTCCGCTGCCTACGACAAGTCTGCACGGAAACTAGCAGGCATGTTCCAGAAGAACTTCCGGAAATTCGAGGAGGGTTCGAGCCGGGAGACCATTGACGCCGGACCCGCTCTTTAACTCCGCCTGACGAAATCCTCTCCACCATGGCCATCCCGCAGGTGGACACCCCAATGATGCAGCAGTTCAACGCCGTCAAGCGGGAGCATCCGGACAAACTCGTCTTCTTCCGCATGGGGGATTTCTACGAGATGTTCGGCGAGGATGCCGTGGTGGGAGCGCGGGTGCTACAAATCGCACTCACCTCGCGGGACAAGCGCAGCGAACATGCAGTGCCCATGTGCGGGGTGCCCTACAAGGCTTACGAGCAGTACCTCAACAAGCTCACCGCTGCTGGCTACAAGGTCGCGCTCTGCGACCAGACCGAGGATGCGGCGGAGGCCAAGGGGCTGGTGACACGGGAGGTGGTGCGCATCGTCACCCCTGGAACCACCGTCTCCCCGCAGCTCATTGACCCCGACCGCAACCACTACCTGCTCGCGCTCACGATCGACCTGCGGGCGCGGCGGCTCGGAGCCGCGTTTGCAGACCTCTCGACCGGAGAGTTCGAGATCGCCGAGTTCGCGCAGGACGAACTCCCGAAGCTCTACGACTTCCTCGCTCAACTCGACCCGCAGGAAATCCTGCTCGCGCAAAGCCGTTCCGCAGCGGAAACCGCGTTTCTCGAACCCCTCACCCAGCGGGTTTCGCAACTGCTTGCCCCCCATGACCTTTCCCTGCTCAACGGTCACGAAACCGAACACCCCCCCTCGCAACGCTTCCAATTCGTCGATCCCTACCTCTTTGATCAGGACGCCGCCCGGAAGTGCTTGCAAACGCATTTTCAGACGCACAACCTCGCAGGTTTCGGGATCGAGCCTCTTACACTCGGAACCGCCGCCGCTGGTGGTTTGCTTGCTTATCTGAAAGAAACTCAGAAGTGCAGCCTTGCCCACTTCACCTCGGTCAAGCCGTATGTCTTTGAGCAGACGATGCTGCTCGACGAGGCGACCGTCCGGAACTTGGAACTCTTTGAAACGCAGTCCGGCAACAAGCGCCACACGCTCTTTGCGGTACTGAACCACACCTGCACCCCGATGGGAGCCAGATTGCTGCGGCAGTGGATCCGGACTCCCCTGCTGGGTGTGGAGGCACTGAACGCCCGGCTGGGTGCGGTGGAGGAATTCGCATCGCAGCTCCTGCTCTGCGGAGAACTGCAAACCCGGCTCAAGGGGGTGCAGGATTTGCCGCGCATCCTTGGGCGCATCAACCTGTCCGTGGTGGAGGTTCCGGACCTCGTAGGGTTGCGGGAATCGCTGACACACCTACAAACCCTGCCGGACTTGCTGGCCAAATTGCAGTGTGCCAAGCTGCGCTCGTTGGCCGAGGACTTCGATCCGCTGCCAGACCTGCTTGCGCTCCTGCAAACCAAGCTGCTGGAAACCCCCTCTGCAAAGCTCCGGGAGGGCGGCTACATTGGCGAAGGTGTTTCTACAGAACTGGACGAACTGCGCGACCTCGCCCACAACTCAAAGCAGGTGCTCAACGAAGTGCTGCTGCGCGAGCGCGAGCGCACAGGTATCCCTTCCCTCAAAATTAGCTACAACAAGATCTTCGGCTACTACCTCGAAGCCAGCAACGCCCACAAGGCTTCGGTTCCGGAGGACTACATCCGCAAGCAAACGCTGGTCAATGCCGAGCGCTACATCACCCCGGAACTCAAAGAGTTCGAGGAGAAAATCCTCACGGCAGAAGAACGTATCGGAGAACTGGAATACAAGCTTTTCCTGACGCTCAAATCCGAGGTCATTGCCGAAACCCCCCGGATTCAGGCCAGCGCTCGACTCGTCGCTGAGCTAGACGTGCTTTCCGGACTCGCCACTGCCGCTGAGCACCAAGGCTATGTCCGTCCCACGCTCCACACACTCGACGCCCCCCGCATTTTGCAACTCAAGGGGAGCCGCCATCCGGTGATCGAGCGCATTGACCTCGGCGAACCGTTTGTTCCCAACGATTTGGAATTGGACGAGAATTCCCGTCGGATCATGCTCATCACCGGACCCAACATGGCTGGGAAATCAACGTACATGCGTCAGGTTGCGCTCAACGTACTGATGGCACAGATCGGCAGTTTTGTGCCTGCGGACTCGGCGGAGTTGTCGCTGTCGGATCGCATTTTCACACGGGTGGGGGCCTCGGATAATCTGAGTTTGGGGCAAAGCACCTTCATGCTGGAGATGAACGAGGCGGCGGCGATCCTTCACAACGCCACTGAGCGTAGTCTCGTGATCCTTGACGAAATTGGGCGTGGCACCAGCACCTTTGACGGCATCAGCATCGCGTGGGCGATTGTGGAACACCTCCACCAGCTTGGGGCGCTCACGCTCTGCGCAACGCACTATCACGAATTGACCGCACTGGCCAAGGAACTCAACAGCGTCGAAAATTTCAGCGTCAGCATCCACGAGGAGAGCGAGCAGTTAGTGTTCATGCGCAAGGTTGTGCCGGGTGAAGCCGACCGCAGCTACGGCGTGCAAGTTGCAAAGTTAGCGGGGTTGCCGCGTTCTGTGGTTGAACGGGCACGGGCAGTGATGACCGAACTGGAGGCGTCCTCGGTCGCGCATCGGGTTCCGGAATTGGCCGCTACACTAGCGAAAACGGCAAGTTCTCCACTAGTTTCGGAAGCCGTGGTGCGCGATCCTGGAATTGTCCCTGTGAGTCCACAGTTGTCGCTGTTTCCAGAGGAACATCCACTGCTGTCAGCACTGCGCAGACTCGACCCCAATCAACTGACTCCCATGCAGGCGTTGACGCTGTTGCATGATTTTATCACTCAAGCCAAGGGATAACCCATGTCCCAATCCCGCATTGCCGTTTACCCCACCAGTGCCAACCCGCCAACCCTTGGACACGCGGACATTGTTTGCCGCGTGAGCCGTCAGTTTGACCATGTTTTTTGGGCGGCGGCGGTTAACCCGAAGAAGCAGTACCTCTTCACACAGGAGGAGCGCTTGGCGATGATGATGGAGTATATCCGGCACCACGGACTGGAGAATGTCACTGTGGAAACCTTTTCTGGAGCAACGGTGCGCTACGCCCAAAAGTGTGAGGCCACTGCACTCGTCAAGGGCTTGCGCAATCCCGATGATTTTCAGGCCGAGTACCAGCAGGCACTCGGCAATCTTGGTATTGATGCCACCATTGAGACCTTTTGCCTCTTTGGACGCCCGGAGTACTATGGAGTCAGTTCCTCGTTGGCGCGGGAATTGGCCTTGCTCGGTGAGAACATTGGGGGGTTTGTGCTGCCGTCCGTGGCCGAGATGGTGGTCAACCTGCTGCGCGAACGAGGAGCCTGACCATGCCCCTAGTGGATGCCGTCAACGAAATTGACTGGCACAACGGGCCACGCTCGATTCCCCTGCTGGAACCAACGGCTTGGGGCTACACAACCCTCGGCGTTCTGCTTGCGGTTTCGGTCTTGACCTCGCACCTCCACGATCCCACTCTTTTCAACCAACTCTCACCCTCCGGAGGCGTCCACAACGCCCTCGGTGTGGGCGGAGCTTTGATCGGCGGAACCCTTGTCGAACTGTTTGGAAGCAGTGCGGTGTTGCTTGCGTGGCTTGTGGCACGTCTGCCTTTTTTAAATAGAATGGCCGCCGGAAACCTCAAGGCCGGAGTGATCCGGAAAGTCTACTATGCCATACTGTTGACATGGATGGTGGCGGTGCTGGCGGAACTCGTGCAAGCTCGACACGCACCCGAGTTCGACAGCGACTGGCTGTGGTACCACCACGGCTATTTGGGCGAGATCACCGCCTATTGGCTGGGACATGCCACCGGCCCCATTGTCGGCATCGGTCTGTGCCTCGCAGTCGCCATGTTCGCGGCCTTCCGGATCATCACAGCCCTCACCCCTTGGCCCCTCATCCTGATCCTGTTCCAAATCATCAAGTTGCTGCTGCACCTGCTGCTGGCCCCCTTGGGCGCTGCTAGCTTCTTCCTGCACGCCCCGCGAACCTCAACTCGCACCCTGCCCGCCCTGCACCTCCCGCCTGACCCCTCTCGCTCCACGCTGGAAACCAAATTCACACCGTCGTCCATTCCGACTCCGTTTGAGAAATAATTTCTCTTGAAGATATTGCCATAAGCAATATGAATGGGAGCGCTTTTTCTTGGGATGATCGGAAAGCCTGAGAAAACCAGTATTTCAAAGCCCTAGCCCAAGAGACGGGGATTCCTTACCAGAACCTGATCAACCTCTACCTCATCGAGTGTGCCTATTCCGGCAAGAAGCTCACCCTGCAATGGGCTTCTTGAAGTTCGGATACACAACTCATCCATTCCGACTCCGCTTGATTCTGGACGGCATTCCGCTTAGGTTGGTTTCCGAAGTCTCATCACCAACCCAAAATAGGAGTGTGCAATGCAGGTGAAGATTGAATACTGCGTGGTTTGAAACTACGAGCCACGCGCAGCCGGTCTGGCTGCGGAACTCAAGCAGGCGTTCGGGGCAGACACCGAACTCATCCCCGGAGGGCGTGGGGATTTTGACGTGACCGTGGATGGAAGCGTGATTTTCTCAAAGAAGCAATTGGATCGCTTCCCGGAGGAGGGGGAGGTGCAAGCGTCGATTCGTAACGCCTGACAGAGAACCCTCCGGACGGTCAGGAGTGCTTCAATAGTCGGCTTTGATGGCCGCTCGCACTTCGCGCTTGATGTCCTTGTTGCGCTGCTTGGCAGCGTTCTCCCGCTTGAGGCGCAAGGCGCGCGAGGGCTTCAGGTAGAATTTGCGCTTCTTGAGCTCCTTGAAGATACCTTCGCGGATGAGGGTACGCTTGAGTTGCATCATGGACTTGCCAATGTTGCTGTCTCGGACTTCGATCGTAATGGGCATATGATTCGTGGTTCCGGGTCTGAGGTTAAAACTAAAACTATTCATTTTTAAACCACTGTCCGCAAAAAATCAACCTATTTCTTTCCCTCACCCTCAGAATCTCCCTCCGGGCTGGGCAAGGCGGCTCGTTTTTTCAGTTCCAATAGTTCGGTGTCCAAATCCGGATCCGAGTCTTCAAGTTCGGCAAAACTGCGCTCCAGCGCGTCCTTGTCCGTGTCCATGCTGATTTCCTGATATGCCTCAGCGCGGGACTGCTGATCCTCAATCTTGTCCTCCATGCGTTCGATGGTCTCCAGTGCCCCCGTCGAATCCCCAAAGCCTTCGATCGTCTGATAAATCTTTTCCTGCGCTGCCGCCTGCTTCTGTTTGGCAAGCAGGAGTCCCTTCTTGCGCTTGATCTCGTCGATCTTGTCTTCAAGCTTCTGGTAGCCGTCGCGCAACACATCCGCGTTCTGCTTGTGGTGGGCCAACTGCTTTTCAAACTCCAGTGCCCGCCGTTCGAACTCCTTCTTGCGGACCAGAGCTTCTTTGGCGAGATCGTCCTTACCGTTTTGCACGGCGAGAATGGCTTTCTGCTCCCACTTCCCGGCTTCGGCTTGTTCCTTCTCGGTGTCGCGCTCTAGGCGTTTTTGCAGCGCGAGCGCTTCGGTCATTTGCTGCTTGGCCTGACGTTTTTGCTCATCTAAATCGGTGATCATCTGCTGGAGCATTTTTGCAGGATCCTCCGCTTTGTCCAGAAAGGAACTGCTGTAAGCCCGGATGACGTTGATGAAACGGCCAACGATGCCCATTTGATTTGCTGTGGTGAGGGTGGAAGAGAGTTCAGAACAACTGCTTGCGCTTGTTGGAGGGCAAAATATTCAATGCTTCACGATACTTCGCAACGGTGCGCCGTGCAACCTTGATGTTGCTGCGATGGTAGAGGATTTCGGCAATCTGGAGGTCGGTGAAGGGTGTTTTCACGTCCTCGCCCTGCACCAAATGCTGGATCATATCCTTGATGCGCTTGGACGAAACCGCCTCGCCGCTGACTTGTTCGATACCGCTGGTGAAGAAGTACTTGAGTTCGAAGATACCCTGCGGGGTGTGGACATACTTGTTGGTGGTGATACGGCTGACCGTGGATTCGTGGACGTCGATGTTCTCTGCCACATCCTTGAGGACGAGCGGTTTAAGGAAGTGGATGCCCCGGTCGAAGAACTCCTCCTGAAAGCGGAGGATGCTCTTGGTGACGCGGTAGATCGTCTTCTGGCGCTGTTCGATACTCTTCATCAGCCACTGCCCCGCTTTGATTTTCTCCTGAATGTACTCCTTGGTGAGCTGGCCGTCTTCGGCCATCGAGTCACACAACTCCCGGTAGTACTGGTTGATCCGCAGACGCGGGATGCCGTTGGCGTTGAGGGCGACCTTGTACTCCCCGGCGTTCTGGTAGATGTACACGTCTGGGATGATGTAGTTGTGCGCGGAGGTGGGGACGAAGGAGCGTCCGGGCTTGGGTTCGAGGGACATGATGTGCTTGTACGCTTCGATCACGTCATCAAGCTCCTGCTTCTGACGGCGGGCGATGCGGCGCAGGTCCTTGGACTCCAAGAGGTCCATGTCGTCTTCGATGATGCGGTAGCTGAGGCTGTCCACCTGTTCGGCGTGGCGAAGCTGGATGAGCAGACACTCCTGCAAGCTACGCGCACCAACACCACTGGGTTCGAAAGTCTGGATGCACTCCAGCACATGTTCCACAAAGCAGCCAACCTCATGCCGCACCTCTAGCACTTCAGGTTCCGGTTCTTCGGGATCGTTTTCTTCTTCAAACACGGGTGGTTCGGGCTTGCGGCTGCGTCGTACCTGCGTCGCCCGTTCTGGCAGGAACTTCCAGCCAAAGCGTTCGGGAGCAACCTCGACCTCCCACGGAATCGTGCTCCAACGCTGCATGATGCGCTCGTGGAGGTCTGGCTGCGCCTGTAGAAGTTCCCGGATGGCCGTGACCAGATAACCGTCGTCCTCGATGTTGCCAATCAGATGGACCCCAACCTCGTACTCCAATTGGTCCAGCACTTCAAAATCCAACTGCCAACGCAAATTGTCTGCGAGCGATTCACCCTGCGCGAGCGTGGCCTCCAGTGACGGCAGTTCGTCATCGCCCCCTCCGCCACTGCTGCGGTAGGAGTAACCTCCGAACTGGTCGATTTGCTCGACATACTGTTGCCAGTCGATTTCGTCCTGATCTTTTTCTTCCTTCTTCTCCTCGCGTGCCGTTTCAAAGGCTTCGGTGTCGGTCGTGGTTTCCGGAGCGTCGGTGGAGTCTTGGGCGTTGTCTTCTTCGGAAGGATAGGTGTCGATGTCCATGCCTTCCTCCAAGACCGGGTTTTCCTGGAGAGTTTGGTCGATCAGTTCCTCCAGTTCGGTGCGGGAGAGCTGGAGTAGTTTGATCGCCTGTTGAAGTTGCGGGGTCATGATGAGCTGCTGGGACAGCTTCATCTGCAACTTCATGTGCATGGCCATGGGGACTCGCGGATTGGGGTGACTTCAAGGGCCTCTCGGCGGTATCCTGCACTTGTGCAAGGAGCTTGCCGAGGATGGCACTCTACTTGCTATTTATAATGTCGCCAAAAAAGTCAACATCGAAGCGAACATTTGGTTGGTGGCTCAAGCGCGACGGCGTCCGGGAATACGCCGTTGGTAAGAGATGATGCCGAACACGCCAACCAAGAACGGAATCGCCACAAGGTTGAGGACAAACAGCGTGTGGCCCAGCGATTCGATGTCCTGCCGCAGAATCTTGCGCACCTCGCGGAGCTTGCGACGGGTCTGACGTTCCTCATCCCGGAACTTGTGGATCTCCTCCTGCACCTCCGGAGGCAGAATCACCTCCTTGCGTCCGGACTTGCCAATGCGCTGCTGAAGGCTGCTGAGGCGCTTCTGCACCTCCTCCAGCTTGGCGAGTAGCAGTTGTTCCTCAGCCTGATACTTGATTTGGGCGTCACGCTGCATCGCTAACAGGCGGGTGAAGGGGCGGCTGAACTGCCCCCGCGAGCGAATGCTCATCAGCGCCTCGCTTCCGGAGAGGTACTCGACTGCGTTGAGCATGAGGTTGAGGTTGTCGTTGGTGGGCTGGACAATGGTTTTTCCGAGGAAACTTAGCTTCTGCACCGAGAATGAATCCGAAAGGAAATCGGTATCCGTGATCACGAGGATGGAGTTGCGTTGCTTGGCTTCAGCAAGGTGTTCGCGCTTCATCGGCGTGTCCGGAGCCGTGTCCTCGCCTTCCGTTGGCTCTTTGGGTGGTCGCCCTTCCGGAAACGCTGTTTTGAAAGTATCGGTGAAAAGCGCCATCAGAATGTGCTCCTGCTCGTCCGGTTTGAGATCGCGGATGAGTTGCTGAGGCTGCATGGAACGCAGGAACGTGGCATTGAGGGTGCCGCTGTCTTTGGTCGTGGTCAGCAGAGGCGTGACTTCCGCGCTACTGCCCTCGGCTTTTGTCACACTGCCCCCCTCGACAAACAGCAGGCTTTCAAGCTGTGTGGTGAGGGGGTGATCCTGCACCAGCGCAGCACTGGTGAGCGAAAGCCAGATCGGAAAGCGCAGCACCCCCGCTTGCGTGTTGACTTCCGTGGCGTACTGGAAATCGCCGACCACCTCTTCCGGTTCGTAGCCGATGCTCCACGCATCGAGCAATCCGGGTAGGCGGCTTTGCAGGATGGGTGGTCGCCCCATGCGGTTCATCGGACTCATCGCATCCGCACGGGAATTCGAGTCTAGCAACAGGATGATTCGCCCCCCGTGCAAAACATACTGATCCAACGCGTAACGAGTGCGGTCGGCAAAGCCCTTGGGATGGATCACGAGCAGCACACTGATGTCTTCCGCAATTTCCTCGACTCCAACATCCAGTATTTCGACATTGACGATCTTTTCCAATTCGGTGAGAAACGCCCATTTCTCCGAGGGCGGTTGCCCTTGCATAAGCGGAGGTCCACCCTGCAAGTTGAGGGTGGAGAGGATGCCAACTTTTTCGGCCTGCGTCAGCGAAGCCTTGTGGATCGCCAGCGTGAGGTCGTATTCGAGGAAACGCTCCCGCCGAGGGTCGAAGAAGGGCAAGGCAACTTCCTGATCCAACACCATGACCACGGCTCCGAAATACACCGGAGTGCCACTAGGAAGCGTTATGGGACTGATGCCGTATTTCTGTGCCCAGTCCTCCTCGTCCGAATCCGGCTTGGGGTCAAACACTTCCAAAGTTACCTTGCCGCCGGAAACCACCTCGATCTCTCCCAACAATTCCTGCACACGCTGAGCGTAGATCTTAAGGTTCGGGGTCAGTTCCGCGCTGCTTCGAGAGAAATAGAACTTGATGCGCACGGGGTCTTGCAAGCCCTCCAGCACCGAGCGGGTACCCTTGGCGATGGTGTAGAGCCGATCCTCGGTGATGTCAAGCCGCACCGGGAGAAAGAAGGCGATCACGTTGACCGCGATCAGGCAGACCAAGAGCAGAAGGAGGGTGAGGCCGGTTTTGGACCAGTGTCCAGAAGTCATTGCTGGTTGTCGGTTAGTTGGTTGTCGGTTATTGGTTTTCAGTTTTCGGTGATTTGGTACTGGCTATCGGTTGTTACTTGCTGACCACTGAGTGCTGCAAACTGACCACCTAATTCAAATCAAGAGGCTTTGCGGGATTCAAGCACGACCACATTGACGAGCAGCATGAAACCGATGACGGAGAGGAAGTACACTAAATCTCGCAGGTCAATCACACCACGGCGCAGGGCTTCAAAATGGGTGGTGAAACTGAACTGCGCAATCAAATCGGTGAGCCAGACGGGTAGAATCGTGTTGAGTGCTTCGGACATCACCCCCCAACCGAGCAACACCAAAACAAGGCAGATAACGACACTGAGGATAAAGCTGATCACCTGATTCTTTGTGAGGGCCGAGGTGCAACTGGCCACCGCCAGATAAGCACCCGCCATCAGCAGACTGCCGAGGTAACCCGCCACAATGGGGCCGTTGTCCGGCTCGCCCAAGTAGTGCACGGTGAAGATCATCGGAAACGTGAGAACCAGTGCGACCGCGATAAACGCCCACGCCGCCAGGAATTTGGCCAGCACCGCTGTGATCAGCCGCACCGGCAGGGTGAGCAACAGTTCCACAGTTCCGGAATGACGTTCCTCTGCCCAGAGCCGCATCCCCACCGCCGGGATCAAGAAGAGGTAGAGCCACGGATGGAAGAGGAAGAACAACTCTAGGCTCGCCTGCTGAGAGTCGTAGTAGTTTCCGAGCAGAAAGGTGCAGCCCGCGTTGGCCACCAAGAAGATGACGATGAACACATACGCAACGGGCGAGCGGAAGTACGCCAGCAGTTCGCGCTTGAGAATCGGAATGAGGCCGTTCATGGGTTTTCTAGTTTTCAGTGGTCAGTGGTCAGCGGACGGTTTTGCTGTTCGTGAACGGGGGCGCCACCACATCAGGATTTCGGATGATTGGTTTCCAGGAATTCGGAATCAGGCGGCAGCTTGGGTGAGCTTGCGGAACACCTCGTCCAGCCGTCCGCGTTCGACATAAAACTGCTCCGGAATCAGCTTGCGGGAGGAGACGTACTCCTGAACTTCGGAGGTGATCGTGCGTCCGGACTGCGGGAAAATCCGTACACTTGCAAGCCCAGCAGAGGATTCCGAAAGAATTTTCTCGACACGAGAAACCGAGTCGATCCGTTCCAGTTCCTCTTGCATCTGATCCGGATTGGCGTCGCGGACGCTGAGGGTCACGGCGTTATGGTACTCCGATTTTTCCAGCAACTCGTCCGGAGTGCCGTAGCCCACCAACTTTCCGGAGGCGATGATCAACGCCCGTGTGCAGACCGCCTCCACCTCCTCAAGGATGTGGGTGGAAACGAGAATGGTACGGTCAGCACTCATGCGTTGGATGAGGTTGCGCACCTCGTGCTTCTGGTTGGGATCAAGGCCATCGGTCGGTTCGTCCAAAACAAGCACGGGCGGGTCGTGTAGCAACGCCTGTGCAAGGCAAGTGCGCTGGCGGTAGCCCTTGGAGAGCGTGTCAATCAGTTGCGTCTGCACCTCGGTGAGTCCGGTGGTGGCGAGGACGTACGCTATACGCTTCGCCAAATCCTTGCCGGAAAATCCCCGGACTTCGCCGATGAACTGCAAAAATTCCTCGACAAGCATCTCGCTGTACGAAGGAGCGCTCTCCGGCAGGTAGCCGATGTTGAGTTGCGCCTTCAGCGGTTCGTTGAGGATGCTGTGTCCGCACACGGTCGCATCCCCGGAGCTGGGGGTGAGGAAGCCCGTGAGCATCTTCATCGTGGTGGATTTTCCAGCACCGTTTGGTCCCAGAAATCCCAACACCTCTCCGCGCTCGACGCTGAAGGAGATTTCGTGGACGGCCTGTATGGCACCAAATTGCTTGCTCAGTTTCTGGACATGAATCATCGTTTCGGGTCCGTGACAAATTCTGGAGTCAAAGTCTCAAATGTTATCTGACATTACTACAATTTTTCGCTCATATTGCAAGCATTCTATCAGGAGCAAGCAGACACAGCAGCGGTCAACCCGTTGGAATGCGGTTTCCGCCCTGAGCGAGGTAGGCGCTTCTGGCCTCAGCCAGTCCGGACGTTGAGCCTTTTGCGCTGAGTTGGTTTTGCAGATCGTCTTCCAAGAGCAGGCCAAACTGTGTGGTGCGCTCCAGTTGTTGCAGCAACACTTCCGGAACGAAAAAGACTGTCGAGATTGATTGGAGAATGCCGTCAAGATCGTTGCGACCATTGATTGCCACAAGTGCAACGGATTCGCCACTGTCGGTCCGGAAGGTGATTTTAGCTTGAGCGGCCAGTGGGAGTAGCGTGTTCCAGTGCAGTTCCGCTACCCAACCGTAACGTGCCTGCCGGGAGAACATCAGGAAAACAGGGTGCTCCGGAAGCGCCTCCGAACGGAGGGTTCCCAGCACCCCGCCGTTGCCATGCCCGCAAGCCCGGAAGAAAAGAGTGCGGGCGTCCTGCACACAGTTGCGGAACCCGCTGATCGCTTCCCACTCAGCCCAAGCTGAAGTTCCCCAGCAGAGCAGCAGAGCGGCGCCACACACACTCAGTCGGCGTCGGTTTTGAGTCCGCAGCATTCAGGAGTCATCTTTGGAGCAGAGAGGGGTGAGTGCGAGCCTTGGCGATGAAACTTGGATTCACCTGCCCCTTGGACATGGCATCGGAAGAACGAATCCGCTTGCCCGCCGGAGTTGTGGCAGGGGTGTATTTCCCGCCAGATCGGCCAATGCGAGTGGATGCGGCTTGCATGAAAGCGAGCCGCTTCGCCCACAGGCTCAGGTAGGCTTCGTCGTAGATCGAGGGAGAGGCCGTGGCGGATTGGGGAGGTTCTTGAGCCAACACCAAGGTGCTGCCGAACAGTAGTGCGGCGAGCAGAATCAGATAGATGCGCATGTGCCCTCCTTTGGGAAGCGGGTCGTGTCCGGAACACCGCCCAATCAGGGCTGGACGAAACACCAGCCCACGGTCTCCGGAATGACCCATTTCTTTCAAACTAGCGGAAATTTCGGCTGGGGTCAACTCCGAAACGGGGAAATCCCGACGCTTTTTGCCAATGGATAGTCCCCGAATATTTCAGCAACTTGGGCATCAGTTCCCATGGATGAAGGGGGGTGCTGCAAAAAAAATGCTGTTTAAGTCTTGAAATTTTCGGGAGGGAGGGTAAAAAAATTCGTGATTTCTTCCACTCCGGGAAGGATTTGCGAACCTGACCTTTTTCCCAAGAGGTTCCCATGCGCAAGTCATTCGTCCTCGCCCTCATCACCCTGATTCCCCTCTCCACAAGTGCCGATCAGTTTTCGATACTTTCGGACTCATATATCGCAACTTCAAGGCGGGCTTTGAGGACACCCTCATCGAAACCGCCTGCGGAC